>JANWZM010000262.1 GCA_025054635.1 Thermoflexales bacterium
CTTCTTGAGGATCTGCCGGTATATAATGAACGCTGCAAGCCGCAGGGCGCGAGACTCCCAAGTCATCGCTGTCACAACCGTGAGTAGGGCGTTTGCCCGATGGGCGGCTGAGTTGCAGACAAATCCTCACTCGGGAGCACAAAGAACCCCAATGGCAGAGACAATTGAGCTTTCCGCCGATGTCCGCACTGCGGTCGGGCGCAGCCTGAATGCCCTTCGCCGCAGCGGCAAGACACCCGCGATCATCTACGGGCGACACATCTCACCCCTGCCGATCCAGTTGGACACGCGCGTGCTGACCAACACGCTGCGCAAAGCAGGGCGCAACACGTTGATCACGCTCAGGGTAGGCGGCGAGACACAGCCGCGCATGGTGCTCACCCGTGAAGTCCAACGTGACCCAATCCGCCGCGACATCTTGCACGTGGACTTCTACGAGGTCTCACTGACCGAGAAGATCACCGCTACGGTCCGCATCCTCACCGTCGGTGAACCTGAGGATGTCAAGAGCGGTATCGGCATGCTCATTCAAGAGCGCGACACGCTCGAAATCGAATGCCTGCCGCAAGATTTGATCGAGTCGGTGACGATTGACATCAGCCAAATGAAGATTGACCACGCCGTGCGCGTCAAGGACATCATCGTGCCCCCTGGCATACGTTTCTTGGAAGACCCTGATCTCGAGGTGCTGCGCGTCAGCCGCTTCGTCGAGGCGAAGCTTGAAGAGGAAGCCGCTGTCGAGCCCGGCGAGGTCGAGGTCATCGAACGTGGCAAGAAGGAGGAAGCCGAAGAGGAGGAGTAGGTCCTCTGGCAATTCATCCCAGAGAGGCAGGGGCATCTCAGCGCAGGTGCCCCTGTTTTTACGTGTGTGTGCGCCTTGCCCAAGCCAGCAGTCGCTCCAGCGGCCAGGTGTTGATCACCTGCCGCGCAGGCACCCAAGCGCGACGGGCAACGGTGATGCCGTAGGTGATGCTGCTCAGCCCCTCTGGGGCATGCGCGTCCGTGCTGATGCTCAGCCAGCAGCCGAGCTCGGCAGCCCGCCGCGCCAACACGTCGCTCAAGTCAAGCCGCGCGGGGTCACTGTTGATCTCAAGGGCAACGCCACGCGCCTTGGCTGCCTGAAAGACTGCCTCCCAGTCGCAGTCCGCCCCATCGCGCTCGTTGAGCAGGCGTCCGCTGGGGTGACCGAGGATGTGCACGAAGGGATTTTCCAGCGCGCGCAGCACGCGCGCGGTAATCTTTTCGCGCGGTTGGTTCAGTCCAGTATGAAGAGCGATCTGAACCAAGTCGAGTTGTGCTAACGCTTCGTCGGGCAGGTCTAAGCTGCCATCGCTGCGCACCTCGACCTCAGCGCCCTGCAGCACGCGGAAGCGCACACCCTCGCGGAGAAGCTGGGCGTTCACAGCGTCGATCTCGCGGCGCTGGTCAGCAAGGCGGCTTGGGGTCAAGCCATTGGCAATGCCCAGCCCAGCCGTGTGATCGGTGATCAGGATGTACTCGTAGCCCAGCGCAATCGCTGCGCGCGCCATGCCCATCACGTCGCCAGTGCCGTCGCTCCAAGCGGTGTGCATTTGCAGGTCGCCGCGCAAGTCAGCCAGCGCCACTAGGTCAGGCACGACCTGCCCCCCTGGACCGGCTGCCAGGGCAGCCTCGATCTCGCCGCGGTCTTCGCGCAGCTCGGGCGGGATCCAAGCCATGCCCAGCCGCGCGTATAGCGAGGCTTCGTCCGCAAACTGCTCCTCTGCGCCATCAGCGAGGCGGGTCAAGGCATACTCGTTGAGCGAGAAGCCCTGACGCTGCGCGATTTCACGGATGCGGATGTTGTGCTGCTGGCTGCCGGTGAAGTATTGCAGCGCCGTGCCCCAGACGCGCGGCGAGAGGGCACGTATGTCCACTTGAAGCCCGTTTTCCAACCGCACGCTGGCTTTGGTCTCGCCAGCCGCAAGCACTTGAGCGACGCCGGGCTGCTCGAGAAAGGCACGGATCACAGGCGCAGGATCGTCTGTGGCGACGAGCAAGTCGAGGTCACCGATGGTTTCCTTGCCGCGACGCAGTGAACCCGCCGCTTCGACGGCATACACGCTAGGCACAGCGCGGAGCGCGGCAATCAAACGCTCAGCGAGCGGGCGCACATCGCCAAGCCGAAAGCGCCCGACAGCCCGGCGCTTGAGCGCGTCAATGCCAGCGAGGATGCTTTGCTCAGCCCTCTCACCCATCCGCGGCAGCGCGCGCAGTTTGCCCGCTCGCGCGGCTGCCTCGAGCGCTTCGATGCTGTCCACGCCCAGCTTCTCCCAGAACTCCTTCGCGCGCTTCGGCCCGACGCCGGGTACGCGCAGGAGCGCAGCGACGCCATCAGGCACCTCAGCGCGCAAGCGTTCGTAGAACGCAAGCTGCCCTGTGCGCATCAGCTCGTCGATCTTCTTGGCGATCTCCTTGCCGACGCCGCTGACCTCGTCCAGTTTGCCCTCTGCCCAAAGCTCTGCAAGCGGACGGGGATGGCTGGCGATGTTCTCCGCTGCGGTGCGGTAAGCGCGCACCTTGAACACGACCTCACCTTGAATCTCAAGCCGGTCGGCGATGTCGTTGAACAGATCTGCGAGCTGCTGGTTGGAGAGCGGCATCTAGACGCAACTATACTGGGCAGCACACGGCTGAAGCAGCCAGCGACTGACGCCCACGACTGAATGGTCACCGACGACCTTGGCTTTACGTTTTGGCCGCCCATCCATGAAGACGCCCCTGGATACCCAAGACTAGACATCACCTTGTTCGCCGCGCCCACGCATCGGCATTTTGACCCGCGTCAGATACAGATCTACGTGGATTTCATGGGCAGTGTGCGCACACTCGACGTGCGCCACCCGTGGCACAACGCCGCGCATCACCTCTGTCCGGGTCGAATCCGCCTTGTTGACTTTGCAGACAAGACAGCGGAGATGTTCAGCCTTGGTGGGCAACTCACGGTCAAGTCTTTCGACACGCGCACGCGCTGCGTTGTCGTCTCGAACGCCCCTATCCTGCGCTGGATCGAGCAGGAAGTGCCCTCCACGGCGCTGGCGTGCGCGTTTGAGTCGCTGCTGGCGCGACGGCGCGCGGCATGGCTGGGCAGGCTGTCCGAGTTCGAGGCACGGCTGACGCAGCTTGATCCGCTCGCGCTGTACAAAGCCTGCCTGCGCTCGCTCTGTGAGCGACTGGATCTTCACGCGACAAGTTACCGCGACGGGCGCGGGGTGTTGCGGCGGGCAATCCGAGGTGCACTGCGCGCGCTCGAAGCCAGCGGCGACGGCTTGGCTACTGCGCCGCCGCTGGAGCAGATTCTGTGATGTGCGCCGAGGCACGGCGCAGTCGATCTGCGATCGCCTCGTTTAGTCCACCGCCCTCAATGCGCACAGTTAAGATGACATCAACCGCTTGAGCATCAAGCGCGCGCAGCCCAGCATACAGCGAGCGAGCGACCTCTTCTGGGGTTTCACCGAGCACGAAATGAGGATGGACGACGGCTTGTGCCTGAGTGTGCCTGCGCAAGAGCAGCGCAGCAACCTGCTTGCCCTGCTGCAGGAGAGCGGCATGTCGGGCGAGCAGATCGACCTCGTCGGCGCACACGATCAGGCGCGCGCGCGGCGCGTAGTGTCGCGCCAGCAGCCCAGGTGAGGCAGCAGGCTCGCTGTCGCCCACGTAGGCAGGACCGCTGGCAACAGGCTTGTCGAGCGCCTGCTCGATTTGCTCGCGCGGCAGCCCCCCAGGACGCAGGATGCGTGGGGGATCCGTGGTCAAGTCGAGCACCGTGCTTTCAACGCCGATTGCCGTCGGGCCACCGTCCAACACCAGGTCAATTCGCCCGTCGAGGTCGTCCAGCACGTGTTGTGCCGTTGTCGGGCTGACGTGCCCGAAGCGGTTAGCGCTTGGCGCAGCGATCGGCACGCCGCTCGCGCGGATCAACGCTGACGCTACAGGGTGGCTTGGGCATCGCACAGCTAACGTGTCCAATCCAGCCGAGACGTTGGGCGGCACAACCCCGCTGCGCCACAGCACTAGGGTCAGCGGTCCGGGCCAGAAGCGCTGCATCAAGGTCTGCGCCTGCGTCCATTGGCTTGCGGACAAGCGAGCGCGGTCGAGCAGCGCCTCAGCCTGAGCCGCGTCCGCGACGTGAACAATCAGCGGGTCATTCAGCGCGCGTTGCTTGGCAGCGTAGATCCGCGCGACAGCGTGCGGGTCGAGCGCGTTTGCGCCAAGCCCATAAACCGTCTCTGTCGGGAAGGCGACCAATCCACCGCGACGGATGATTGCTGCCGCCTCGCGGATGGCTGTCTCGTTGGCAATGCGGCACTGCGTATGCACAAGTGCCGCGATTGTAGAGCAGGGCAAGCCCGAGCAGTCACGCTGAGGAATGACTACGTTACATACATTCCCGTCCGTATGGAAGCGCTCAGGCGCGAACACGTGGCGTCGTTCTGCGCTTGCGCCGCTCTCAGGGCGAGAGGGAACGTGGGTGAGGGCTAGAGGCACGCCCTGTCTTACAGGTGTGTCACTCCAACGGGTGCTATGCCGCACGGGTCAACCCTCGCGGTCGGTGTATCTAAACGGCGCGCGGATCGTCGCGCGTGCGCCGTAGCCGTCACGGCGCAGTGTAAACCGCCCGCGCAAGTCTTCATGCACCAGGGTCTCAACAAGGCTCAGCCCAAGGCTAGTGGGGGTGATTTCGCCGGCGGCGCTGCCGATGCCATCATCACGCACTTCGACCTCGAGCTCACCGCCCAAGTCTGTTAAGCAGATGGTGATCTCGCCCTTGTCGCGCCCGACGAAAGCGTGTTCGACGGCGTTTTGCAGCAGCTCGTTGACGCACAGCGCCAGCGTTGTCGCTGCTCGCGAGCTCAAGCGCAGCGCGTCGCCCATCACATGCACGCTCAGCTCAAGCCCAGGGCGCGCCAGACTCGAGCGCGTGAGGTTGGCTACGCGCGTGATCACATCTTTGACATCAACCAAGCGGAAGCCCTCTTGTGCCAGGGCGTCGTGAACTGCGGCGATGCTCATGATTCGGTTGATGCTCTCCTGCAGCACCTCTCGCGCTGAGGCGCGGCGCTCAGCCTCTTGGAGCTGCATTTGCAGCAGCATGACCACATTCTGCAAGTTGTTCTTCACGCGGTGGTTCATCTCGCGCACGATCGCTGCGTTGCCGATCAGGTGGGCATTCTCAATTGCCAGCGCGATCTGATTTGCTAGGGTAGCGCACAGCGCCCTTTGCGCCTCGGAGAGCGCCTGTCCGTCCTCGGTCCACATGTTGAGCAGCCCAATCGTGCGCTCGCGCACTCGCATCGGGACGCACAGCAGCGCGTCTAGCCCTGCTTGAGCTGCCCATGAGGCATGAGGCTCGCCCAGCGCCTGAGCTGCGACGCGCAGCTCGCCGCTGGGCAGTTGGCTGACAGACCAAGCTGGCTCAGGCAGCACATCTGCGCGTGCGTCCCAAACGGCGCGGGGCTGATACGATTGGCTCGCCTCGTCCAGCAATAGCACAGAGCAACGACGAGCACGCACGGCGTAGGCACCCATCTCCGCCACAACGCGCAGCGTCTCATCCAAGTAAAGCGGTGCGATGGCTGCGCGGCTGACTTCAGCAATGGCTTGAAGCTCGCGCACCTTGCGCTCGCTCTCCTCTTGCAGGATTGCCCGCTCCAGCAAGCCGGCGACGACTTCGCCGATCAGCGACACAAACTCGACCTCAGCCGATGTCCAAGTGTGCCGCCGATACGTCTGCACGTTCATTGCGCCGATCACCCGATCTTGGCTAATCAGCGGCACAGCCATCAGCGACTTGAAATCGCGCTCACGCGCGTCGGGGATTTCATGAAAGCGCGGGTCGCGCTGCGCGTCGCGCACAGCGACAACTTGGCGATGCTGCGCTGCCCAACCTGTCAGCCCCTCGCCCATCCGCAGCGAGCCATGGTCAATGGCTTGGTGAAACAGCCCTGTCGTCGCCTTGAGGATCAGCCGTTCCGAGACTGGGTCAAGCAGGTAAATCGTGCAGGAGTCCACCCGCATGACCTGAGTGGTCGTTTGCGCGATGCGATTCAAAATCGTGCGCAGGTCGGAGGCAGCGTTGACTGACAAGAGAATCTCGCGGATGGCAGTTAGCTCTTTGCGGGTGCGCTGAAGCCGGCTGCGCAGCGCAGCGAGCTTGTCCGAGTTGCCTGCTGTGTTCTTGCGGTTGTCGCGCGCGGTGGACATCACATTTCGACGGCTTAACCGCCCCCGACCGGCCCGCCCAGACCACCCGCGGTCAGACGATACAAATCTGCCAGCACGCTGTCAACCTCCTCGAGGGTGAGCGCGCTGCCGTCCTTCTTGGTGAGCGTCCCAGCAGCAATGCGCTCGGCAGCGACCTCGCGGATGGTGACGTTGCGGCGCATTGCCTCTTTAACGAGCTCAGCGCCGGCAAGGTAGCCGATGATTGGGTTCAGCGCAGTGACGACGATGGCGTTCTTCGCCAGCCAGCCTGCCGCCTTCTCGGGCTGTGCCTGGATGCCGACCACGCAGCGGTCGGTGAAGGCGCGGATCGCGCCGATCATCACTTGCATCATCTCGTTCAGGTTGTGGGCGATGATCGGCATCATCACGTTCAGCTCGAGCTGACCTGCCTGTGCAGCAAGCGACACGGTCAGATCGCAGCCCTGCACGTGGAACATCGCCATGTTGAGCATCTCAGCCATGACGGGGTTCACCTTCCCAGGCATGATTGAGGAGCCGGGCTGCACGGCAGGCAGGCGAATCTCGTCCAGTCCTGTGGTCGGACCGCTGCTGAGCAGGCGCAGGTCGTTTGCGATTCGGGTCAGCGTGATCGCGAGGGTGCGCAGTGCTGCACTGAAGTCGGCTGCGTCAGCCATGCTCTGCATCCCCTCGAAGAGGTTATCGCTTTCGTAAAGCGGCTGACCCAAAATCCGCGAGAGCACCTGAACCATGCGCTTGTGGTACTCGGGGTGAGCGTTCAATCCTGTGCCGACGGCTGTGCCGCCGATCGGCATCCGGCGCAGCATGTCTGCTGCGCGATTGATCCGCTCCAGGTCACGCTCAACCGCGCGCGCGTAGCCGCTGAACTCCTGACCCAATCGGATCGGGACAGCGTCTTGTAGATGGGTGCGCCCTGATTTCACAATCGGGTCAAACTCGCGCGCCTTCGCCCACAGCGCGTCAATCAACGATTGCACCACTTGCTGCAGCTCGGGCAATCGCCACAGCACGCCGAGGCGGATCGCGGTCGGCGTGGTGTCGTTCGTTGACTGCGCCATGTTGACATGGTCGTTCGGGCTGACGGGCTTCTTCTCTGGGCTGTTGAGCGGCACGCCGAGGATCTCGCTGGCGCGATTCGCCAACACCTCGTTGGTGTTCATATTGTGGCTCGTGCCTGCTCCTGCCTGGAAGGGGTCAACGACCCATTGGTCGGCAAGCGCACCGCCGAGGCATTCGTCTGCGGCTTGGATGATTGCGTTGGCGATGGTCGGCTCGAGCAACCCGAGGTCGCGGTTGACCTCAGCGGCGGCGCGTTTGATCGCCAGCATGCTCCACACAAACGCTCGGTACGGACGCATCCCGCTGACAGGAAAGTTCTCAACGGCGCGCTGAGTTTGAGCGCCATAGTAAGCGTTGGCGGGCACGCGTACTTCGCCAAGCGAATCCCTTTCGATGCGATACTCCATAGTTGCAACCCTGGATACCGACTCGACCGACGATTGTAAGGACTCCCGTGCCACCATGCAAACCGAAACCCGTTACACGACCCAGCGCATCGGCATCATCATGCGCGCTGACCCACGCAACCCCGATGAGGCAATGGGGGTGCTCAACCCCGCGACAGCGCGCGGGCGCGATGGGAAGCTCTACTTGTTTGCGCGCATCGTTGCGTCGGGCAACTACTCGCGCATCGGCATCGCTGAGGTCGAGTTCGACGCTTCAGGCGAGCCTTGCGGCGTGCGTCGGATGGGATATGCGCTCGAGCCGACTGAGTCTTACGAGCGCAACGCGCGCACGGCTGGCTGCGAAGACCCGCGCGTCACCTTCGTTGAGCCGCTGGGTTACTACGTAATGACCTACACCGCCTACGGCCCGCTTGGGCCGCGCGTCGCGCTGGCATGGTCGAAGGACTTGTTCAACTGGCAGCGAATCGGGCCGGTCAAGTTCGCCTACATGCCAGCCTATGGCGTGGACTTTGACCTATACGACAACAAGGACGCCTACCTCTTCCCTGACCTAGTGCGCGACCCGCACGGACAGCCGGCTCTCGCCATGATTCACCGCCCAGCGCACGTGCAAGGCGGCATGAGCGTCGTCCCGCGCGGCATCTCCGAGACGCGCGCGAGCATGTGGATTTCATACTGCTCGCTGGAGCAGGCAAAACGCGGACCGGAGGGGTTGCTGCTCTGGCGTGATCACCAACTCTTAGCCACCCCCCTGTATGACTGGGAGACAGTCAAGATCGGTGGAGGTACGCCACCTGTGCTCACGCGCGAGGGGTGGCTCACGATCTACCACGGCGTAGCGGGGCGGATTGTCGAGGGGGTTGACCATCAGCCCGAGGTGCGTTACAGCGCAGGTGTGCTCGTGCTCGACCGAGACGACCCGCGCCAAATCCGCTATCGCTCACCCAGACCTGTGCTTGAACCGCAATTACCCGAGGAGCGTGTCGGCATTGTCGGCAATGTCGTCTTCCCCACAGGCGTTGACTTACGCAGCGCGTCTCGGCTGGATGTCTACTACGGGATGGCTGACTTCTACATCGGTGCAGCGCGAATGGCGCTGCAGTGAAGCAAGGGGCGGGTAGTCAATCCTCCCGCCCCACGCTAGCTACGGCTCGCGCACGGTCAGCTCCACAGGCACGCTCTTACCTGACTGGAACTTCAGGTTGAGGGTGAACTTCTTGCCAACGCTCAGGTCTTGTTTGACGCCGATCAGCATAATGTGGTAGTCGCCAGGCTTGAGTACGACGCTGCCCCCTGCGGGAATCTCAATGCCGCCCTGCACCATTTCCATCACCATCATGCCGTCCTTCGACTTGGTCTGATGCAGTTCGATTTTCTCCGCAACGTCACCCTCAGCGGCGATGAGACGATCCGCAGCAGTGCCCGTATTTTCGATCACCATGTAGGCGGCGCTGACCGGGCCACTAGCTGCCGTGTCTGGCTTGTTCATGTCGCCGTGTCCAGCGTGCATCATGCCAGCTTTTGCTGGTCGTGCCCAAGCGTCCTTGACCACGATGTTGCTCTGGCCGCTCGGTGCGGGCGCAGCCGGAGGAGGTGCTGCACAGGCGACCAACGCGAGGGCTGTCGCAAGACCAGCGATTAACTTCACACTCAACTTGTCGCTCACTGCTGAAAACCCCATGACTTGTTCTCCCGCACGTCGTATTGGTAAGCTTTCTCAGCTTACCATGAGGACAGCGCCAGCGTCTAGTGAAGTCAATCAACGGTTTTGCGTGATAAAGCTCACGAACGAGGATCACCCACACTGTGCTGCTCGAAACGCAGACTTGCCCTCAGGCGGCAGCCGGCTGAGGGGTTGTCAGGGCTTACGCATCAGGAATTTTAAGGTTCTGCGCGGAGCAAGCCAGCACCGTGAGCAAGAAGTCGTCGCTGCGCGCTGCGTGCAGGCGCCTCGCTTTGATGGCGCGTTCCCCCTCCTTCTCCTCAACGTCAGCCTGCC
>JANWZM010000003.1 GCA_025054635.1 Thermoflexales bacterium
TGCCACGGACTACATCACAACGCCTTCCAACCGATCCTCAAGGTCAGCGTAGATCGCCTTCAGTGACTCGATTGTTGTCTCGTCAGCTTGCCACAAGCCGCGCCCGTTGGCTTCCAGCAGGCGCCCGACGATGTTGCGCATCGCCTGTGGATTAACGCGGGTCAGCCGTTCGCGCATCGCCGGGTCAAGCGCATACGTCTGCGCCGCCGCAGCGTATGTCCAGTCGTCAACCGCGTGGCTCACCGCGTCCCAGCCGAGCAGGTAGGTGAAGCGATTGCTGATCTCGGCTGCGCCACTGTGACCGTGTTTCAACATGCCCTCGTACCAGCGCGGGTTGAGCAGCTTGGAGCGATATTCCACGCGCAACACCCGGTCGAGGTCATCGATGCGCACGTCCGAGGTGAAGGTCTCGACGTAGTTCAACTTGACCGCTGTGCCGCTGTGCTTCCGCGCTGCTAAGTGCAGCGCCCCAGAGGACGAGAAGTAGTGGTCAATGTCGGTGACGCCGAACTCGACCGAGTCCACTGCATGCGCGACGCGACCGACCGTGCCCAGCAGCCGCTCGAGCACCGCGCGCGCAGGTTGACCGCAGCGCCCGCCGCCGTAGGCATAGGCGTTGCGCCGCACGAAGGTCTGCGCTAACTCGTCCTCGCTCTCCCACGCGGAATCTTCTACAAGGTCGTCCACGTACGTGCCGTATTGACCAGGCGGCTGAGTGAACAAGCGCGCTGTTGCCTCTTCAAAGGTCATCCCAGCGCTCAACGCCTCTTGGACGTGCTTCTTGATGTAGTTCATCTCGGCAGGCTCTTCCGCTCGCGCTGCGTCGCGCACCAGTCGGTCGAGGTGATCCATCAAGTGCTCGAAGGTGTCGCGGAAGATCGGGCTGAGCTGCATCAACACGTCAATCCGCGGGCGACCCAGTTCAGACAACGGGATCAGCTCATAGTGGCTGATCTTGCCCTGACCGTCGTAGCTCGGTCGCGCGCCGATCAAGCCCAACACAACAGCAATCGCCTCGCCTTTGGTCTTGATCGTGTCCAGTCCCCAGATCACCTGGGCGATAGTCTCGGGGTAAGCACCGTTGTTCTCTTCCAGGTGCCGGGTGAGCAGCGCCTCTGCGATCTGCACGCCGCGCCGGTAGGCAAGCTCGCTGGGGATGCGCCAGGAGTCAACGGCATGGATGTTGCGCCCAGTGGGCAACACGTTCAAGCCGTCGCGGATCAAGTCGCCGCCTGGCGCTGGCGGGATGTAGCGCCCGCTCAACCCGCGCACAAGTGCCTCAAGCTCGCCGTGGTTGTCGCTGAGCAGCTGTGCCATGGCGCGCCCAAGCCGTGCTGCCTCGCCAAGCGCCAGAGCGTCTTCAGGCACGATAGACGCACCATTTGCCGTTGCTGCGTGCAGGGCAACGGCTGGGGAGTCACCGCGAAAGACCGCGCGCTCGACGAAAGTGCGGCACGCCTCGTCCACTTGTTCGCGCAGCGCAAGCGCCCTCGCGCTGCCCTGGCGCGCATGCGCGCACAATTCGGCGTAAGACAGCCCCGGCTCACCGTGCTGGAGCTGGCGCAGCAGCACATCTGCCAAACCGCGCCCGCTGCTGCGCGCTTTGAGCGCCTCGGTCACGGTGACGAGCTGTGAATCCATCGGAGGCGCTTCTCCAAAAGTGTGCAGCGAGGCGGTGATCAAACGCTGCTCAAGGTCGCGCACATAGGCATATAGGCGTGAGGCGTAGTCGCTGAACGTCTCGCCACGCAAGCGCGGGCAGTCGGTGTCGAGATTCGCCAACGCCACCTTCTGCAAAATCGCCTCCTCAAGCGCGGGGTCGCTCTCGCCCTGCTGCTCCAACAGGCGCTCGCGGTAGTCCTGGAGCATGTCTTTAAGCGCAGCAAGTTCTTTGTACAACCCTGCACGCGCCATCGGCGGCACTGCATGCGAGAGCATGACCGCGTAGCCGCGTCGCTTAGCGATGTTCGCCTCACTCGGGTTGTTCATCGGGTAGAGGTAGAACTGCGGCAGTTCACCGAGCAGCGCATCGGGCCAGCAACTGCGCGTCATGCCGAGCTGCAAACCAGGCATCCACTCCGCTGACCCGTGCATCCCGACATGGACAAGGGCATGAGCGCCAAATCCACGGCTGATCCAGCGATAGAACGCTAAGTACTGATGATGCGGCGTGTTCTCTTTGTCGAAGAGCAGCCGCATCGGGTCACCAGCTACGCCGAGGCGCGGCTGGACGCCAACGTAGATGTTGCCAAAGCGCAGCCCACCGATGAAGACCGCCTCGCGCCCTGCCGGAGCAATGTCGCCGGGATACGCACCCCAGCGCTCCTCGACGCGGTCGCGCTCGCGCGGCGTCGTCCAAGCCTTGAACTCATCCCAGGTGACGCACAAACCGCCTGCGCTTGGGGTTGTCGCCAGCTCGAGCTGCTCCATCAGCGCTTCAGGGGTCTCAGGAAGCTCGCCGACCGTGTAACCCTCCGCCTTGAGGCGGCGGAGGATGTTCAGCAGTGAGCGCGGCACGTCAAGCAACGCAGCCGTTGCCTTCTTGCCCAAGCCTGGCGGGTAGTCATACACCACAAAGGCGACTTTCTTATCGCGGTTAGGCGTGTGGCGCAGACGCGCCCAGTTGCGCACAAGCGTGATCAAGCGCTGCACGCGGTCTGGGGCGACCTCGAAGCGCCCGTTGTTCACTGCGCCGATCACCACAGGGTCAACTGCACCGTCCATCTCGGGCAAGGCATACAGCGCGGCAGCCTGCATTGGACCGACGCCGTGCCTGCTCCAGGAGACGAAATCCTGCACATACAGCGGCTGCGCGACGATGTAAGGCGCGTCCAACCGCTCCAGAATGCTGATTGCTGCGTCGCGGTGGACGCCGGGGCTGGTCGAGCCAGCCGGACCACCAACCAGGGCAAACCCAATTGTGCTGACCAGCGCATCTACCGGTTCGTGCGCCAACCAGTCGCGCACAACCACATGTCCTTCGACACCAGCGACGAACACGGGTAGAACGTCGAAGTTCGCTGACTCCATCTCGCGGATGAGATGGTCAATGTAGCCGCGCTCCTGCATCAGGTGCTTGCGGAAGAAAAGCAGGGCGACGCGCGCCTCGGGTTGGTCTCGGCGCTTTCCACGGCTGCGCTTCTTTTGCCAGTCCCGATAGCTGCGGATGTCCCTGAAGAAGTCCTGCGCCTCGGGGTGATACACCCCCATCATCGGCACCTCGACGACAGGTTGCACTTGCACTGACGGGTCGAAGTACTCATGCAGGATGAAGCGGAACATGTTGCTGACGTTGACTGCCAGCGGCTGGTTCCAGTAGATGTTCACCTGCATCCAGTTCTTAAAGTCGCGCGCCTTTGCTGGCATGAAGCGCATCATGGTTTGCATCAGCTTCATCAGCTTGGTGTAGCCGTAGAGCGTGTCCTCGTCGCGACCGCGCACCAGCATGCGCGCGACTTTCTTGATCGGCTCGGGCATACCGCCTTTCTGCCCTGGCTTCTGCGCCACCACGTAGTCGCCCACGCGGTTCAGCGCCATCACTTCGGGCATAGACTCGAAGGCGAAGATCGTCTTTGCCTGCGAGCGCTCCACCTGCTCGCGCAGCCAATCCGCCTGATCTTTGAAGTTGATCATTGAGATGAACAGGCAGTCGGCGTCTTGAATGGCGCGGGCAAGCACTGGGTCTTTGCGTTCCAGTTCCCACTCAGTGAACTGGGACAAATTCGCCACGGGCGCGAGGTCTGCTTTGACCTCGTCCCAGGTGCGCTTGTTGAAATGCTCCAAGCCGACGATGGCGACGATACTTGGCTTGCGTTCGGTCATCTGTCCTTGCTACCTCCTCCTGGAGATTCACATAGCTAATGACTTACCTAGCGCCCGCGCGATGTGCTCGGCGCGGGCATTGGGCAGATACACATAGCGCCCGCCTAGCCACTGGGCGAGCTGTTGTCCTTCGTTGCGCGACAGATAGTTCGCTTGTGTATCCACGACAACTGCGCTGACCCCGTCAGCACGCAGGCGCGCAGCAAGCTGCTGAATTTCCTCGCGCAATTGCTGGCGGTCGCTCGGCACGGCACGCACGCCGATGTTGGCGCGCCCGTCAGTCATCAGCACCAGCGCGACATGTGCAACACCGCGCTCGCGCGCCTGTCGGGCGAGTTGCCAAGCAGTCAGCAACGCTGAGGCGAGGGGTGTGCCGCCGCCTGTGGGCAGCACGTCGAGTTCGCGCTTGGCGCGCTCGACGCTTTGCGAAGGGGGCAGCAGCACTTGCGCGCCCTGTCCGCGAAAGGCGATCAGCGCAACTTGGTCGCGGTGCACGTAGGCATCTTGCAGCAGCCGTATCGCGGCTCCCTTTGCCTCGCGCATTCGGTTGATCGCCATCGAGCCGCTGGCGTCAACGGCGAAGATGTAAAGCGTGCCTGCTTTGTCGCGGTAGCGCTTGAGGCGCAGATCGTTGCGGCGAATGTGCACGCGGGCGCTGCTTTCGCTCCCGCGGCGCAAGCGCTGCCACGGAGCAGCCGCAGTCAGCGTCGGCAGCAGGGCAACATGCCCTGAGCGCGGGTCACCCGGAACTGCGCGCACGAAACGCCCGCGGCGCATGTTCAGCGTTGCGCCTCGGCTGCCGCGCCGACCACGCTGGTGAGCTGCAAAGGGCAGCTCAAGCAGGTCAGGAGGCAAAAGCGCCTGCGCTGCTTCGAGCAGCAGCTCGCGGGGTGTCTCCGGCTCTTTAGAGGATGTCTCTCCCTCGTCCCTGTCAAGGGCGTTCGACGCGCTACGAGGAGAGGGCTGTGCAGCAGGCAGTGAGTCGGCAGGACGCTGAGTTGCGCGCGGAATGAGCACAAGCCGCAGCGCCAGACGCAGATCATCTTCATCCACTGCATCGCGCCCCTCGAGGGCGGCGCTAGCGAGCGCTGCGTGAACTGCGAACAAGTCGGCGCGGTTGCCCTCTACGCCAAGCGCGAGCGCTGCTTGCATCAGCGCTGCGATCTGGTCTTCAGCGATCTGAACTTGGCGTAGGCGCTCGCGGGCGGCATGGATCATCCCGCGCAGCAACTCAGTCTCACCCTCGTCCTGTGGAGGACGTAGGTTGCGCCGCACCACCTCAGCGCGCAGAGCAGCCTCAGTTCGGGCTGCAAGCGGCACAATCAACCCCACCCGATCCAGCAACCCTGGCGGCACGTCACCTTCGTCGGGGTCATACGTGCCGACCAGCATGAACTGCGCTGGGTAGATTGTGCTCAGCCCCTCGCGCTCCACGCGCACCCAGCCAGCGCTCAACGCCTCAGCGACGTGCGCCGCGGTCGCTCGCTCCAGCAGATTCAAGTTGTCCACATACAGCACGCCAGCATGCGCGCGCGCGAGCAATCCTGGCTGAAGAATCGGTCTGCCAGCGACCAAAGTTGCCTCCAAATCAACCCCACCTAACAGGCGGTCTTCAGTGACATTGAGCGGCAATTCAACAAACGGCGTGCTGTCTGGCAATAGCGCAGCAAAGGCGCGCGCCAAGGTGGACTTGCCGCTGCCTGCGCGCGCGGCGACGATGACGCCGCTCAGCAACGGGTTGACCGCCAGCAGCAGCAACGCCTGCCGCGCTGTGTCCAGCCCAACCAGTTGGGCGAAGGAAAGCGGGGCAGGCAGGGCAGTGCTCATCATCAGACTACAAACGCGGCTGGTGCAGTAGGCACCTGAAGGGCGTGGTGATTACGCTGGGCGAGCAGCTCGCTGGCTGCCTGAGCCACTTTGTCGCCAGCGTCCGTCGTCTCCAGCGGGTCACGGCGCAGCCGATGGCGCAGCGCCGGCACGGCGACGCGCTGCACGTCATTCAGGGCGACCAGCGAGCGTCCTTCCAGCGCAGCGAGCGCGCATGCAGCCCGCGCCAGCGTCAGCTCACCCCGATGCCCGTCCACATTCAGCCTCATGCACAGCTCCGCCGCAAACATCAAGGCGTCGTCTGGAATGACCACGGAGGGCAAGCGCTTCTGGGCTGCGACGATGCGACGTTGCAAGGCGCGCTGCTTGGGCAGCCACTGGGCATGAAAGGCAGCTGGGTCTGCGTCAAATGCTCGCCGACGGCGGACGATCTCCATGCGCTGCTCCAAGTCGGTGAGGGTGACGATGCGCGCGTGCAAGCCAAACCGGTCGAGCAATTGCGGGCGCAACTCGCCCTCTTCAGGATTTCCCGAGCCAACTAGAACAAAGCGCGCTGGGTGGCGGACACTGATGCCCTCGCGCTCGACGACGTTCCAACCGCTGGCAGCGACGTCGAGCAGCACGTCAACCAGGTGATCTTCAAGCAGATTGACCTCGTCTATGTAAAGAAAGCCGCGGTTGGCTTGTGCCAGCAGCCCGGGTTGGAAGCGCTTGACGCCCTGGGTCAAGGCTGCCTCGATGTCAATCGTGCCGCACACGCGGTCTTCCGTCGCGCCGAGCGGCAAATCCACGACGGGCACAGGGATCTTCTCGGCTTTGCCTGCGCGCGAGTGAATCCCTGTCAGAGCAAGCAAGGGGTCATGCTCAGGCACATCCTCGGGGGCGCGGTTGAAGGGGTCGCCAGCTAAGCGGCGGATCATCGGCAACACGTCAGCCAGCGCGCGCACGGCGGTGCTTTTGCCTGTGCCGCGATGACCCATGATCATCACGCCGCCGATCCTTGGATCGACGACGTTGAGCAGCAGGCAGAGTTTCATCTCCTCCTGCCCGACGATGGCAGTGAAGGGATATGCACGCGCGTTGGTGTCAGGTGGGCTCATTGCACGTTGGAAAGCTGTAGCCGAGCCAAACGGCGCTGGCGGGCAGCGCGCGCGCCACGCCAAGCAAATTGCACAAAGTTCAGCACATACGTTGCTAATGCAACGCCCATGATTGCCATTTGGGTCATGCGGTCAGCACCGAGCATCAGCGCAAGCAGATACGCGGTGTTGCCCGTCAGCGAGATCACGTTGCCGATGTCCTCCCAGAACATTTGGCGCGCCAGGAAAGGCTTGCCAAAGACCTCTTCCTCCCATGCCATGCCAGTCACAGTCATGAAGTAAAGCATCAGCACCTTCGCCACGCAGACAACGGTGGTCAGCGCGTAGTCCTGACCCGTGGTGACAAAGCGCAGCACAAGCACTAGGCTGGCGAGGAAGATGAGGAACTGGATGAGGGCGCCGACGCCCTGCACAGGTGTCCACAGGGATTCGTTGCGGCGTTTGAGTTGCTCAGGCGTGTAGTCCATCAGATATTTCCCTTTTGCGGGGGATGCTCCGTTGCAGCCCACTTACCGCGACCACACGGCGCGTTGGATGCCCTCACCCTCTACGCCGCTCTCTCTGTGGGAGAGGGGCATAGGGGTGAGAGCAAAGTGATGCGCTGCACTTCCTGTGTTCAGGTCTGAGCGCAGGTCTGCACTGCAGGAGCATCCCCACCGTGACCGCTAGGCAGTTGCTTCCATCGTGGCTACGAGCTGCTCACGAGTTAGTCTGCGGAAGCGCTCGACGCTGACATGCGAGACCAGGCTGATGCTGATCAGGCACATGCCGATGGCGACGACAAAGATGAAGCTATACGAAGCCTCGAAGTTGCCCGTCAGTTGGATGCCGATGTCGCGCAAGCTGCCGCCGACAAGCTGGGCAAAGCCGTTTGCCAGTGCCTGTGCCATTCCCCAAGCGCCCATCAGCGAGCCAGTCTCCCCAGGGACGGTCATGTCCATCATCATCGAAAGTGAGCCGACGTTGAATACGCCCATGCCAATGCCTAGCACGGCGATGCCTGCAAACATCACTGGCAGCAGGTGAGCCAACGCCGAGAGCGCAAGCAGGGCAAAGCCCAACGCCGAGGTCAGCAACCCCCAGTCAGCGATCTGGCGTTTCGGGATCGGGAACTTGCTGGCGACGATGCCCATCACCAACATGGCGAGGATCGTGCCCATGCCCATGATCGGCTGGAACTGGGCTGTCTGCCGCGGCGCAAGCTTGAACACGTCCGCGCCAAACGGCTCAAGGATGTTGTCCTGCAGGAACAGGGCAAAGATCGAGGTGACGATGAAGAAGAAGAACAGGCGCGCCTGCGGATTGACGAAGATGCGCGCATATGCCTCCCGAATCCTGAGCGGCGGCTGCTGTGCCGAATGTGCTCGCTCCGCAGAGCTGAGCTTAGGTTCGAGACCCAGCAGGGGCAATAGCCCAACAAGTGCGACCACAGGTCCGACCAAGAAGAAGGCGGGCATCAGTCGAACTGCCGTCGCGCTGCGAATGGCAGCGCACTCAGCCGTGGTGCAGCTCGGAGGAGCGCCTGCTTGGGTGTCAGCAATTTGCAGAACGATTGAGCTGACGATGCCGCTGATGACGATGAAGACGATCTGGAACAGCCAGACGGTCGCGACAACGGCGGGTCGGTTGCGCTTGCCTTCTGTTAGCTCCGCGATCAAGGTGTTATGCGCGTCGCCGTTCATGGCGAAGCCCAGACCGAACAGCGACATGGACGCCACCATCAGCGCTAGCCCGAGGACACTGCGGGTCTCTGAGTAGTAGATCGCAGCGTGGGGCAACGGCACAAGCGCCAAGGTGGCAAGCAGCAAGCCGAACACCATCATTGGCGTGCGGCGCAAGCCGAACCAGGAACGACGATCTGCATATCGCCCTGCCCATACTTGGAAGACATTCATCAGGCGATACAACAGGAAAAGCGCGCCGATCAACCCTGCGGCAATCGCCAGCTCGTTGATCATCACGCGGTTGAACACGCTCAGCAGCAGCGTGAACGCGTAGGCGACGCCAAGTTTGGGGAGCGTCAGCCGAACGATGGTGAGTAGGGGCGTCTTGTCAGACGGGTGAGAAGAACGCATAGATGAGGCAGACATCAGAACTTACACCTCCCGAACAGAGATCACAAAAGGGGCAGGCGCATCGTGCAGCGCTATGCGCACCATACGCCTACCCCTCTGTGGGCAAACGTGGGCAAGCGCAGCCGCGGGCGGCCCCACGATGAGATTTGCGCGGCGGATGAACACCAGCAGGCAACTGCACACCGGCACACATCCCGCGCGATAGAGGGTCACTGCATCCAGCGGCTGTGTCACGTAATTGGTTCTTGCCCTATAAACAGACAAAAAACACAACACCAGCGTCGTCAAGGCGAGTGCACCAGCCATCAGGCTAAATCCCAGCGCGGATTCTTGCCAGACGCCGATCCAAGCGACCAGCCCGAACGTCATGATTGCAAAGTGGGCGATCAGCACGCGCTCGCCGTAGCTTGTGCCCCAGTGCCGAGGGACAAGCGGAGCGACACTTCGAGCCAACCATCGCCTTAGACGCATGGTAAAGACAGATTAAGCCCGCCTGAAAAGGACGGCAATCCACAGGATGTCATAGGATTGGCATGACATTCGTCATGTGGACAAAGATTCGACAGGGCATGTGACCGGTTGGCTGACACCACCTGAACCGCAAGCCGCTGCATAGCGCACACCCTTCGCTCCGAGGGCACCTCAGCCCTGCGCTAACAATGGGGACGCCTACAGCAGGAGATGAGCGCCTTGTGACCTGCCATCACCTGAATGCGCGCGTGGTATCCTGCTCGCGTTGCTCGAATGGCGGGCTTGATCCGAGCAGTTGAACCTGGCAGCGTCGCAGATCAGGCGGGCTTGCGCCCTGGCGATGTGCTGGTCGCGATCAACGGTCACTTGCTGCGCGACGTAATCGATGTCCAGTTTTACGGCGCAGAGGAGCAGCTGAAGCTCGAGTTTGCGCGGGGTGAGCAGCGACTGACTGTGACCGTTCAGCGCGAATATGGTCAGGCGCTTGGGCTTGAGTTTGAGCATCCGACTTTCGACATAGACATTCGGCGCTGCAACAACCTGTGCCCGTTCTGCTTCGTGCTGCAGAACGCTCCGCGCATGCGCCGCACCCTCTACATCAAAGACGACGACTACCGATACTCGTTTCTATTTGGTCATTTCGTCACTTTGACTAACCTCAGTGATGAGGACTGGGCGCGGATCGCTGAGCAGCGTCTAACCCCGCTCTACGTTAGCGTGCACGCGACCGATCGCGAAGTTCGCCGCAAGTGCCTGCGTAACCCAAACGCGCCAGATGTCATGGCGCAGTTGCGTTGGCTCGCCGCGCACGGCATCCAGACGCACACCCAACTTGTGATCACTCCCGGGTTGAACGACGGCGAGCATCTGGTGCGCAGCGTGCACGACTTAGCTGCCCTCTACCCAAGTGTGCGCTCAGTCAGCGTCGTCCCTGTGGGTCTTACTCGCCACCACAAGTATGGCTATCGCCCGCACACCCCTGCCGAAGCACGAGCTGTGCTGCATCAAGTCGAGGCGTGGCAGGCAGACTTCAAGCGGCAGATAGGTGTGCGTTTCGTGTATGCGACTGATGAGTGGTACTTGCTGAGTGGGCGAGCAGTCCCGCCCAAAGCACACTACGACGGGTTAGCGCTCCAATCGAATGGGCTAGGCATGGTGCGCGACTTTCTAGACGAGTGGCGCGCCGTTAAACGCAGGGAGCTACCAAACGTCGCGCCTACAACCCTGCGCTTTCGCCACGCGCTGCTGGCAACGGGCGCGCTCTTCGCGCCAACCCTATATAAGGCAGCCAACGAGTTTGCTGCTATCGCCCAAGTTGCGCTCGATGTCGTGCCAATTCGCAATGAACGCCTCGGCGAAACCATCACCGTCGCTGGCTTGTTGTGCGGGCGGGACGTGATCTGCCAACTCAAGCAGCACCCGCGCCTGGCGGAAGCAGAGATCGTCATCCTGCCACGCCTCATGTTTGACCACCCCGACGGCATTGCCCTCGACGACGTGTCGCCGTCGGACATCGCTCGCGCAATAGCGAAGCCCGTTGCCCTTGCCGACGGCATGGGCGATGTGCTCGATGCGTTGACGGGTGCGAATGCGCTGACCTTTGAGCCATCAGCAGACCTGCTCGCTGTGCCAATCGTGCGCGAGGGCGGCTGGGCAGTGGAGAAGTACCTGTAACGCCGTAGCTCACGATGAGCGCCCGCGCTCGCCTGTAGGGGCAGCATAACCCTGCTGCAAGGTAGGGGGTGGTTCAAGTAGGCGCGCGAACTGCACTAGCGTCATGTTCGGCAGCACGCGCTGACGCTTCCATGTATAGGCGTTAGCTAGCGCGTGCACAGTGCCTGGCTGCGTTGTGACGGCTGCCCAGATGCCAACGTTCTTCAGCACCTGGATCACGTGGGCATCGTAGTGCCCAGCCGGGTAACAGAAGAAGCGCGGGCGGCGTCCTGTGTAGTGCTCAATTTGCTCGATTGGGCCAAGAATCTCCCAGACCAAAAAAGCATGACTGCGACGGCGCAGGTCGGGATGCGTGCGCGAGTGCGGCTCAATGCTCATCCCTGCTTGCGCCATCTCGCGCACCATCTCCCAAGTGAGGTGCTCCGGGTTCTTGAAGTTGATAAAGTCTGTAACGATAAAGAACGTCCCCGTCATCCCGTAGCGCTTCAAGCGGGGGAAGACCTCCGTGTAAGCATCTAGGTAGCCATCATCAAATGTCAGAACGACAGGTCGGGGTGGCAGAGGCGTCCCCGCAGTGAGATGAGCATACAGGTCGTACAGGCTCACCGTGGTGTATCTGTTTTCAGCCAGATACGCCAACTGCTGCTCAAACTCCGCTGGACGTATGGTCAGGTTGTAGCGCAATCGGGAGACCTTCGCTGGAGGTTCGGAGACGTAGTGATACATCAGGATGGGCACATGCACCGCAGACGGCGGCTTACGCGGGCGAGGCGTCGGGGTAGGTATGGGTGTCGGCGTCGTTGGGGCATCGTCGGGGGGCATCCGCTGGGCAAGCACCGCGCCAGCAAGCCATAGCAAACTGCCCACCAATCCGAGCACAAGCGAGACCCAGCGTTGCACTTGTGTTGCGGTCTCAATACGCCCCTCGACCACTGAGGACGTAGGGGATGGTGCGCAGGATGATCTTCACGTCCAGCGATAGCGACCAGTTCTCGATGTAATACACATCCAACAGCACCATCTCGTCGAACGAAAGCTCACTGCGCCCGCTGATTTGCCACAATCCCGTGATGCCTGGTTTGACGCGCAAACGCTCGCGATGCCAGTCGTGATATTGCTCGACCTCGCTGAGCAAAGCGGGGCGAGGTCCAACGATGCTCATCTCGCCGCGCAGCACATTCCAAAATTGAGGCAGCTCATCAATGCTCAGCTTGCGCAGCACCCGCCCAACGCGCGTGCAGCGCGGGTCATCGCGGATTTTGAACAGTGGTCCGTCTGCCTCGTTCAGCGCTTCAAGCTCCTTACGCCGCTGATCCGCATCAGCATACATCGAGCGCAGCTTGTATACCCGGAACGGTCGCCCGTTCTGCCCAGCGCGCCATTGACTGTAAATCGGCGAGCCCGGCGACTCCAAGCGAATGGCGAGCGCGGCAACAGCGATGATGGGCAGCGAAAGCAGCAAGAACAAGCTGCCAAGGGCGAGATCCATCCCGCGCTTAAGCCAGCGATCCAACTCGCCCGCTTTCGGCTCGCGCGGCCCGATCACTGGGATGCCGCCGAAGTCAGTGACATTCACCTGGCTGAGGTTGAGCTGGAGCAGCGAAGGGGCAGCCCGAGCGCGCACTCCCCGCGCCTGGCAAATCTCTAGCACGCGCTGGATCTTGGCTTGTGCAGACCAGGGCAGGGTGATGACCACTTCGTCCACGCCGCCGCGGTCGAGCAGGGCTTCCAGCGCGCTGACTTCGCCGAGCGCTGGGAAACGCCCAATATCCGTGTGTCCTCGCGCAGGGTCGTCATCTAAGAAGCCGATGCATCGGTAGCCTAGCTCCGGTCGGGCAAAGATTGTGCGCATGACAGCGCGCCCGATCTCGCCCGCGCCGATGATCAGCACGTTTGCCACACCAACGCCGCGCGCGCGCAGTCGCGCTTCAAGCCATGCCCGCAGCGCCCGCGTCGCCCCAAGCAACAGCACGACCAACACCCCTGCTTGGGCGATCATCAGACGCGAGTAAACCGCCGGACCGTAGATGAAGATCGCTACCCACACGATGAAAACTGCTTTGATCACGCTGCCAGTCAGCGTCCACATTTGGTCAAGCCAAGCGTTTTGCCGCTGCCCGGCATACACCCCGTCGAAGACGAAGAAGACCAGCATGGCGACGTTAAACAGCGCCTGGATTGGCAGGTAGGCAGTGAACGGCGCACTGTATGCAATCGGGCGGAACCACTCCCACTCGTAGCGAATGACGTAGGCTAGGGCGAAGGCCGCATTGATCAACCCTAAGTCGCTGACGAACAGCGCAATGAGCAATGCGCTGCGCAGCCGATGACCAGCCAAGCGCCACGTGTGTCCCCTCTTGGTGTGAGTGCGATTAGCCTCAAGCAATTGGGAGGTCATAAATGCGATACACCTTGTCAATGACCGCACCTGCCGCGCGGTTGATGCGGTTGAGCGCCTCGTTTGTCTCGAGCACCCATCCCAGCTCGCCGCCAATGTATCCGCGCCGACGCACAGCCTCAAGCGTCTCATACACGAGCAGCGCCTCGACCCCCGAGGTGCGGTACTCAGCCAACGTGCCCAGCAAAATGAACCGCACCGCGTTGACCATGCGGTGGCGATACCACAGAAACTTGATCAACGTCCACAGCTCGGGTGTCTTTGGGTTTGGGTAAGCCGCGCGCAGTGGACGATTGACGTCGGGCAAACTCACCGCGATCCCCACAGGCTGGGCATTGACCTCAGCAATGAAGATGAAGTCAGGATCGGCGAATTGCTTAAGGTTGTTGACGGTGTGCTCCAGCTCATGATCAGTCATCGGCACATGCCCCCAGTTGTCGCGCCAGGCGCCCTCCTCACTGGCATAGACGCGCTTTAGGGCTGCGATCTCGCGATCAAGCTGCTTGAAGTCGGCGTTGCGAACAGTGATGTTCTTGCGACGTCGTACGCCAGCCGCGACGCGCTCGAGCTGCTCCAAGCGATTCTGTGCCGCAACCTGCGTATCCACCCACCAGGCACAAACATCCATCGCCTTCTTGAAGCCATACTGCTCAACGAGCTCGGCGTAGTACGGCGGGTTGTAGGGCATCAGCACGCGCGGTGGCTTGTCGAAACCTTGAATCAGCAAGCCAATCTCGTCGTTAAAGCTCAGCGTCGTCGGCCCGCGAAGCACAGTCATCCCCCGTGCTTTGACCCAGTCGCGGGCAGCGTTGAAGAGCGCACAAGCGACCTCGAAATCGTTGACGCACTCAAACCCGCCGAAGAAACCTGTGCGCTCGTTGTGAAACTGATTGTGTCGGTTGTTCTGGATGGCGACAATCGTCCCCTGAACTTGTCCGTTTCGGCGAGCGACGAAAAGCGCGGCATCGGAATGCTCGAAGAAGGGATTTTTCGCCTTATCGTAGAACGCCATGCGCTCGCTGATCAGCGGCGGCACCCAGTAGGGGTTGTTTTTGTAAACCTCCCACTGAAACTCGATAAATTGTCGGCGCTCCTTCGCCGTTCGACACTCGACGACTTCGACCTTGCTGCTCATTGTGAGTCTTAAGCAATGCGTGTGGCTTCGTGTTGGGCAGGCAGTTCCTCTGATGGTGTGTAGCGCCTGCAGCACATGCCGGGATTGTATTCGGTCGTTCCAATTAGGGACACCTACCGCGAACACAGCGGACAGCCCGCTCCGGCGCGCCCCGTGAATCCATCGCAAGCCAACTCACTGGTGGCTACGCCCGGGTAACCCTGTGGCACAAGCGTAAGGGTGAGGATAGCGCGGTGCAGAGTGCGATGGGTTCGAGTTCCGAGCACCCCCCACAACGTAGCTGCGCGTACTCGCTAGCGGACAATTTGAATCGGCACGCGGCAAACCACGTTTGTCTCTTGACCGGCTGGGTCTATGACCATCAGGCGAAGCACGTAGATCCCCGCAGGGAAGAGCTCGCTGTTGAAGTTGGGCATCAACACACCCCCTTTGACCTCGAGATGGCTCTCCCACAGGAAAGCCCAGCCCTCGATATTCGGTCTAAGAATCTCAATCCTGTATTTGCCACCCAGCGGAAAGCCTGCTGTGCCTCGGATCGGGATGACGCCGCTCACTCTCTCGCCTGCTTGCGGGCTAGTGATCTGCGCGTCTGGATTAGGACACTCGGCGACTAGAGCAGGTGTTGGTGTCTCAGGCATTGGTGCTGCCGTTGGCGTTGACAGCGGCACAAGCGGGATCAGGGGTGGCAACGTTGGCAGGGGCGTCGCGGTCGGGATCGGCGTCGCGGTGGGCAGCAGGACTGGCGTCGGCACGATCAGCGGTGTGGGCGTCGCTTGCACGGTTGGCTCGGGCGTTGGCGTGCCCAGCAGTATCGCCAGCGGCACGTCAATCGTCGGCGTTGGCTCAGGCGTTGGCACCTCCGAGGTGGGCATCGGGGAAGGTGTGGGCGTGGGCGGTGGGGTAGGTCGCTGTGGCTGGCGCGCAGCAGCAACAAAGGTAATGTTGACAGGCAGGTCAACACGCGGCGATGTTCTTGGGATGAGCGCAGCGCGCTCGCCTACGAACCAAGTAACAACGCCAACTAGCAACGCCAGTGTGGCACGCAGCCACGCAGTCGCTTCACGGCGCGCAAGCGTCTCGCGCTCAAGCTGGAAGAGGGCACGTTGCTGCTCGCGGCGTGAGGCAAGCGCAGTAAAAACGAAGGCAGCGCACACAATCGCGCTCACAGCAACAATAACAAGCCGAGCTTCCGCTAGAAGGCGAAGTAAAACCTCCATACTGAACGAGGCGCAGCCTTTCCGCGGCTTGCTGCCCCCGTTGAGAGTCAACGCCTCAAAGTGTGGGCAGGCGCGATAGAACGCCGCGCACGATTGTAAACAGCTTCGGCGCGATCAGCCGACCAGCCTGCATGACCTCCTCGTGCGAAGGAGGCTCGCCCTCGTCCGCGCTTAGGCGCGCAACATTGGTGATGCCGCTCAAGCCGAGCACGCGCATGCCCGCGTGGCGCGCCACCAATACTTCATGAACTGTAGACATCCCAACTGCGTCTGCGCCAATCAAGCGCAGAAAGCGCAGCTCGGCAGGGGTTTCAAAGTTCGGGCCTGCAACACAGGCATAAACCCCCTGGCGAAGCGAAATGCCCGCCGACTGGGCTGCCTGCAACGCAAGCGCGCGTAGTTCGGCGTCGTAAGCGGTTGTCATCTCAGGAAAGCGCGGCCCGTAGGCGTCCACATTTTGCCCAAGCAGGGGATTGTGACCTGCCATGCCGACCAGGTTGATGTGGTCTGTGATCAACATCACATCAGCAACCGAGAAAGTGCGGTTAATCCCGCCAGCAGCGTTGGTCAGAATGACGATTTCAACGCCCAACTCGCGCGCCACGCGCACGGGCAATGTGACCCGCCAGAGTGGATGCCCTTCGTAAAAGTGCAGTCGCCCTTGCATCAACACGACTGGCTGTTCCTCTAGCGTGCCCAACACCAATTGCCCTGCGTGGCCTGCGACAGTAGCAGCGGCAAACCCAGGGATGTCTGTGTAGGGAATCCTCACCGCGCCCTGCACCTCTTCCGCAAGCGCGCCTAGACCGCTGCCAAGCACAATCAGGACACGGTAAGCGCCGCTACTGTGCGCGCGGATGAACTGCGCCGCGTAGTGGCAGATCTGAACGACCTCTAGAGCAGAGGGGATATCCTGACTCATTGAATCGGAAGCGCCCCCGTCATCGCACTAGCTCTCGGGCGTGTGCTTCCGCAGGCTCACTTGCACCGTTGCTGCTGAATAGCCGCTGACGGTAGAGCTGCGTTGTGGATAGATTGGCGTGACCGAGCCACTCGCGCACTTGACGCACGTCCATCCCAGCGAGGATAAGATGAGCAGCGCGTGAGTGGCGCAAAGTGTGCGGTGTCATCTCGCCACTGATGCCAGCCATCTGCGCATATTGGCGCGTTATCTGCCAGACCGCTTGGCGGGTCAACCGATCACCGCGCGGATTGAGAAAGACGAACTCGCACTGCCCTTGCGCTTCCAAGCCAGGCTCGCGCTGCTCTAGATAGGCTTTGAGCGCCTCAACAGCGGAAGGAGTGAGGCGCATCACCCGTGTGCGCTGCCCGCGCCCAATGCAGCGCACCTCGCCATGTTCCAAGTCAAGGTCTTCCAGACGCAGATTAATTGCCTCTGAGACACGCATCCCTGTAGCGTAGAGCACCTCAAGCAGCGCGCGGTCTCGCCGAGCACGGCTAGGCGAAGCTGATGCTGTTGCCTCGAACAAAGCCCGAACCTCGTATTCACTCAGTAGGCGTGGTTGGCGTCGCTCCACTTTGGGCGACTGCAGATGCAAGGCAGGATCTTCATGGATGTGCCCTGTCTGCCGCAGCCACTTGAAGAACGCGCGCAGCGCAGCGAGCTTGCGCGCGATTGTCGAAGTCGTGTATTTCTGCGGCACTAGATACTCATACACAAACGCCTGCAGCACTTCAAAGGTGACCTGATCCCAACGCGCGCCTAGAGGCATGCGCTCGCCGAGAAAACTGGTGAATTGCGATAAGTCGTTGCGGTATGCCATGATGGTGTTGTCCGTTGAACCGCGCGACTGGCGCAGATGCTCCAGGAAGGCTCGAGCTGCGCTGTGCCACTCCATACAGAGGCAGTACTGCGATTATATCAGCCCATTTATCACGAAGCACATTTGGGGGCGCCTGGACTTGAATACACAGCGCACGGCACATCGCCTTGTCCTCATCCTTACACCCTCTCTGGAGGCAGCGACAAGCAGCATGCGGCGCAATGCGGTTTAGCCACAATTTACACGTCAATTCCCGCAGCGTTAGAATGACAACTAGATATCGCCGCTACGGCTTCGACGTTGCGGTGCAGCTAGACTGTGGCGGCAACGACTTGCTTTCAGTGCCTACTTCATGGCAGTAGTCTGGATTCCTCCTTTGCTGCGCAGCCTGACGGGTGGTGCAGCCCAGGTGCGCGCTGAGGGCACAACCGTGCAGGACGTCCTCGACAACTTAGAGGCGCGCTTTCCAGGTCTTCGCGCACGTCTGCTGGATGCTCAAGGGCAGTTGAAGCCAAGCTTCGCCCTGGTTGTGGACGGTGCAGTGAGCCGCCAAGGTGTGCGCCACCTGGTGCGACCTGACAGCGAGATCCACTTCGTGCTGGCGATGAGCGGGGGGTAGGCTGGACAAATGCTCGCTCTGTTGCGCGCAACGCTCAAGGCTCTGACCGCAGGGCAGCCTCAGGGTGAGGCGCAGAACGAAAGCCCCGTGCCCACGCGCGCGCAACGCTTACGCACTGGAGTCTGGTTTTTGCTGGCGCTTGCAATTAGCACCGGCGTGCTCGTGTTGACCACCTACCACCGAGAGACGCTCGCTAGCTTTGGGCGATTTGGGCTGCTTGGCTTGTTTGTCATTAGCGTGCTGGGCAATGCAACCGTGCTAATTCCAGCACCTGTCTTTGTGATGGCTTGTGCTGCAGGACCGCTCTACGGTTTTGTCTCATCAGGGCTGGTCGCAGGGGCAGGCGCAGCTCTGGGCGAGATGACCAGCTACATGGCTGGCTACGGCGGCACAGCGATCTTGCCACAGGGCGCGCGCTATCAGCGACTGCACCAACTCATGGAGCGCTACGGGCCGTTGGCGATCTTCATCCTGTCGGCTGTCCCTAATCCATTGTTCGATGTCGGCGGCGTGATCGCCGGCATGCTGCGCATGCCAGCGCATTGGTACCTGGCTGCTGCCTTCCTGGGCAAAGCTTTGCGACTGACCCTGATTGCCTTTGTTTGCACGCGCAGCATTCCTTTCTTCTCACACCTTTTTGCCCAACCCTAACCAGAACCTCGCACACCAGAGCAACGCACCATGATTCAACGCTTGGATTTTGAGGCGCTCCGTCTCACAGCAGAACACCCGGAAGACCGACCCTACGTCATTGCAGGCAAGCGCATGTACGCCATCGGCATGATGAGTGGCGCGCCACCTCGCCTCGGCGATGAACATCTGGTAGGCGAGATGGGCGGCTTGTGGGCGCACCCCATCAAAGCGCTAGAGCACTGGGGAGCGCAAATCGCTGGCGCGCAAGCCTGTGCCCTTGAGTTTCATTCAGCCTTCTGGTGCATCACCCGTGTGCGGGTCTACGACAACGGGCTGGTGCTGCGAGAGCAAGAGTGGATTGACGAAGACCGCCCTGTGATGCTTGTCCGCGTCACCGTCACCAACGAGGGCGAGGCTGCATGCAGCGCTCAGGTTATCTATGAAGTCGCGCCGCGCTTGCGCCCATGCTGGATGAGCCCTCAAGCCGACGGTCGCGATGTAGCCACTTGGAGCGCAACAGGGCTGGTCGCCTTCGACGCTGCTCATCCCGAGTGGGCAGTTGCCGTTGTGGTTGAAGGTGGAATGGTGCGCACGGTGACCTTGAACCCTGGTGAGTCCGTCCAGTTCCGCGCTGCGATCGCTGTGACCGACCACGGCGGCGAACATGCTGCGCGCACACAGGCTCGGGCGGCGCTTCAAAGCATGGATGCACGGATGGAACACAAGCGCAGTGTGTACCGCGCTGCGCTGCGCCCCGATCTCCCTCCACGCGACGACCTGGATGCAGCCTACCGCTGCGCCTTGCTCAACATCAAGTTGCTCGAGGCAGACTACCCTGCTGGGCATTATCCCCTCGCGGGCTTGCCGGAGTACCCCAACTTGTTTGGCTGCGACGTTGCCTACAGTGTCCCGGGGTTATGCCTAGCCGGTCGCAGTGATCTAGCGATCGATGCGTTGCGCGCTCTGCGCGCCGTTATGTTGCGCCAATGCGGGCGCACTCCTCACGAAGTGCTTCCGGATGGAAATGTCTTCCACTCGGGCAACACACAAGAAAGCGCCCAGTTCGTCATCGCTGCTTGGCGTGCGTGCACGCTGGTCGGCGATCGGGGTCGGCTCGCTCGGGAGTTTTACCCTGCCTGCCGCGCAGCGATGCTGAACTACATGCGCAGCGCAGCGCTTCGCCGCGACTCGCCATTCCCGAATTACCCTGCTGGTGACGCTATGGTCGAGCGCGAGGGAATGTTGCCACTCAAGCTCGATTCAGTGTGTTACACCTGGCGCGCGTTGCAGGACTTGGCAGCGATGGCGCGTTCGCTCAACGGAGTCGAGCGTGATGCGCTGTTCGACTACGCTGCTGACGCCGAGGAAGCCCAAGCCTGGGCTGATCGCATCGCGGCTTCGTTCGAGCATGACTGGTGGATCGAGTCGGAGGGGCTCTATGCTGATTCTCTCGGCTGGGACGGCACGCGACGACTCGACCGACATTGGACGCAGATCGTCCCACTCGAGGTTGGCATAGCGCGCCCCGACCGTGCCGAGCGCGTGCTAGATGCCCTTGAACGCGGCTGGCTTAACGAATATGGGCTTCCGCATACCCAAGGCGTTGACTCACGGGTTTGGACACTGGGCAATGGCATCCTCGCTTGTGTCGCCGCACGCCATGGGCGACGCGCGCTCGCTCGCCGACTGCTCGGCGGGATTGCCCTCACGCTGACTGCGGGGGGACAGCTCGGTCTATACGAGGAGCTGACCCCGCATGGACTGTGTTTCATCCAGCTTTGGTCGGCTGCCCTGTTCGTCGAGGCATACACTGCCCTTCACAGTTCACTCTAGATGACAATGCACCCCATGAGAAAGCCCTTCATCGCTGGCAACTGGAAGATGAACAAGACTGTGGACGAGGCATACGACCTCGCCATCGAGCTAGTCACGGGCTTGCGCTTCGTACGTGACATTGACGTGGCGCTGTGCCCTCCGTTTGTGTCGCTGACTGCTGTCAAGTCGGCGATCGCCAACACCATGCTCAAACTCGGCGCTCAGAACATGCACGACCAGGACAGAGGGGCATTCACAGGTGAGATTTCGCCCGTCATGCTCAAAGACCTAGTCGAGTATGTCATCCTTGGGCACTCCGAGCGCCGTCAACACTTTGGTGAGAGTGACGCTTTCATCAACCGCAAGGTGCATGCTGCGCTGCGCCATGGATTGCATCCGATCCTGTGCATCGGCGAAACGCTGGAGCAGAATGAGCGCGGCGAGACCGAGAGCGTGCTCGCCCGCCAAACGCGCGAGGGCTTAGCAGGCGTCTCCGCTGATCAGGTCGCCAGCGTTGTGATTGCATATGAGCCCGTGTGGGCAATCGGCACTGGACGAGCAGCAACCGCCGAAGATGCACAGCAGCGCTGTGCTTTCATCCGCCAAGAGCTGCGCGCTATGTTCGGTGAGGTCGCTGACGCTGTTCGCATTCAGTATGGCGGGAGCGTCACCCCAGCCAACGCCCCTGAACTGCTGTGCCAGCCAGATATTGACGGCGCGCTCGTCGGCGGAGCGAGTTTGAAGAGCGAGGACTTCATCGCCATCGTCCGCGCCGCACACCCCTGAACCGCGAGTCACAAGCCCTTTAGCGCCGCGCGAACTACGAACGGATCAGCGCTGATCGAGGCATGGGCATACAAGTCAATCGCCCCGATGTCCGAGGCAACCATATTCACAGGGCCGCGGTCGGCTAGGCGAACGATAGCAGGAAAACCGCTCCAATCCTCGGTGGTGTCGCGGTCGAATAAGGGAGGCAGAAAGGCGATCGCCACAAACGACTGGGTTTGCGTGTGCTCAATCAGGTTGCGCAGCGCTTTGTGCACAGCGAGCGCGAGGTCGTCGTCGAGCGCTGTGCCAAGCAGCCAAATCTCTTTAGGGCGCACAGGGGTGAGATAGACGAAGCCAGCAACACCTCCTGATTGAAAGCTCAAGCCGAGATCAGCGTGAGCTGCGAGCAGGTCTTGGAAGTAGTTGCTGCCAAAGCGCGCGTGGTATTCGCAGGCAATCCGACGCAAGAATTCAACTCGCGCGTAGTGGCGAGTGCGCCCAAGCGCCATCTGGGCGTGCGCATGGGCAACAGAAGCGCCGCCCTTCAAACCGCCGTTCCACATCCAGACAAAGTAGCGCGCCTGTGGATCACACCGATGCGCGCAGCGCGCCCAAGCGAGGGAGACAGCGAAAGCATCTTTCAGCGCCTCGGCTGAGATACGCAGAGGATCCGGCTCATCGAAGATCAGCACCCCATGCCACCCTTCCCAGCGCGCCAGGTTTGCAGCCGTGATGCAGTGTCTCCCGCGCACCCGCCCAAACACGTCAGCACTCGTGTCGCGTAAAGGATGAGCAAAAGGGCTTGTGCTGTCTTGTGCGACAGACCCAGGCTCACCAAAAGGCAGTGGACGCCGCCCGCGCACAGGGTTGTACAAGGCGCCCTCGAAAGTGAACTGGTTGACGACGCGGATGACGTGTTGTCGCTCGAGCTCGGTTGCACTGCCGAAGCGCTGCTCAGCCAACGCGCGCGCACCAGAGGGCAGGCGCAAACTGCCCATGACCTGATCTACCCAGAACAAACGCTGGAAGCGCTCGCGCGGTTGGTCGCCTAGGCAATCAACGAGGCTGGGCAGGTCAACAATGGATGCCATCTAGCGCTTGGGGCGAAGCAGGTCTTGGTAAAGCGCTTCAAGCGACGGCACGATGCGTGTCCAGTCATAGCGCGCGGAGACGAAGCGATAAGCGCGCTCACCTAGCTCCTTTCGGCGCGCCGGGCTGCGAAGCAGCTCATTCACCGCACCAGCGAACTCAGCGGCGCTGTCAGCGATGATCATCTCGCGTCCGGAGGCAACTTCAAATCCCTCACAGCCCAGCGTAGTGGTGACAATTGCCTTGCGCATGGACATTGCCTCTAGCAGCTTGAAGCGTGTGCCGCCCCCTGCCAGCAGCGGCGCAACATACACATCCGCCTGGGCGATATATGGTCGCACGTCCTCCACCTCGCCAGTCAGACAGATGCTCGGGTCGTTGCGCAGCCCGTCTAAGCGCGCACTCGGCTTCTGTCCAACGATTAGCAGTCGTGCTTGAGGGTGTGCTGCCTTGACTGTCGGCCAAACAGCGCGGCTGAACCACAGCATCGCGTTGACGTTAGGTCTGAAGTCCATCTTGCCCGTAAAGACAAGCGTGGGCGCGCCAGATGACTGTGATGGCGTTGCACTGGCGTACTCGGCAACGTCAATCCCATTGGGGATCACTTGCGGGTCGAGCTGTGCGTCCAGGCGACGTAGCGCTTGCGCATCTTGCTCGGAGACACACAAGGTGAGGGACGCTACGCGCGCGGCACGGCGTTCGAAGACGCGCAGCCGCTGCCACTGCACCAGCGAGTAAAGCGCAGCGTGCCAACGCAGCGGACTGCGCATGTCCACCTGAAACGTGCGCTGCTGCAGCAGGTATTCGCAGTTGTGGTCGTCGAACACAAGCCGTGCGGGCAAGCGCCCCGCTTCGCGTGTGAGCGCCATCCCATACCGCGCAAGCTCGATGCCCTCGACTTGGACGACATCGAAGTGGTGTCCGCTGAGCAAGTCGCGCAAAGTGCTCAGAAAGGCAGGTGACCAGAGTCGCCAGGCTATGTCGGGCAGCGCTGAGGTGAGCAAGGTGCGCAACCGCTGGCGATGAGTGCGACGCGGCGCGGGGATCCGCACAACGCGCGCGCATGTTTCGCCCAGCAATGCAGGCAATGGCGTGTGTGGTGCCTCGTCAAAGGTCAGCAGCCACACCTCATGCCTGCGTGCAGCTAGATGTCGGATCAGTCCCCAGTTGCGAAGCGCAGTGCCCTGCCTCGGCGGATACGGAAGTTGAGGTGTGAGAAAGAGCAGCCGCATCAAAGCGCGACCATCGCGCCAGCCGCAGCGCGGTAGATCGCTAGAGTCTCTTGTGCCGCGCGTTGCCAAGAGAACGCCTGCGCACGTGCGCGTCCCCGTTTGGCGAACTCAGCGTGCAACGCGTCGCTTTGCCACAGCGCCAAGATGTGGTTTGCTAGTGTCGCATCGTCCAACGGGTCGTGCATCAGCGCAGCATCGCCAGCAATCTCCGGAAGTGACCCAGAATTGCTGCACACCACCGGCGTCCCGCGCGCCATCGCCTCCAGCACAGGCAAGCCAAACCCCTCACTGAGTGAAGGCATGGCGAGCAAGCGCGCCGCGCGATACAACGCATCCAGCTCCGCGTTTGTGACATGTCCAAGCAAACACACGCGCTCCTCCACACCGAGCGACTGTGCAAGCTCCCCCGGCGCTGTTCCCCCCCATCCTTCCGCGCCGACGACGAACAGGCGTATCTCATCTGGCAGACGCCTGAGCGCGCGAAGCAGCGTGACCAAGTTCTTGCGCGGCTCCAACGTGCCGACAAAGAGCACAAACGGGCGGTGCTCCATCAGGATCGCGGAAGGCGACTCGCTGACCTCGTCAGCCGCCTCATACACAACTGCAACCCGCTCAGGGTTGATCGCCTTGATCAGCCGAAGCACGTCGTCGTGTGTGTGCCGCGACGGAGTAATGATGTAATCCGCCATTCGCGCCGATTGGTACACCCGGCTGTAGTAACGCTGACCATCGCTGTTCATCACCTCGGCATGCTCCAGGAAGTACAGATCGTGAATCGTGATCACTTTGTGGAAGCGTCCTTGACAAGTGATGAAATCAGGTGAATGGAGCACGTCGAAGGAGAAGCGCGCCAGCTCGCCAGGGAGAGTCAGATGCTCTAAGCGGTGGTGGGCAGGAGTCAGTGTGCGCAGAATTGTGACGTTGGGGGGTGTCCAGAACGTGTCTTCATCACGGCGGTCGAGTAGGGCGTATAGAGTGAGATCGGGCTGCTCCAACGCTGCCAGTGCTTGAATTAGTCGCTTCGTGTAGTTTGCAATCCCCGCCTGCCTGTAATACATCAGGCGGCAATCGATCGCAACGGACAACCCAGCGTGATGTCCGTTCTTGCCGTTTCTGGTCATGCCAGCCTCAAGCCTCGCACAGGGCATAAATATAATCCTTTTCGTGACCCCCGCGCCTGAATGGTTACTAAAGCGCTACCGCCCAATGGTGCTCATCCAGCAGTTCGAGCTGCGTGCAATAAGCGGGTTGACCTTCGGCTTCATCCACCTCTGCATCGGTCAGGAGGCGTATGCTGTTGGCGCTTGTGCAGCGCTGCGCTCGGACGATGTGATCACCAGCATGCACCGTGTGGCATGGTCACTTGATCGCCAAGGGCGGTGACGTGCGCCGAATCTTGGCAGCGCTTGCTGCGCGACAACTGGCTACTGCGCTGGCAAAGGCGGCAGCTTGCCCATGACCGCTTCCGTAGACACTACGAGGGCGACTCACAGGTATACCGCGAGTCGCCCTCTGCCCGTCCAGAAAATGCGCCGGTCAGCGTCTACGCTGGGACGCACGGCGGCGCCATGCTTTGACTGGGGTCTAAGGGATCAGCGCCTTCAGTAGGGGTTCGAGCCAAGTCTGGGTCGCTGGGTTGTAAATGCCGAAGCCGTGACCGAATTCCCAATATGCCCAGGTGATCCCTCGCGCCTCAGCTGCTCGGGCAACATATGCTGTCCAGCGCGCGCGGTCTTCTAGGTCGGCGTGCAAGCCGTAGGCGCCGAACTCGCCCATCCAGACGGGCAAATTCTTGTCTTTGCTCCAGCGCGCCACCGCGTTGAAGGTGCGGTCAATCGCTGCGCGTTGGGCATCCGTGCCTTCCCAGCGCGTGCCGATCCAGTCGGCGCTACCTTGCACCCAGTTCGCGCCCTGGTGGGTGAACACCTCTGGCTCATAAAAGTGGAACGTGGCGATGATGTAGGGGTCATTGGGCGGCTGGATGGTAAACAGGCTGGAGGCTTTGCCCCAGTTCGCGCCGGTGAAGATCACATTCCGCGTTGGGTTGGTGCGGCGGATGACGCGAAGCGCATCGTCAAAAAGCACACTCCACACCCGAGTAGTTAGCGCGCCATGTGGCTCGTTGAGCACTTCGAACAGCACTGTCGGCGGCAAATCCCTATAGCGCGTCGCAATTTGATCCCACAGTGCCAAGAAGCGATCCCACTCCGCGTTGGGATTCTCGAAAAGCTCCTCGTAGTGATGCACGTTGATCACTACGTTGAGGTCATTGTTCAGGGCTTGCTCGATGACCCAGTCGATCCGCTCAAAGAATGCAGGGTCAATTGTGTAAGGCGACTCGCGTAAAGCGTGCGCCGACCAGCGAATGGGGACGCGCACGGTGTCGAAACCAGCTTGGCGGATGATCGGGAAGAAATAGTCCTCGATCCGAAAGCCCCATTCGCCCTCAGTGGGCGCTTCGAGGGCGTTGCCGAAATTCACCCCTCGCCCCAGGCGCTTCTGCATTTCAAATGGGCTGATGGGGGCGTAAGAACCGCTGTCAGGCATCTGTTGCGCTCCCGTCTGGACAGGAGCAGGTTGCTCACTTTGCGGCTGATTTGGCAGCGCGGTCGGGGCTGGCTGCACAGGCTGGCGGGCAACACCAGCACAGGCAGTCAAAGCTAAAGCAGTTGCCAGCAAGGCTTGTCTCAGGTGCATATACATGTCCACATCCTCCCTACAAACGACTCTGCTCGCCCTCACTGGTCACGGATACGAGGGCACTGCATTGCGGAGTAAACCATTGGTCTAGGCAGGCAAGCGCGGCTTGAGCAGCCGCCTGCTCAGCCTGCTGCTTGCTCGAGCCGCGCCCAGTACCGACCTGGCGGTCACCGACCCAGACACTGACCGTGAACTGTTTGGCGTGATCTGGACCTTCACTTGTGACCAGTCGGTAGCGCGGGGTTATCCCGAGCTGACCCTGGGTGAGTTCTTGGAGGCGGCTCTTGGCATCGCGGTCAAGGTTTGCCTGCACAATCTGCGGGGCGCGCTGAGCAAACATCGGCTCGACCAGCGCGCGCACTGCGTCAATACCCTGGTCAAGGTAGAGCGCGCCTAGCATTGCTTCGAAGGCGTCACCTAAGATGTTGTCGCGCTCACGTCCGCCGCTGTCCTCCTCACCTCTGCCGAGCTTAATCTGCTCGCGCAAGCCGATAGCGCGAGCAAAGTCTGCCAAGGTATTGACTTTGACCAGCGCCGCGCGCAGGCTGGTCAAGCGTCCTTCATCCAGTTCTGGGTAATGCCGAAACAGCCAAGCTGCAGCGACGAAGTCGAGAATAGCATCGCCCAGGAATTCCAACCGCTCATTGTCTGCGCCGCCCAATTCAGGGTGCTCGTTCGCATACGATGTGTGTGTCAGAGCACGCTCGAGCAGCGCCGGATCGCGAAAGGTCGGCAGCATCAGGTCACTCGTCGTAGCGACCAAAGATCAGCACACTGTTGTGTCCACCGAAGCCAAATGAGTTGTTCATGGCGAAGTTGACGCGCACCGCGCGCGCCTCACTGGGGACGTAGTCCAGGTCGCACAGCGGATCGGGCTCTTTCAGGTTGATTGTTGGCGGGACGATGCCACGTTGGATGGCGTAAATGCAGACTGCAGCTTCGAGTGCGCCTGTGGCGCCCATCATGTGTCCGGTCATGCTTTTCGTGCTGCTGATTGGCACTTTGTAGGCGTGGTCGCCGAGGGCTGTCTTGATCGCTTGTGTTTCGGCAATGTCGTTGAGCGGAGTTGCCGTGCCATGGGCGTTGATGTAATCAATCTGCTCAGGTCGAATACCAGCCTGCGCCATTGCGCGCTGCATTGCACGCACAGCGCCAATCCCGCCCTCTGCAGGGGCTACGACATGATATGCGTCGGTGGTCTGACCGTATCCGAGCACCTCCGCAAGGATGGTTGCGCCGCGCGCCTTAGCAAACTCGAGCTCCTCCAAGACCATCACGCAGGCGCCTTCACCCATCACCACACCGTCGCGGTTCTTGTCAAAGGGTCGCGGCGAGGTTGAAGGCAACTCGTTGTTGTGGCTGAGCGCACCTAACCGGTCAAAGCCCGCCATGCCCAGAATGCTCACTGTGGCGTCTGCGCCACCGCAGATCATCACAGTGGCTACACCGCGCCGGATCAGCTCGCTCGCCTGACCGATGCTGTCGTTGCTAGTAGCACAAGCTGACGCTGGCGAGTAGGACGGGCCGCGCGCGCCAAACTCGATCGCGACAAGTCCAGCCGCCCCGTTGCTCATGATCATCGGGATAGCAAATGGGTTGATGCGCCGGTGCCCCTGCTCGCGCAGCACATCGTATTGTGCGAGCATGGTGTTGAAGCCACCAACGGACGAGCCGATAACCACACCCGTTTCATCTGCAAGCCCATCCGCAATCGTCAAGCCCGCCTGTTTCATTGCCTGACGCGCCGCAGCCAAAGCGTACTGCTCGAACAAGTCAGTGCGGCGCACATCTTTTGGGTCAACAGCCGTAGTGGGGTCGAAGTTTTTGACTTCACAGGCAACGTGGACGGGCAACACACTAGAGTCGAATCGCGTGATCGGCGCGACACCCGATTTACCGGCAATCAGCGCCTCCCACGTGCTCTCCATGTCTAGTCCCAACGGCGTGACTGCGCCGATGCCAGTGACAACCACTCTTCGCTTGTGCATAGGTCCTCTCGTGATTGCTCGGGCGCTTCACGTTGAAGCGGCTGCTGCCGAGGATTATATCGGTAGGCGCTTTTGCTGCGGCTTGTTTGCACTACCAAGCGGCATCACGATGTTCTGCAACGCGAAACGCGCCTCTCACGCGTCGAACGGCATGTGAGGCATACAGTGAGGCAGAGCCCTCTTGTGTGGAAACGGAGATGCCGATGCTTACTGGCTCTACTTGGCAGCACGAGACGCGCCTGCTAGCACATTGGCGGGTTAAAATGTAGTTAAGCTGGGGCGGTGGCGGAATGGCAGACGCCGAAGACTTAAAATCTTCTGTTGCACACGCAACGTGTGGGTTCGAGTCCCACCCGCCCTACTCCTGGCGCAAGCCGCTGAGCGCGAGAAGGCGCATTTGGCTATCTATCCTCGGCTGATCTGGAGCTGGGACAACGCGCGCGTAGCAGCCGTCAGGCTTGAGCTCGCGCGCCTTGACGTTGTCTTTCAGCCCCAACTCGAGCACTTCGCGCTTGATCCGGTTGCGCATCGCTGGGTCGAGGATTGGAAATAAGGTCTCGACGCGACGGTCGAGATTGCGCTCCATCAAGTCGGCACTGCCGAGGTACATCTCCTCCCGCCCGTTGTTGTGAAAGTAGTACACCCGGCTATGCTCCAAGAAACGACCAACGATGCTGACCACACGAATGTTCTCGCTCAGCCCAGGGACGCCAGGGCGCAGGCAGCACATACCGCGCACCAGCAAGTCAATTTTGACGCCGACTTGGGAGGCACGGTAAAGCAGATCAATCATCTGGGTGTCGACCAGCGCGTTCACCTTGAAGATCAACCGACCATTCCCGTGAGTCACTTGGTGGTTAATTTCGCGCTCGATCAAGCCTGCTAGACGCTGGCGCAAGTTGACTGGCGCGACAATCAGCGCGGAGTAGCGCCGCTGCTTGGAGTAGCCAGTCAAGAAGTTGAACAGCTCAGTCGCATCCTGACCGATCTCTTCACGGCTGGTGAGGATGCCTAAGTCAGTGTAGACGCGCGCCGTGCTGGCGTTGTAATTGCCGGTGCCCAAGTGCACATACCGTCGGATGACCCCGTCTGGATCGCGGCGGACGACCAGGCAGACCTTGGCGTGGACTTTATACCGAGCTAATCCGTAAACTACGTGCACGCCAACCTGTTCGAGCGCTTTTGTCCACTGCAAGTTGTTCTCCTCATCGAAACGCGCCTTCAGCTCGACTAGCACAGCGACCTGCTTGCCGCTCTGCACTGCCTCCATGAGAGCCTCGACAATCGGCGAGTTTGAGCCAACGCGGTATAGCGTTTGCTTGATCGCCAGCACATTCGGGTCGCGCGCTGCTGCGCGGACAAACTCGACGACTGGTTCGAAGGACTCATAGGGGTGATGCAGCAGCACATCACCCCGGCGGATGCGGTCGAACAGGTCTTCGCGCTCGTCCAAGTCGCGTGGCAACGCTGGGTGCAGCGGCGGATCTTTTAGCTCTGGCAGGGGCAAGCGGTGAAGCTGCCACAGGCAGCTTAGGTCAAACACGCCTGGGGCAACGCAAACGTCATCCTCAGTGATGTTCAACCCTTTGATCAGCACCTGGCGCACCTCTGGAGGCATTGTGCTGGCAATTTCCAGGCGCACCACCTGACCAAAGCGGCGTTCTCTCAGCGAGCGCTGCACCAGTTGGCGCAGGTCACTTGCCTCGTCCTCCTGGATTTCGATATCGGCGTCGCGCGTGACGCGAAACGGATACACCCCCGTCACGCGCATACCCGGGAAGAGCAGGTTGATATGCGCAGCGATGACTTGCTCCAGCCAAACAAAACAGAACTCGCGCGCCGCTTCATCGGTGCACGGGCTGAGCGGCAGCAAACGCGGGAAGTTCGGCGGCACCTTGACGCGAGCAAAACGGTCTCTCCCTGTGTCATCCCGAATCAGAACTGCCAAATTCAGGCTGAGGTTGCTGATGTGAGGAAAAGGGCGTGCACTGTCCACTGCAAGTGGGGTCAACACAGGGTAGACCGTGTTGTTGAAGTAGTCTGTAGCGAGTTGGCGCTGCTCGCGGTTAAGCTCTTCCCAGTCCAGCACGCGCACGTTGTGCTGGGCAAGCAGCGGACGCACCTCGCGTGTCCAGACCTCGGCATGCTCCGCGGTTAAGGCTGATACACGCTGGTGGATGATCTTCAACGTCTCAGCCGGCGAAAGCCCATCAGGGCCGCAAAGCTCTACGCCTGCCATCACCTGCTCACGCAGTCCAGAGACGCGGATCATGTAGAACTCGTCCAAGTTCGTGGCGAAGATGGCGAGGAACTTGGCGCGCTCGAGCGGCGGATGGTAGGAGTCGCGTGCCTCCTCCAAGACACGGCGGTTGAACTCGATCCAGCTCAGCTCGCGGTTGAAGTAGTTCGAATGCAGCCCTTGGGTACTCATTTACGAAAGCGAATGATAGCCCAGTGGCGGAACGGAGCATTCCACCAGAAACAACGCCACCTGAAACACATATTGAGGCGGGGTCTACTGCCGCACTCTCCTGACCTTCCGTCCGTTTCCATGCCGTCCGTTTCCATGGGAAGAGCAGAGCGCAGAGGCAACGGGCGTCGTTGATGGCTTCATTCTGGCACTGGCGTTAGCTATCTCGTTACAATTCCAGCCTGCTGGAGAATACCGCGTGACCTCACAGCCTGATATTCTGATCTTGGTTTTAGACACACTGCGAGCAGACCGGCTACGCGCCTACAACAGCAACCGTTCCGTTGCACCTGCTTTGGATGCGTTCGCAGAGGAAGCCACCGTCTTCCGCTTCGCGATTGCCCCGTCTCAATGGTCTATCCCTTCGCATGCCTCATTGTTCACGGGGGTTTACCCCTCAGTTCACAACACAACCCAATCGAATTCAGTGTTACCGACGACGCTACCTACTCTTGCTGAGAGGCTGCGCGCGGTGGGGTACTACACGGCGGCTTTCTGCAACAACGCGCTCGTTGGGGTGATCAACAACGGCTTGCGTCGAGGATTCGATAGCTTTCTCAACTACGCCGGTTTTTGGAACTCGCGCCCAAACCAAGCTGGGCGGCACTCTGGTTGGTTCGACCGCGTCCGACAATCGTTCAAGAATCTAGTCACGGAAGTGATCGGCAGCATCCAAGACGCTTTCGCTCGGTCGGACTTTTTGTTTGAGCTGTCGCTGACGCCCCTGTTCGTCCCGTTGTGGCAGACCGCGCTGAGTTTCAAAGGCAGCGTGCGCAAGTCGTTGGACGACGCAGCAAGGCTGCTTCTCCAGCGCAAGGGAGTTGCGCCCAACCAACCCATCTTCGCTTTTGTCAATCTGATGGGTGTCCACATGCCTTACCATCCGCCACGCCCATACATCGAGCGCTTCGCCCCGCAGGTTCTGCGCGACCGAGAGGCAAGCCGCTATTTGCGCCGCTTCAACACTGATGCCTTCGGCTGGCTAGCGCCACTCGCTGAGCCGGTGCCACCAGAGCACAAGGCAGTGCTAGATGGGATGTATGACGCAGAAGTCGCCCACCAAGACTACTGGGTCGGCGCGTTCTTTGATCGGATGCAGCAATCTGGCTGGCTCGATCGCGGGATGGTGATTGTGCTGTCGGACCATGGCGAGCACTTGGGTGAACATCAGTTGATGGGCCACTCCGTCTCGCTCTACAACGAGCTTGTCCGTGTGCCGCTGATCATCCGCGACGGCAATGGGAACTTCCCGCGCGGCTCACACGTCGAACACTTCGTCTCCACACGCCGTATCTTCCACACCGCGCTGCACGCCGCTGGAGCAGCAGACGCGACCGAAGCAGCGCTCTCCCTCGCAGTTGACGCGAGCGGCACCTGCGCTGAGCGCGGGATCGCCTTCTCAGAGTCCATTCCTGCCCAAAATGTGCTAAGAATGATGCGCAAGCGTCGTCCCGACCTCATCCGAGCACACGCCATGGACCAGCACCGCATTGCGGTGTGCAGCGAGGGGCACAAGCTTATTCAGATCGGCGCGGACCGCTTCGAGCTATACGACCTCACTGCAGACCCTGAAGAGCAGCATGACTTGAGCCAAGCGCAGCCAGAGCGCGTTGCGCACATGCGCCAACTGATTGTTGATTTTGTGTATCGCGCTGGGCAGATCAGCCAGAATTCCCCCATAACAGACGAAGCGCTCAGCCCAGTCCTCGCCCAGCGACTGCGCAACCTGGGCTACCTGGACTAGGTGCGTTAGCCGTTTCAGCTCGCCGATGTACCCTCCAGTCGAACCTGTCTTGATCCAACTTGGACCGCTTGCCCTTCGCTGGTACGGTCTGCTCGTTGTAGTCGGCATAGCGCTTGGCGGGTGGATTGCCAGCCGCTATGTTGTCAGCAAGGGTCAAGACCCAAACGCAATCTGGGATGGCTTGGTCTGGGTGCTTTTACCTGCGCTGCTTGGCGCGCGCTTATATTATGTGTTCATCCAGTCACCTCGCGGACCAGAGGGGTTGCAGGGATTTCTGGCGAACCCAATAAGCATCCTGGACATCACAAGAGGCGGGCTGCACATCTTCGGCGCGTTTATCTTCGGTGCCGCAGCGTTGTTTTTGTATATTCGCCGGCGCAAGCTCCCCCTGCTAATCTATCTAGATGCAGTTGGACTCGCTCTGCCGCTTGGTCAAGCCGTCGCACGTTGGGCAAACTTCATCAACCAAGAGCTTTACGGACCGCCTACAGACCTGCCCTGGGGGTTGCGGATTGACCCTGAGCATCGTATTCCGCCCTACAACGACCTAACTGCCTATCCAGACACAGTGCGGTTTCATCCGCTGTTCTTGTACGAGTCGCTGTGGAACTTTCTCGGGTTCGGGCTGATGAGCCTAGCATGGCGGCGGTTTGGGGATCGCCTGCGCGATGGTGACTTGGCGCTGATTTACTTGATCTGGTATCCGCTGGGACGATTCTTCATCGAGTTTGCGCGAACAGACTCCTGGTTTTTCCCAGGCACGCCGTTTAATCTTGTGCACGTGCTCTCAGCGCTTGCAGTAGTCGGAGCAACCACTGCTTTGGTGGTGCGGCGCAGAAAACATCCCCCCGTGAATGCCAAAGCACGAACTGCCAGCCAGTGAGCCTTCGGTAGTGGATTATCCAAGCCTAGTCCTGCGCTGACGTGCCCGCAGGTTGCCTT
>JANWZM010000052.1 GCA_025054635.1 Thermoflexales bacterium
ACCCTTGCGTCAGGGGAGTAAGCGTCCAAACGGTGACCCTAGCGCGCAGTGTGTCCCGCACCGCTTCACGGAAGGTATATCCCGCTGCCTCAAAAACACTGCGTGCTCGTTCCGAGCGCAGACGGTGCTGACCGGTGAGGCGGTAGGCTAGGCGCAGTAAGCGCGCCACGGGGTCATTGCCCGTCAACTCCGCTGCAGGCACAATCACACACACACCTTCGGGGCGAAGCACGCGCCGAATTTCGCTCAGGGTTTGGGGTAGCAAAATGAACCGCGTCGGGAACGTGCAGACGACGGCATCGAACGATTGGCTGCGAAACGGGAGACGTTGCGCATCAGCGCGCGCTTGCCGCGCGGGAGAACCGAGCGCCTGCAGGCTGCGCTGACGGAGCAGGCGGCTCATTTGCGCGGATCGATCCAGTGCGACTGTCCAATATCCTCGCCGAGCAAGCGCGAGGTACAGATGCCCCGAACCGTGGGCGAGTTCCAGAACCCGCCCTCCTTCAGGCAGGAATCCCAACGCGACTTGTCCCCAAGCCTGCCATTCACCGCGCGAAACCAATCGCGCGACGAGGTCATACGCAGGTGCGAATGTGGTGTAAAGCTGCTCAAGGGCGAGGTAGACAAGTGGATTCAGGGCAAGTCACCTTTCTCGGCACGCGGCGACAAAAGCCTCGAACAAACGCATCATCGCTGGCACATCCTGTGCCATTTCCTCAGGATGCCACTGCACCCCGAGGACATGACGCCTGCCCGGCATCTCGACAGCCTCGATCACACCGTCAGGTGCATGTGCAATCGGCACAAGCCCGTCGGCAATCTGCTTGACTGCCTGATGATGAAAGCTGTTGACCTGCGTCTGTTCAGTGCCGAGAATCCCAGCTAGCCGAGACTGCGCCTGGACGCGAATCGGATGCACAGGCTCATCGCGGTCATCATTATTCCCTCGATGCACGATGGGGCTAGGAGCCTGCGTCGGCAAGTCTTGAATCAGCGAGCCGCCGAGGGCGACGTTCATCACTTGGATGCCTCGGCAAATAGCGAAGAGCGGCTTATCCGCCTCGACTGCCCAGCGCACCAGGTTTAACTCTGCCTCGTCGCGCGCTTCACTCACGCCATAAACCGCCTCGTGCGGCGATTCGCCGTAGCGCGCAGGGTCAACGTCGCCGCCGCCCGTGAGGAGCAATCCGTCTGCCTCAAACAGCAGCCGGCGCTGCTCCTCCAAGCTGATTGTGACAGGCACTAGCAAGGGCAAAGCGCCGCAGTGCACAAGGGCGTTGATGTAATTTTCCCCTACCCCGAACTTCTTCTGTTCTTTAGCACAAGGAGATGAGGCAACAGGCACGAGGATGCGCGGCGCGTTCATCGCAAGTTGTTATTCGCTGCCCTCCGCCTCCGCTTTCTGCGACTTCGACTTGCCGCTGGTGAGCTGCTCTCTCAAGCGGGCCGCCTTGCCGCGCAGGTTGCGGAAGTAGTACAACTGGGCGCGGCGGACCTTGGCATGCCGCAGCACTTCAACGCGCTCAATGCGCGGCGAATGGAGCAGGTACGTACGCTCCACGCCGATGTTGTTGCTGGCGATGCGGCGAACAGTGAAGCTGGCATTCGCGCCGCTCTTGCGCAGACGAATCACCGTGCCCTGGAAGACCTGAATGCGCTCGCGGTCGCCCTCGATGATCTTCTGGTGAACGCGCACGGTATCTCCTGGACGCAGGGGCGGGATCTTTGGATTTGGCTGCAGGCTCTTCTCGAGCGATTCGACAAGGTTCATTGCAACACCTCGTAGGCGAGTTAAGACCCAACCGCCTCAGCGCTTTGTGTAAGTTGGTGCTTTGCGTGCGCGCTTGAGCCCCGGCTTCTTGCGTTCCTTAGCGCGTGGGTCGCGCGTGAGGAAGCCAGCCGCCTTGAGCGGTTGGCGGTAATCCGGATCAATCTCCAAGAGCGCGCGCGCGATCGCCATGCGTGCAGCGTGGGCTTGACCAGTGATGCCGCCTCCCTTGACGTGGACGCTCACGTTGTAGCGCGTGTCTGCGCCGACCAGTTTGAGCGGCTCACTGACTGCGATCCAGTCCACCTCACGCCCAAAGTAGCTGGTGAGCGGCTTGTCGTTCACCAGAATCACGCCGCTGCCTTGGGGATACAGGCGCGCGCGCGCCGTCGCCTCCTTGCGACGCCCAACACCCTCGTAGTAGCGGATAGTCTCGCTGGTTGTCATGCTTTAGGTCTCCACCTCCAACGGCTGAGGCTTTTGTGCGGCGTGCTTGTGCTCAGGGCCGCCATACACCTTGAGCTTTTTGATCATCTGCCGCCCAAGCCGACCGTGCGGGATCATGCCCCAAACCGCCGCGCGGATCACCTTCTCTGGTCGGCGCTGGAGCAGGTCACGCAGGCGCTCTTCCTTATAGCCGCTTGAATACATCGAGTGACGCTGGTACATCTTCTCTGTCATCTTGTCGCCGGTCACGCGGATCTTCTGCGCGTTGACCACGATCACATGGTCGCCGCAGTCCACGTGCGGGGTGTAGATTGGCTTGTGTTTGCCCATGATGATGCGCGCCACTTGGCTAGCCAGACGCCCGAGCGTTTTACCCTCGGCGTCCACCACGTACCATTTTCGGCTAGCGCGTGCTTCATCTGGCTTTGCGCTGTAGGTTTTGATCACTTTCATGGCAGATCACACTGGATACGTCACTTTCACCAAGCATAGCCCACATGCAGGCGCTATGCCTTTCAGGCGCTGCGGATCTTTGCTGTCCAGCAGCGACCGTACTTCTTCGGGTTGGCTTTTGCCCAGCCCGACGTTGACGAGTGCGCGCACGATGCGGCGCACCATCTTGTAGAGAAACGCATTCGCTTCGATGCAGAAGCGCACCTCGCCCTCATCGCCCGCGCGCCATTCTGCTCGCAACACGCGGCGGACCGTTGTCTCCTCATCATCGCCAGACGGCGGTTGTCCGAACGCTGCGAAGTCATGCTCGCCGACAAGTATGGCTGCGGCTGCGTTCATGCGCGCTAGGTCCACAGGGTGCTCGAGATGCCAAGCATTTCTGCGCTGGAGCGGACGGCGCACCGGGTCCACATATGCGGTGTACTCATACATTCGGCTCAGTGCACTGTAGCGCGGATGAAACCCTGGCGGGCTTGGTTGGATCGAGCGCACCGCAATATCCTCTGGCAAGGTCGCGTTTAGCGCACGCATTAGTGTCTCCAGCGGATGTCGCCAGCCTTCTACCGAGAAGGCGATTACTTGCCCCATGGCATGCACGCCTGCGTCGGTTCGTCCTGCAGCAAGCAAGGTCACTTCTCGGTCGAGCAGGCGACGGAGCGCAGCTTCGATCTCGCCTTGAACGGTGCGCGCGTTAGCTTGGCGCTGAAACCCAGCGAAGTCTGTGCCGTCGTAGGCGACGGTTGCGCGCACGTTCATCCAGCGCTCGGCTTCACACCTCCTTTCGTGCTCACACCCACTCGATGATTGCCATCGGGGCGCGGTCCCCTTTGCGCAAGCCGATCTTCGTGATGCGGGTGTAGCCGCCGTTTCGTTCAGCGTAGCGCGGAGCGATGTCGTTGAACAGCTTGCGCACCACAGCGACGCCGCCGTTGACGCGCGCGGCGACAAGCCGTCGCGCGTGCACTTTCGCGCCGGTGTCCTGCGCTTTGAGACCTTGCTTGGCGATGCTCACCAGCTTCTCTGCCTCATCGCGGATTGCCTTGCACTTCGCTTCCGTTGTTTGGATTCGACCATGCTCGATCAGCTCTGTCACCAAGCTGCGACGCAGCGCGGTGCGCTGAGCGGACGAGCGTCCGAGCTTGTAGCCATACACTCTGTGTCGCATGTCAAGCCTCCTGCTCTTGCGCTGGCTGTCCCTCTTCGAGCAACAAGCCGCGGCTGCGCAGCTTCTCGCGCAATTCGGACATGGACTTCTCGCCGAAATTGCGCAGGCTCGTCAAGTTTCCGCTGTTTCGCTCCATGAGTTGGAGCAGCTCGCCGACTGTGCCAATACCTGCTCGCTTCAGCGCGTTATACACGCGCACGCTCAGCTCCAAGTCCTCGATCGGCCTGTTGGACCAGTCGCCAGGGAGCTTGCGTCGTTCATCGCCAGACTCGACGGGGCGCTCCTCAACGTTGAAGCCAGCGACTAGGCGCAGGTGTTGGAGCAGAATGCCGGCTGCCTGCGCCAGCGCGTCTTGCGGTCGGATCGAGCCGTCCGTCCAAATCTCCAAGATTAGTCGGTCGTAGTTCGACGAGTTGCCGATTCGTGCAGGTTCGACCGTGAAATTCACGCGGCGGACAGGGCTGAAGATAGCGTCCACCGGCAGTTCGCCGATCGGCAATCGCCCGCGCTGCTCCGCGGGTGAGTAGCCTCGCCCTGCCTCGACTTGAAACTCGATGTCAACCTCTGCCTTGTCGGAGTCGGTCGTGAACAAGTACAAATCGGGGTTGACGATCTCGACCTCTGGGGGCGCGATGATGTCGCCTGCAGTGACGACGCCCTCCCCGCGCACCTCCAAGCGCAGCCGATAAGGCCCCTCGCCGCGCATGCGCAAGCGGATCTGCTTGACGTTCAGCATTAGTTGCATCACATCTTCGCGGACGTTTGGGATGTCCGAGAATTCGTGATGCACGTCAGTGATGCGCATCGAGGTGATGGCTGCGCCAGGCAGCGCACTCAGCAGCACTCGCCGCAGCGCGTTGCCGATGGTGATACCGAAGCCGCGCTCCATCGCCCCAATGACAAAACGCCCGTACTCGCGGGTGAGCGCGTCTGCCTCGATCTTTGGGAAAACCGTCGGTGTCAGCAAAGATCAACCTCTCCTTTGGGCAGCTCTCTGCCCCAGGCTGCAGCACGTTACCGTGAGTAGTACTCAACGACAAGCTGCTCTTTCAGCGGCACGTCGATGTCTTCGCGCTTGGGCAGCGCGAGCACCTCGCCAGTCAACGTCGAGCGATCCATGCGCAGCCACCCTGGCGTTGGCGGCGTGTCCTTCTCAGCAGCCAACTGCTTGAAGTAGGTGAGCTTTCGGCTTGACTCGCGGACTGTGATGACATCGCCTGGCTTCACGAGGTAAGAGGGAATGTCAACAGGATGCCCGTTGAGGTTGAGGTGGGCATGAGACACGAGTTGACGCGCAGCCGCGCGCGACGGCGCCAGCCCAAGCCGATACACCACGTTATCCAACCGCCGCTCGAGCAGAATCAGCAGCTCTGCGCCAGTCACCCCTCGGCGCTTCAACGCCTCTTGGAAGTAGCGGCGGAACTGCGCCTCCAACACGCCGTAGATGCGGCGCATCTTCTGCTTCTCGCGCAACTGAAGGGCGTAGTCACTCGCCTTCATTCGGCGTGAGCGGCTTCCAGGACCGTGTTGCCCTGGCGCGAAGCCTCGGCGCTCGAAAGCGCACTTGGGCGTTAGGCAACGTGACCCTTTCAAGTAGAGTTTCTCGCCCTCTCGCCGACACAGTCGGCACACAGGTTCTTTGTATCTAGCCATGGTCAGTGGTTGTAGGGCTCGATTTGTTTACAACGGGTCAAGTCTTCATCCAAATCGAGGCAAGTTGCACCTTGAAATGCGGGACAGTCCTACACGCGACGGCGCTTCTTCGGTCGGCAGCCGTTGTGCGGGATCGGCGTGACATCGGTGATTGACTTCACACGCAAGCCGCTACCCTGCAAGGCGCGGATTGCGGCTTCGCGTCCAGGGCCAGGCCCTTTCACGTAGACATCTACTTCCTGCATCCCGTTCTCGACCGCCATGCGGTAGGCGTTTTGTGCAGCGACGCGCGCCGCGAAGGGCGTGCTCTTGCGGTTCCCGCGGAAGCCCGACGCGCCGGCGCTGCTCCAGCAGATCGTGTTCCCCGCCTTATCGGTGATGGTGATGATGGTGTTGTTGAAGGGCGCGTACACATGCACCACGCCCTGGGCAACGTTTTTGCGAGCGCGTCGCGGGTTGGTTTGACGACGCGAACCGCGCGATGAGGGTGCTGCCGCTTTGCCCATAGCTCTCGTGCGTAAGCCTCCGTGACAATCGGTCTACTTCTTCTTTGCGCCTCGCCGTCGGCCGCGCCCTGCGACCGTCTTGCGCGGACCTTTGCGCGTGCGCGCATTCGTCCGCGTGCGCTGACCGCGGACAGGCAGGTTGCGCTTGTGGCGCAGCCCACGGTAGCAGCCGATCTCAATCAGCCGCTTGATGTTCAACTGGACTTCGCGCCGCAAGTCGCCTTCGACTTTGTACTCTTTCTCGATGATCTCGCGCAGCAATGCGGCCTCAGCCTCGGTCAAGTCTTTGACCCGAGTCTCTGGGGCAATCGGTGTCCGCGCCAGGATCTCTTTGGCGAGCGGGCGCCCGATCCCATAGATGTAAGACAGCGCAATATCAATGCGCTTGTTGCGTGGCAAGTCAACTCCTGCGATGCGTGCCATAACTCGTTCGTGCTCTTAGAAAGCCAATGCCAAGCAGCCTAGCCCTGCCGCTGCTTGTGCTTGGGGTTCTCGCATATGACATAGACGCGCCCATGGCGTCGAATGACTTTGCACTTAGCGCACCGCTTCTTCACCGAAGCTGCTACTTTCATGTCTGCTTCTCCCACTACGTCAAGACTGCTTCAACCTGCTCAGAATCTCTTGTTGCACAGACATGGAATGCCCAGCGAGGAGCTATCCTGCTGGGCACTCACTCTAGTCCAGTCGCGTCAGCACTTCTGCCGCGCCTTCTGTGATGGCGACGGTATGCTCGAATTGAGCCGAAAGTTTACCATCAATCGTGGCAACTGTCCAGCCATCTTTCTTGACTCGGGTCTGGTGTCGTCCTTCGTTGATCATCGGCTCTAGAGCAAGGGTCAACCCTGGTCGGAGCAGCATACCTGTGCCTGGAGTGCCATAGTTGGGCAAGCCAAAGCCTTCATGCAATGCACGCCCAACGCCGTGGCTGGTGTACTCGCGCACCACGCTGAACCCCTGCGACTCTGCCACATGCTGGATAGCCGCACCAATGTCCCCCGCTCGATTGCCGCCCCGAGCAGCCTGGATGGCTGCGTCCAGGCACTGCTTGGTCACTTCGATCAATCGTCGGGCTTGTGGACTGATCTCGCCGATGCCCACGGTCACGGCTGAGTCAGCATGGTACCCTTCCACTGCGACGCCAACGTCAATCTTGAGCACGTCCCCCTCGCGCAACACGCGCGACGAGGGGATGCCGTGCACGACCTCATCGTTCACCGAAGCGCAGATCGAGGCGGGAAAGGGGTAAGGCGCTCCAGCAGGTTTGTAGTTCTTGAAGGACGGGCGTGCACCATGCTTCAGGATGATGGACTCAGCCAACTGGTCTAGCGCCAGCGTCGTCACGCCCGGTTTTGCCCGTTGGGACAGCTCGGCAAGCACCGTCGCCACAATCTGACCAGCGCGACGCATGAGGGCGATCTCGCGCGCCGACTTAAGCACGATCATCCCTATCGCCCTTGAACTGCCTCGGCGCCTAGGATCACCTGTCTGAGAAGGTGATGCACGTATTCGATGGTGTGCTCGCCATTGATCTCAACCAGCAGCCCGCGGTCGCGGTAATAATCAATGAGAGGAGCAGTTTGTTCCTCATACACGCGGATGCGGCGTGCCTGTACCTCAGGCGTGTCATCTTCGCGCCGATACAGCATGCCGGTGCACACGTCTTTTTTGCAGCCTTCGCGCGGCGGCAAGGATTCGTAGGCGAACACAGCCCCGCAATCGCGACATGTCCAGCGATGCGACAGCCGTTCCAGCAACATATGCTCGCGCACTCGAATCCAGGGCACGATGGTGATCTGCTTGTTCAGCTCTCGGAGGAGCTCGTCGAGCGCATCAGCCTGCGCGATCGTGCGTGGGAAGCCATCGAGGATGAAACCCCGCTCGCAGTCTGGCGCGCTCAGCCGCTGACGCACCATGCCAACGGTGATCGGGTCAGGCACGAGCTCGCCACGGTCAATGTAGCTTTTTGCAAGAACGCCGAGCTCGGTCTGATTCTTGATGTTTTCGCGAAACAGATCGCCGCTGGAGATGTGTGGAATCTTCAGGACTTTTGACAGCAGAACCGCTTGTGTCCCCTTGCCCGCGCCAGGAGCGCCGAGCAGCACAATCCCATGCATGGCTTCGAGCTGCTTCACTTGATGAAGCCCTCGTAGTTGCGCATCATGAGCTGCGCTTGGAGCTGGCGCATGGTGTCCAACACAACACCGACGACGATCAGCAAGCCCGCTCCTGACAACAACAAGCTGTTACCGCCTACTGGTCGCAGGAAGCCAAACGGCGGAACGTATGAGATGAAACTCAGCAGATAGGGCAGGATGGCGAGCAAGCCTAAGAACAGCGCCCCAACCAGTGTCAAGCGCCGCGTGATGCTGGTGATGAACACCTCCGTGTTTTTGCCAGGGCGAATGCCGGGGATGAAGCCGCCCTGTTTCTGCAGGTTCTCGGGTAGGTTCTGCTGCTGCATCATCACGTCTGTGTAGAAGTACGTGAAGCCAATCACCAGCAAGAAGTAAAACACGGTGTAGAGCGCCATCTCCACGGAAGGCGCCGCTTGCGTTGTCTGCCCTGCGCTGAACAAACGCACCACCCCAGCCGCAAAGTCCTGCACGCCTGCGTCGCGGCTGTTGACGAAGAACCCCGCAATGATCGCAGGGAAGACCAGGATCGCTTGGGCAAAGATCAACGGGATCATCCCGGCGCTGTTGACCTTGAGCGGAATGTGCGTCCCAACGCCGCCAAGCACGCGCCGACCACGCACACGGCGACCGTACTGCACCGGCACACGGCGTTCGCCCTCCTGGATGAACACGATCCCAAGCACGGTCACAACCACCACGACCACGAAAGCAGCGATGGTGAGCAGCGGCGTCGTCGAAGAAGCGATCTGCGCAAGGCTGGCAGGTATGCGTGCAACAATGCCGCCAAAGATGATGATGGACAGACCTTGTCCGATCCCCTGCTCCGTGATCAGCTCGCCCAACCAGACAGCGAACATCGTCCCCGCCGTCATGGTGACGATTGTGACCAACGTCGGCAAGATGAACTCAGGCCGATCCAAGCCCCACTGAGGCAGCACACGCTGACCGTTGGTCAAGCCAACGCCGATGCTCTCGAAGATGTTGACCTGTCCGATTGCGTTCAGCGCAGCCATGGGCACAGTCAAGAAGTAGGTCAGTCGGTTGATCTTGCGCCGCCCCTGTTCGCCCTCTTTCGCCATCTCCTCCAGCCTTGGGATCACGGGGATGAGAAGCTGCAGGATCAGACTTGCGGTGACGTAGGGATAAACGCCCATCGCCAAGACCGAGAAGTTGAACACGGCTCCGCCAGAAAGCAGGTTCAACAAGCCGACGAGGTTGCCCAAGCCGCCTGCCTGCCCAGCCTCCACTGCCTGCCGAATTTGGCGCAGCACCTCAGGGTCAACCCCAGGCACAGGCACATGCGATACCAAGCGGTAAATCACAAGGATGAACAGAGTGAAGATGATCCGGCTGCGGATCTCAGGCAGGGTAACGGCGCTACGAATTGCTTGCAACATGGGTCAACTGCCCCTAGCGAGTTCGATATCCTCCGCGCTTCACATCGAGCTTGGTGACAGTGCCGCCGGCTGCCTCAATTTTCTGGCGCGCTGACGCGGAGAACTTGTGCGCAGTCACCTTGAGCGGTGCATTCAACTCGCCATCGCCCAGAACAGCAACATATTCGCCGGCGTGCGCCAAGCCCATTTCAACGAGTCGCTCGGGGGTTACCTCTGCGCCAGCCTCAAACCACTCCGCCAGCGTGCCCACATTGACCGGTCGAAAGACGATCTTGTAGGGGTTGAAGAACCCGATTCCTCGGCGAAAGGGTAGCTTGCGCACCATCGGGAATTGACCGCCTTCGAAATACGGCCCTTTCACACCCCCTGTGCGGGCAGCTTGACCTTTCTGACCCCGTCCTGCAGTGCGCCCTTGCCCAGCCGCAATGCCGATCCCCTTGCGCTTCTTGCGCTTGCGCGACCCAGGGGCAGGTTTGATCTCATGCAGTTTCATCGCTCACTCTCGCTCAGCGCCGCACTCTCAAGAAGACAGCGCGACTCGCACAAACAATCCCGACTTATCCCAACAGACGGACTTCGACCAGATGCTTGACCGACTCCACCATGCCGCGAATCTGCGGCGAATCTTGGTGCTCAACGACTTGACCGAGCCGATGCAAACCGAGCGCGCGCAGCGTGCGTCGCTGGCGCTCGTTGTAGCCAATTGCACTCTTCACCCAACGCACAGACAAGCGTTTGCCCGGCGCGGCTGTGACCTCACGGCTCATCTGCGACATAGTTCCTCACCCAGAATGGTTGCACGTCCTCCACGCGCTTGCCGCGCGCAGCAGCCTCTGCTTCGATGTTTTTCAGTTGCATCAAGCCGTAGAACGTGGCGTAAGTGTTGTTCATGCTGTTCTGCGACCCAAGCGACTTAGTCAACACGTCGCGGATGCCGGCTGCCTCGAGCACAGCGCGCACCCCACCACCAGCGATGACGCCTGTGCCAGGCGAGGCTGGCTTGAGCATCACCTTGGCGCTGCCGAACTTGTAGATCACCTGGTGCGGGATCGTCGTGCCCAGCATCTCGACCTTGCGCATGCTCGCGCGTGCGCGTTCCGTCGCCTTGCGGATGGCATCTTGCACAGTTCGCGCCTTGCCCGTGCCCAGCCCAACGTGCCCGCGCCGGTCGCCGACGACGATCAGGGCGCGAAAGGCAAACCGACGTCCGCCCTGGATCACCTTGGCGACGCGCGCGACATCAACGATGCGCGTGTCGAGTTCGATGACTTCTGGTGCGCCTCCGCGGCGACCTTTCTGTTGTCCTTTGCCCATGCGATTCAGAACTCCAGACCGCCCTGGCGTGCGCCCTCAGCCACAGCCTTGATGCGACCGTGGTAACGATAACCAGCGCGGTCGAACACAACCGCCTTGATCTGTTTTGCCAGTGCGCGCTGCGCTAGCAGCTTGCCCACTGCTAGCGCCTCTTCCACGCCCTTCATGCTCGCTGCCTGGGCGCGGATCTCCTTGTCTAAACTCGACGCAGCAACAAGGGTGTGTCCTTGCTGGTCGTCAATGATCTGAGCGTAGATGTGCTTCAAGCTGCGGAAGACGTTCAGGCGGGGTCGGCTTGGTGTGCCGAACACCTTCGCGCGCACACGCGCCCGACGACGCTCCCGAGCCGCTCTGCGATCAATGTTTGCCATGGTTCAGCATCCTCATCGGCTGACGGCGAATTGCGACATGGGTCAGGCCCATCTCTGCGCACCGTCACCTGTGCTCATCACTTGCTCTTGCCTGTCTTCCCTGCTTTGCCTGCTTTGCGGCGGATGACCTCGCCCTGGTAGCGCAAGCCTTTGCCCTTATAGGGTTCAGGCGGGCGCAGGCGGCGCACCTGGGCTGCGACCTCGCCGACAAGCTCCTTGTCAATGCCACTGACCGTGATAGTGCGCGTCTTGGCATCCGTCGAGAACGTGATCCCTTGCGGCGGCTTGACCTCAATCGGGTGCGAGTAGCCCAAATACAGCACGAGGTTCTTGCCGGTCATCTCTGCGCGGTAGCCGATGCTCTCTGCGCTGATTTCCAGCACTTTCTGGTAGCCCTGGTAAACGCCTTGAACCATGTTGTTCAGCAAGGCGCGCGTCAAACCGTGCAAGGCGCGATCCTGCCGCTCGTCACCCGTGCGCTTCACTAAGAGCTTCTGACCGTCGCGCTCGATGATCAGCCTCGGATCGAAGGCGCGCTTCAGCTCGCCCTTGGGGCCTTTGACGGTGACCACGTTGCCCGCGATTGACACGTCAACGCCCTTGGGCAGTTCGATGGGTTTCTTCCCGATGCGTGACATAGCTAGTACACGTAACACAACAGCTCGCCGCCGACGCCTAGCCGACGTGCCTGCTTGTCCGTGACCACGCCCTTGGGCGTGGACAAGATCGCGATGCCGATGCCGCTGAGCACGCGCGGGATCTGGTTCTTTTGCACGTAGATGCGCCGTCCCGGCTTGCTCACGCGCTCCAAGCCTGTGACAACAGGTCGTCGCTGGCGCCGCTCGCCTGTGTAGCGCAGCGTGATGTTGATAAATGACTTGCCGTCAACTTCGACAAGTTGGTAGTTCTCGATGTAGCCCTCTTCCTTGAGCAGCCGCGCCACCTGTGCGTTAAGCTTCGAGCCGCGCACTGCGACGCTGGCATGTCCAACGGCTGCCGCGTTGCGGATCCGCGTCAGCATGTCGCCTAGGGTGTCGTTCGCCATGTGTTGACCCTCTGCTGCACAGCTCACCACGACGCCTTGCGGACGCCGGGGATCTCGCCGCGCAGCGCCATCTCACGAAAGACAATGCGCGAGACGCCGAACTTGCGCATATAGCCGCGGGCACGCCCGCTGACCGCGCAGCGGTTGCGCACGCGCACCTTGAACTTGCGCCGCTTCTCGCGCGCCATCATCGCTTCTCTTGGCATAGCTCTACCACCTCACTTGCTGAACGGCATTCCGAACAGGCGCAACAGCTCGCGTCCCTCTTCGTCGGTCTTCGCCGTTGTCACGATGGTGACCTCGAGCCCGCGCACTTTGTCGATCTTGTCGTAGTCGATCTCTGGAAAGATGATCTGCTCGCGCAAGCCGAGCGTGTAGTTGCCGCGACCGTCGAAGGCATCAGGAGATACGCCGCGAAAGTCGCGCACGCGCGGCAGCGCCAAGTTAATCAGCCGATACAAAAAGTCATACATTCGCCGACCGCGCAGCGTCACTTTGACGCCGATCGGGCGACCCTCGCGCAGTTTGAACCCTGCGATGCTCTTGCGCGCCTTTGTCACCACAGGGCGCTGCCCCGTGATTTGCATGATGTCGTTCACCGCAAAGTCAATCACCTTCGGATTGTCTGCTGACTCACGCCCGACCCCGACGTTGACGACGATCTTCTCTATCTTAGGCGCCTGCATGATGTTCTTGTAGTTGAACTTGCGCATCATTGCAGGGCGAATTTCCTCGATGTAGCGCTTGCCCAGGTCTGCCATGGCTCAGTCCAGCACCTCGTCCAACTTGTTCGAGTAGCGCACCTTGCGGCCGTCCACGAAGCGGTAGTTCACGCGCGTGGGCGTGCCGTTTGGCGCAATCAGCTTCACGTTCGAGGCATCAATTGGCATTTCAACCTCGATGAGGCCTGCCTGCGCCACCCGCCGACCTGCTTGCCGTGGGCGAGCGTGCTTCTTAGCGATGTTCACACCCTTGACCACGACCTTGTTCTTCTTGGGCAGGACCTTGATCACCTCACCGCGCTTGCCTTTGCTATCGCCTGCAATCACAAGCACGGTGTCACCTTTCTTGATCTTCATCTTCAGTTCTCCTTCGCTGCTGGCGCAGTCCAGTCAGCCCTGATCCCAAAGCCTAAAGCACTTCTGGCGCGAGCGAGACGATTTTCATGAAGCCCTTGTCGCGCAGCTCACGAGCGACAGGACCGAAGATGCGTGTGCCGCGCGGGTTGACCTCATCGTCGCTCAGGATCACGGCTGCGTTGTCGTCGAAGCGAATGTAAGAGCCGTCTTCGCGGCGGTATTCCTTCGCTACGCGCACGATCACAGCTTTGACCACGCTGCTCTTCTTAACGTCTGCCGTTGGCGTTGCCGATTTCACCGTTGCCGTGATGATGTCGCCTACGCGACCATAGCGGCGGCGGTGTCCACCGTGGATGTGGATGCAGAGCAACTCTTTCGCGCCGGTGTTATCTGCAACTTGCAGCCGTGTCTCCTGCTGGATCATGATTTAGCCCTCCTTCCTCTCCAAGATGCTCTCCAGCATCCAGCGTTTTGTCTTGCTGATTGGGCGATGCTCGACGATCTGGACAGTGTCGCCAATGCGCGCCTGCTCCTGCTCGTCATGCGCCTTGTAGTTCTTGCTGCGCGTCAGCACTTTCTTGTAAAGTGGGTGCCGAAACGTGCGTTGCACCCGCACCACGATCGTCTTTTGCATCTTGTCGCTGACCACGACCCCAATCAGTCGTCGTCGGCGCTCCGCACTCATGTGGAAGTCACCTCCGACTGTCGTTGCTGCGCAGCCAACAACTGAGCTGCAAGCTCACGTTGGCGCAGCACTGTCTTGATGCGCGCGATGTTGTGGCGCGTCTTCTTAATTGCGTTTGCGTCGCCAAGCTGCCCTTGGGCGCGTTGAAAGCGCAAGTTGAACAGCTCACGGTAAGCCTCGTCGAGCTTGACGTTCAACTCGCTGGTTGGCAGCTTCATCAACTCCTTTGCCTTCATCCTCATTGCTTACAGCTCCGTTTCCTCCCTAGACACGACTTGACACTTCATCGGCAGCTTGTATGCGGCTTGTTCCAGAGCAGTGCGCGCTACCTCGGGAGGCACGCCTGCGACCTCAAACATGATTCGCCCCGGTTTGACCACTGCGACCCAGTGATCTACTGCGCCTTTGCCCTTGCCCATGCGGGTCTCCGCTGGCTTGGCTGTCACCGGCTTGTCTGGGAAGATGCGGATGATCTGCCGACCGCGGCGCTTCATCTCGCGCACGAGCACGCGGCGCACCGCCTCGATCTGGCGAGCGGTCACCCAGGCCGGCTCGAGCGCCTGTAAGCCGAAATCGCCGATCTCCAGGTCTGTTCCGCGCGTCGCGCGACCTTTCAACCGACCGCGCTGCTGCTTGCGGAACTTCACCCTCTTTGGCATCAACATGATGACTTCAACCTCTACCTGAGTGCAAAAGCCACGTCAAGACTCAGCCGCGCCTTGCTGCGGTGTGCGGCTGCGATCGCGGTTGCCGCGGTTTGCGCCTCCACCGCTGCTGCGCCGGTCGCGGCGATCGCGTCCGCTGCCTGCCTGCTGCGTCCGCGATGGACGTGTGGTCTCCTCGACAGGGACGTTGGGCAGCACGTCACCTTTGTAGATCCACACCTTGATGCCGATCTGACCGTAAGTTGTTCGTGCCTCGGCTTTGGCAAAGTCAATGTCCGCGCGCAACGTGTTGCGCGGGATGCGCCCTTCCATCAGCTTGTCGCGGCGCTTCATCTCCGAGCCACCCAGCCGACCTGCGCACTCGATGCGCACGCCGAGTGCGCCGCGCTGCATGGTAGTTTGCGCAGCCTTCTTCATCGCGCGGTTGTGCGGAATGCGCTTCTCAATCTGCTGCGCGATGTTCTGTGCCACTAGCGCAGCGACCAAGTCCGGCTTGACGATCTCCTCGATGTCGAGCTTGACCCGCTTGCCAGTCATCTTCTCGATGCTCTCGCGGATCTCTTTGACCGCAGCGCCCTTCTTGCCGATCACGACGCCTGGGCGTGCCGTGTGGACGACGACGTGGAGCTGGTTCGGCGGGAAACGCTCGATGGTGATGTCCGACACCCCGGCGTTCTCCGCGTCCATCTTCTCCATCAAGAATCGGCGCAGCGCCAAGTCCTCGTGCAGCAGCCGGGTGTATTCGCGCTTCGGCGCAAACCAGCGGCTCTTCCAATCGCGGATGATGCCGAGGCGAAAGCCGTAGGGATGTACCTTTCTGCCCATACTTACGCCTCCGCGTCGGTCTGCTGCCTCAGCACCACGGTGACGTGTGAGCTGCGGCGCTTGATCGGGCGGAAGCGCCCGCGCGCAGCAAAGCGTCGCCAAGGTCGAATCGGCGCACAGTCCACGTAAATTTGGCTGATGACGAGATCTTCGGCGTCGAATTGCTTGTTCTCAACCGCGTTAGCAACTGCCGAGGCGACTAACTTGCTGATCGGCTCTGCGGCTGCCTTTGGCGTGAAGCGCAGCAAAGTCAGCGCTTCGAGCGCATTTTTGCCTCGCACCAAGTCCGCGACTAAGCGCACCTTCTGAGGCGACATCCTCAGGTAGCGCAGCACGGCGCGAACCTCGTTGTCTGCTAGCTTAGCCATGATGTGCTCCTTACTTGCCGGCGCCTACTTCTTTTCTTCCTTGGTGATGTGACCGCGGAAGGTGCGCGTTGGCGCAAACTCGCCCAGTTTGTGACCAACCATGTTCTCCGTGATGTAGATCGGGATATGGCGACGCCCATCATGCACAGCGATGGTGTGCCCTACCATCTGCGGGAAGATGGTCGAAGCGCGCGACCAGGTTTTGATCACCCTCTTCTCGCCACGCGCGTTCATCGCCTCAATCCGCTTGAGCAGCTTCGGATGAACGTAAGGACCTTTCTTAAGTGACCGAGACATCTACTTCTTCTTGCTCTTCTTCTCTCGCCGACGGATGATGAGATGATTAGTCCGCTTGTTGCGTCGGGTCTTGACACCCAGCGCCTTTTTGCCCCACGGGGTACGAGGCGCATCTTTGCCAATCGGCGTGCGCCCCTCGCCGCCGCCATGGGGATGGTCTCGGGGCGACATTGCTGAGCCGCGCACGGTCGGTCGGATGCCCAGCCAGCGGCTGCGCCCTGCTTTGCCCAGCTTGATGTTGGCATGGTCGAGGTTGCCAACCTGCCCAATCGTCGCCATGCAGGTCTGGAGCACCTTGCGCATTTCGCCGCTCGGCAAGCGGATGATGGCGTAATCGCCCTCCTTAGCAAGCAACTGCGCAACGCCTCCCGCTGAGCGCACCAGTTGCCCGCCGCGCCCAGGGCGCAGCTCGATGTTATGAATGGTTGACCCAACGGGGATGTTCGCCAGCGGCAGTGCGTTGCCAACACGCGCCTCCGCTTGCGGCCCGCTCATCAACTCATCGCCCACTTGCAGCCCGACAGGGGCGATGATGTAGCGCTTTTCCCCGTCTGCGTAGTGCAGTAGCGCGATGCGCGCTGAGCGATTCGGGTCGTACTCGATTGTCGCCACTCGAGCTGGGATGCCGAACTTATCGCGCTTGAAGTCGATGATGCGATAGGCGCGGCGCGCGCCACCACCGCGGTGGCGGACAGTGATCTTGCCGCGCACATTCCGCCCGCCGCTGCGTCGCAAGTCGGTCAGCAGCGACTTCTCCGGGCGATCCGTGGTCAGCTCCGAGAAGTCGCTCACCGTCATACCGCGACGGCTAGGCGTTACAGGTTTAAACGTTTTGACAGCCATTGGTCTCTCGATAGGGTATCCGAGAGTCGTCTTATGCAGCGCCCTCGAACAACGCGATGCGATCTTTTTCGCTCACTTGAACGATTGCCTTCTTCCAGCCTGGTGCGCGCTGGATGTGCGCTGCCCGGCGCCCGATAATCCGGCTGCGCGGGCTTCGGCGGCGCTTAGCAGGCATGTTGATCACGTTGACGCGCAGCACCTTGACGCCAAACGCAATCTCGACTGCCTCTTTGATCTGTTGCTTATTTGCCCGAATGTCCACCTCGAAGGCATACTGTGGCTTCTCGTAGCCAACCTGCCACTGCGTCTTCTCTGTGAACAACGGGCGCTTCAATACCTCGTAGGGATGCATAGCCCTGCTCACTCCCTTGCTCACCCAAGCCACGCTTCGATCACCTTCAAGGACGACAGCGGCATCACCAGCTTGTCATACTTGAAGAGATCGCGGATGTTCAGATACATCGCAAACAGCGTCTTGACGTTGGGCAAGTTCCTAGCCGATTTCTCAACGTTGACGTTGCGCCCAGGCAGCACGATCAAGCCCTTGTCCACGTTTAGTGCCTGCAGCACAGCAGCAAAAGCTTTCGTCTTCGGCTCAGGCATGTCGAAATCCTCGACGACAACGATTTGCTGATCAGCCGCCTTCTGAGACAGGGCACAGCGGATGGCTTGTCGTCGCATTCGGCGAGGCATGTCCTGCTTGTAGCTGCGCGGATGCGGCCCGAACGCTACGCCACCGCCCACCCAGTGCGGGGCTTTGCGGCTACCCTGGCGAGCATTGCCAGTGCCCTTCTGGCGGTAGAGCTTCTTTGTCGTTCGGTTGACTTCCGCGCGCGTCTTTGTGTCGTGGGTGCCCAGGCGCGCGTTTGCAAGCTGGCGCAGCAGTGCTTGATGCATCAGCGGTTGGCTGACCTTGACGCCAAAGATCGTTTCTGGCAGGTCAACTTCACCGACTTGCTCGCCTTTCAAGTTGAAGACTGGAACGTTCATCTCTGACGCCTCGCACTCACTTCTTGCCCTTGCGCGATTCCTTGATGACGACAATGCCGCCGTTTGCGCCGGGCACCGACCCAGCAACCGCGATCAAGTTGCGCTCCGGGTCAACCATCATCACTTTTAGGTTCAGCGACGTAGCTTTGACGTTGCCGTAGTGCCCAGCCATGCGCTGTCCTTTCTCGACGTGCCCCGGGGTTGTGCCGGCGCCGATTGAGCCGGGCGCGCGCTCGCGGTCGGAGGCGCCATGGGTCTTGCGCTGGCGATGAAAACCGTGGCGCTTGATGTTGCCTGCAAAACCGCGCCCTTTCATCACGCCAGTCACGTCAACGCGCTCGCCTACAGCGAAAATGTCTGCCTTGATCACGTCACCTTCCTTGTAGGTGATTTCATCCACGCGCGCTTCAACCAGGTGTGCCAACGGTCGCGCACCCTCAATCGTTTTGCGCTTGGGATGCTTCTCGTCCGGCTTGAGCAACCCGAGATGACCCAGCTCGCCGCGCGTTAGCCGCTTTGGGTTCACCTCGCCAAAGCCAAGCTGGATTGCGTTGTAGCCGTCGCGCTCCAACGTCTTGACCTGGGTCACGTAGTTGGGGCCTGCCTCGATCACAGTCACACCAGTGACGTTGCCCTTCTCATCGAAGAGCTGGGTCATGCCCACTTTGCGTCCGATTAGCTTTCTCATCGTTCATCATTGGCTCTTCGGCAGAAATGCCGCCAGGCGCTTGATGCGCAAGAGCATGATCGACAAGCCTCTCTCTACAGCTTGATCTCGATGTCCACGCCTGCGGGCAAGTTCAGGCGCATGAGCGTCTCGATGGTCTTCGAGTCCGGGTCAATCACGTCGATCAACCGCTTGTGGGTGCGAATCTCGAAGTGTTCGTGTGAATCCTTGTCAATGAAGGTTGAGCGGCGGACAGTGTAACGCTCAATCTTCGTTGGCAAAGGCACCGGCCCTACGACGACTGCGCCTGTGCGCTCAGCGCTTTCGACGATTTGGCGCACCGAGCGGTCCAGCGCGCGATGGTCGTAAGCCTTCAGACGAATGCGGAGTCGTTGTTTAGCCATTGGGCTTCACAGCAAAGTCAGGCCGCATGTTGAGAGGCGGCCTGACCCAGCCGCATGTCTACTCAAAGACCTTGGTGATGGTGCCCGCGCCAACGGTCAAACCACCTTCGCGAATAGCGAACTTCGAGCCCTGCTCCAGCGCGACAGGAGCAATCAGCTTGACGCGCAGCGTGACGTTGTCGCCTGGCATCACCATCTCCACGCCGGGGGGCAACATAACCTCACCTGTCACGTCCATGGTGCGGATGTAGAACTGCGGGCGATAGCCGCTGAAGAACGCCTTGTGGCGACCGCCCTCGTCCTTGCGCAACACGTAAACCTGCGCCTCAAACTCGCTGTGGGGCTTGATGCTGCCTGGCTTAGCCAGCACCATCCCGCGCTCGACCTCGTCGCGCTCGATGCCGCGCAGCAGCACGCCGCAGTTGTCGCCTGCCTCTGCGACGTCCAGCACCTTATGGAACATCTCCAAGCCCGTCACAGTCGTGCTGCGGGTCTCACGCAACCCAACGATTTCGACTGTGTCGCCGACCTTGAGCGTGCCGCGCTCGACGCGCCCAGTCACGACCGTGCCACGACCCTTGATCGAGAAGACGTCCTCGATGGGCATCATGAACGGCTTATCCACTGCGCGCACGGGTGTGGGGATGTAGTTGTCCACCACGTCCATCAGCTCCAAGATGCACTTGTACTCTGGCGCATTGATATCCTTGCTCGGGCTGTCCAGCGCCAGCTTCGCGCTACCGCGCACGATGGGGGTTTCGTCGCCTGGGTAGCCGTACTTGTTCAGCAGGTCGCGCAACTCCAGCTCGACTAGCTCGAGCAGCTCGGGGTCGTCCATCATGTCCACCTTGTTGAGGAACACGACGATGCTAGGCACCTCGACCTGGCGCGCGAGCAGCACATGCTCGCGAGTCTGCGGCATCGGACCGTCTGTTGCTGCGACGACCAGGATCGCCCCGTCCACTTGCGCCGCGCCAGTGATCATGTTCTTGATGTAGTCGCGGTGACCGGGCATGTCCACGTGGGCGTAGTGACGCTTCTCAGTCTCATACTCCACATGGGCAATCGAGATGGTGATGCCACGCTCACGCTCTTCAGGCGCTTTGTCAATTTGGTCATACGCCTTGAATTCCGCCATGCCTTTGAGCGCCATCACCTTGGTGATTGCTGCGGTCAACGTTGTCTTGCCGTGGTCAATGTGACCCATCGTCCCCACGTTGACATGGGGCTTTGTGCGAACAAATTTCTCCTTTGCCATGTCCTGTTCTCTCCTTGAGAAGCCTGATTCAAGCCGTCTTACTTCTTGCCGTCCTTGCCAGCCGTTTTGCCGTGGATCAGCTCTTCCGCCAAGCTCTTAGGCAGCTCGGCGTAGTGATCAAACTCCATAACGAAGTTGCCACGCCCCTGGGTCATGCCGCGCAGGTCAGTGGCGTAGCCAAACATCTCGCTGAGCGGGACGAAGGCGCGAATCGCCTGCGCATTCCCCCGCTGCTCGATGGACTGGATCAAGCCGCGGCGCGAGTTTAGGTCGCCTACGACAGTGCCTGTGTATTCGTCCGGCACGGTGACCTCGACACGCATCATTGGCTCCAAGATCACACCGCCCGCCTTCGCCACTGCTTCTTTGAGCGCAATTGACCCTGCGATCTTGAACGCCATCTCCGAAGAGTCCACTTCGTGGAACGAGCCGTCTACGAGATGGACCGTGACATCAACCATCGGATATCCTGCGATCACACCGGAGTCCAATGCCTCTTTGATGCCCTTCTCCACAGCGGGGATGTACTCCTTCGGAATTGCGCCGCCGACGATCTCATTCAGGAACACGAACCCTTTGCCCTTCTCGCTTGGCTCGATGGTGATCTCCACATCGCCATACTGACCCTTGCCACCGGATTGGCGCTTGAAGGTGCCACGCGCGCGTGCAGGGCGGGTGATTGTCTCGCGGTAAGCCACCATCGGCTTGCCCACGCGGACATCCACGTTGTACTCCCGCTTCATGCGGTCGACGATCACTTCGAGGTGCAGCTCGCCCATGCCCGCCAGCGTAGTTTGTCCTGTCTCCTCGTCGGTCGCGACGTGGAGCGTCGGGTCTTCGTCGCTCAGCGCCTTGAGCGCTTTGCTCATGCGATCCTGATCTTGGACTGTCTTTGGCTCAATCGCCAACTTGACAACAGGCTCCGGGAAGGTGATTGCCTCGAGGAGCACAGGGCGCTGAGGGTCACACAGCGTGTCACCCGTGATCGCCTCCTTCAAGCCCTGTGAGACACCGATATTACCTGCCGTTACCTCAGTGATCGGCTCGCGCTTGTTTGCGTGCATTTGGTACAAGCGCGCCATGCGCTCGGTGCGCCCCTTGGTGCTGTTGAGCACGGTGTCGCCCTGGTTGACGCGACCACTGTACACGCGGAAGAACGACAGCTTGCCCATGCCTGTCGGGTCAGTGATCACCTTGAACACCAGCGCAGCAAACGGCGCTTTCGGGTCAGTAGGGCAGATGATCTCTTCACCCGTCTTTGGATCAAAGCCGCGCTGCGGCGGAATGTCCAACGGCGAGGGCAGGTAATCGGCGACTGCGTCGAGCAGGAGCTGGATGCCCTTGTTCTTCAGGGCAGCGCCGCAGAAGACAGGGAAGAACTTTCGCTCGATTGTGCCCCGGCGGATGGCGCGCTTGAGTTCGTCAATCGTTGGCGTTTCACCGGCCAGATACTTCTCTAGCAGGGCGTCATCGCTTTCTGAGACGATCTCGACCAATTGTTCGCGCGCCTCTTGGGCTGCCTCGACGTATCCAGCGGGGATCTCGTGCTCGACCACTCGCTCACCCTTCTCACCCTCAAAGGTGTAGTACTTCATCTTGAGCAAGTCGATCACGCCGCTGAAGTCCGCCTCGATGCCCACGTTGAGCTGCATTAGCAGCGGCTTTGCAGCGAGGCGGTCTTTGATCATCTCCACACAACGCTCTAGGCTTGCACCGATGCGGTCGAGCTTGTTCACAAAGCAAATGCGCGGCACGCCATACTTGTCTGCTTGCCGCCACACTGTCTCCGACTGTGGCTCAACGCCAGCGACGCCATCGAAGACGACCACGCCACCGTCAAGCACACGCAGGCTGCGCTGCACTTCAGCCGTGAAGTCAATGTGCCCTGGGGTATCAATCAGGTTGATCTGGATGTCTTTCCAGTAGCACACCGTGGCAGCCGCAGTGATGGTGATGCCGCGCTCCTGCTCTTGCTCCATGTAGTCCATCGTCGCTGCGCCCTCATGCACCTCGCCGATCTTGTAGGTTCGACCGGTGTAGTACAGAATGCGCTCTGACGTGGTCGTCTTGCCCGCGTCAATGTGCGCGATGATGCCGATGTTGCGAATCTTCTCTAGAGGGTATTCCTTCGCCATGCTCTCAACCCCAGATTCAGTTTATGCGCGCTTCTTCAACAACCCCAGCCTAGCCTTGGTAGCAATCACCAGCGGAAATGCGCAAAGGCGCGGTTTGCCTCTGCTGCCTTATGCGTCTCATCGCGCTTCTTGATCGCTGCGCCCGTGTTGTTGGCAGCATCAAGCAGTTCGGCTGCCAGCTTCTCCGCCATCGAGCGCCCTGGGCGTTGGCGCGCGGCGCTGATCAACCAGCGCATCGCCAAGCTCTCCTGGCGGTAAGGGTTGACCTCCACAGGCACTTGCAGCGTAGCTCCGCCAACGCGACGCGGCTTGACTTCCACAGTTGGGTAGAGGTTTCGCAGCGCTTCCTCGAAGATCTGCATCGCTGGCTTCTTTGCCTTTTCCTCAGCGATGCTGAAGCTGGTGTAAACGATCCGCTGCGCCACACTCTTCTTGCCGTTGCGCATGACTCGATTGATCAGGCGCTGCACTTGTGGGCTGCCGTAGCGTATGTCCGGAGGGGTAACCCGTTTCGGCGGCGAATTACGTCTCGGCATCTTTCATCACCCTGCTAGACAGCAAGACCTACTTCTTACCACCCTTCGCACCACCCTTTGCAGGTGCAGCAGCGGGTGCGCCCTTCTTCGGCTTCTTGGTGCCGTACTTGGAGCGCCCTTGCATGCGCTTCTCAACACCCTTTGCGTCCAACGCACCTCGAATGATGTGATAGCGCACGCCAGGCAAGTCCTTCACGCGCCCGCCACGCACCAGCACAACGGAGTGTTCTTGCAGGTTGTGTCCTTCGCCAGGAATGTAAGCTGTTACCTCGGCTTGATTGCTCAGGCGCACGCGCGCGACCTTACGCAGTGCCGAGTTCGGCTTCTTTGGCGTTTGGGTGCGCACGACCGTGCACACGCCACGGAGCATCGGCGCGCCCTTAGGCTGAATGGTCTTCTTGCCACCTTTCAGCGAGTTCACAGTGAACTGAAGCTGGGGCGCCTTGCTCAGCTTGATTTTCGGCTTGCGTCCCTTGCGGACTAACTGGTTAATCGTTGGCATGACCCTTTTTGCACAAAACTCTCCACAACAACGTGCTTTGTCGCGCGCCCTGCAGCCGCTCTCTAGGCGTCAAGAGAGGCTACCGCTGGCTGCGATAGCCTCTCTTGTACTTTCCTTGAGAAACAGGCGCGCAGCGCCTAGAGCGCAATCAAGCCTCGCGATTATACACGAGTTTCCCTTCTTAGTGTAGGGAGCGGCTAAGCTCGAATACATGATGCGCGGTGTGTTGCTTATCTCTGCTCCCCTCTCCATAGGCTTTTCATTACCCACACCCTAGGCAGCCCTCTAGGAGGAACACAGGGGGTGAGCATTGGGCGCGCGCGGCGCGCCCTTACGGCTGCTCGGGTCAACAAGCGCGTAGGGGCGCATTGCGTGCGCCCCGCATTGCGTGCGCCCCGTCGTGCCAGAACGCGGGCGCGCATAACGCGCCCCTACCTACCCTATCCTTCCCCTGTATCTTGCGGGCTTTTTGCCACTTGTGCTTTAAGCATGGACGCGCGGGACCCAGGTTGGATGCGCCTCTCTGCAGCGTTGTGGGTAATGGATGGCTCCATAAGGCAGAGAGCGTGGGGGCATGCAATGTGATATGCCCTGCCACGTGTTCACGTAGTCACTCCTAGTGTGTAGGAACAGTTACTGGTCGTCTAAACCCTTGAAAGTGCAAGGAGGACTGCGGCTGCGACTTAGTTATTCTTCGATGTGCAACGGCTGCAGCGGTGCTAACGATCTGCCGTTCCTGCCTGCGTGAGTGTGATCAAGATCACCGCATACAGCATAGGCTGACCAAACCGCACAAACCCTAGCACCGCAAAGTCCCCAGTGAGAATGTTGACCTGCGTTACGTTGTGGGTCGCCACTGCCCAATTCGCTAGCATCGCGGTGAGCAGCACATAGCCCAGGTAAAGGAAAAGCCGGCTCATGCGCGGCAGCACAGGCGAATCTACATTTGCCCACGACCCCACAGTGAGCGCGTCCCAAGCTAAGCCAAACGCTAGAAACCCGATCCCAGCAAAGCCCAACAGCGGCGAGAAGCGATCTTCGAGAAAGGCTGTTTGCTGGATCAAGCCAACTGCGATTGCCCCGAAGAGAAGCGCAGCCGCGCGCGCCGGCGTCAACTGACGGCGTGCGAACCAGCCCACCCACAGGGCGACAAACACAGCCATCCACATCGCGTCCAAGGCGCGGGTGTCGCGCCACTGCAGGAACGACAGCAGCCCAGAAGGGCTTGTGAGCTGCGTCCAGAAGAAGAGCAGCGCGAAGGTGATAAGGTATAGGGCTAGCGCCTGGCGCTGGCGGCGCGCTAACCATACCCCCCCAAGCAACACAAGCACAGCGAAAAGGGTCTGCCACAGCGGTGTAATCTGAGAGCCCAGCACGCGTTGAACCCGACCTACTTGAGACACGACGGCAAGCAGCTCAGGCGAGGGAGACGGCACAGAGAGCGCAGCGTTGGCTACCGCAAGTAGGATGAAGCCGAGCAGGGGTACTGCTATGAACCCAGCAATGACCCTTGCGCTCGCACGCTCGGCAGCCAACGGCACCTCTGGAGGCTGAATCATTACCGCCGACCGTGCCCCCCAGCGCACCAGCAAGCCGCCGAGTCCAACACAGCCGAGGACCCCCGCACTGCCCGCCAAGCCCCTGATCAGCGCCCCCGCACCCTGGTCTGCCTGAGCCAGTAGCGCACTCCAGGCGTCTGCGAAGCGCAGCGCGAGAACAACAGCTGTGATGACATACGCCGCCGCGCTCGGCAATTCCTGATGGACAGCGCGGGTCGTCCACTGAGCAAGCTGATGCGCGAATCCCGCCATCGACAGACCAACCCCGAGCAGCAACGGATAGGTCAAGGCGGACAAGAGCTGCAAATGGAGAGCCAGGTCGCTCAGCCCCAGCGCTACCCCGCTGACCTGCTGGATCTCGAGGCTGCGCCACTGTGCCTCAGCGAAGATCGCACCTGTCGCAAGGAGAAGCAGGGGAAAGTCAAGCGCTGGTCGCGGCGCGCCCCGTGAGCGCACAAGGACAAACGCCACTGCGAAGACCAGTCCCGCCCAGCCTATGGTAGACAGATTCAGGCGCGAGGCAGTGCCAACGAAGGACAAGCACACTACCGTAAACAGCCCGAGCAC
>JANWZM010000109.1 GCA_025054635.1 Thermoflexales bacterium
TACAAGAACGGCACAGTCCAAGACCTGACTGATTGGGTCAAAGCGCAGAGCTGGTTCAACGACCTCGATCCCTCGGCGGTAGCTGCGTGCACAGCGCCGGACGGGCGTATTTACTGTGTGCCCGCAGCAATACTGCCGCACGTTGTGTTTGCCTGGAAGGATCACTTCCCTAATGGCTTTCCCAAGACGCCAGAGGCATTTAAGGAGGCAGCTGCAGCGCTGAAGGCGAAGGGGGTCTTCGCCATCACCTACTTTGGCTCTACCGTGTCCGACGGCGAGGGCACTGTTCGCTTCACCAACACTGTGATCAAGTCGTTCGGTGGGACGTTTGACGATGGTCAAGGGAACATGAAGCTCGACACGCCTGAGAACCGCGCTGCCATCGAGTTCGTGCGCGAGATCATCGCTGCCGGTTACGTTCATCCGCTCTCTTGGGAAGGCACGACCACGCCCTTTATCGAGGAAGAACCGATGAAGACGGCAGAGGCAGCCTCGTTCCCAACGGGCATCTTCGGCTACCGCTACATCAACCCGCTCAAAGCGCCAAACGGCAACCAATACAACAAGCGCAGCGAAGAGGACATGCTGGACGCGATCACAGCCGGTGATGTCATTATCGCGCCCTTCTTCGCTCCACAAGGGCGCAAACCGGGCTGCAATTTGAGCGTCACGGGCTTCGTTATCCCCGTTGGCGCCAAGAACCCCGACGCAGCCAAGGACTACATCAACTGGATTATGACCAAAGAGCAGAACCCAGACTGGGTGCTTGGTCCGGGCGGCGGTTTCCCTGCGCTGCGCACTGTGCTGCCTGAGATCAAGGCGCGACGACCGGTGGCGAAAGCGTTCTACGAGCAAGCCGCCGCAGCCGTTGCTGCCAGTGAGTGCCGCCCGTGGTACGGCACTCTGGAGCGCCGCAAAGAAGCACGCAAGATCATCCAGACAACGTTCTACCGCCTGACCAAAGAGGATCCGACCGCTGACATCAGCGCTGTGCTCAAGGCGGCTGAGCAGGAATACAACAAGGGCAACTGAGCCCAAACCATTCGACTGAGACCGTTGAAGACCCTGGGGACCAGCGCGGTGACCCAGGGTCAATGCCAAGATGGCTACACACGTTTCCTCGCCTTCCCGCGCACTGCCGCGCATCCAACGCCACCTCAGGTCGAAGGGGCCGTTTACAGGATCGCTGCCGTTTTGGCTGCTGCTGCCTACCTTGCTTGTGGTCGCGGCAATCCAGTTTTATCCCGGGATTTACTCAATCGTGCTCAGCCTACAAGATCGCCAGGCGGGGCAAGCGATTTGGGTTGGGTTGCGCAACTTTGAGCGCATTCTAGACAGCGCTGCCTTTCGCGAGAGCGTTGGGCACACCCTCGTCTTCCTCGTCGGTTATGTTCTGCTGACCATGTCGGCGGGGCTTGGGCTTGCGCTGCTGTTCAACGGACGATTGAAGCTCTCTGGCGTGTATATCACGCTGCTGTTCATCCCATGGGTGATCGCTGACATCATCGTTGGGCTGATCTTCGGACTGCTTGTCGTGCCTGAGTACGGCTTGCTGTCGCCCATCTTCTCTAACCCGACTCTGTTCCCACCTGATGGATTGTCAATTTCCTCCGACCCAGCGCCGAAGCCTTGGATCGAGGGATTTCCCTTTCCGCCTGCGCCGGCAATGTACTATCTGATTGTGGCTTCGGCTTGGCGCTCGCTGCCCTTCACCACGCTGCTGATGTTGGCTGCGCTGAAGACAGTGCCGCGCGAGATCACCGAGAGCGCACGGATTGATGGCGCAAGCAGTGTGCAGGTGTTGTGGTTCATTATCTTGCCGCTGATTCTGCCGACGATGGTTGTGGCGCTGTTCAACCTGATGCTCGGCGGCATCAACGGCATTGGGCTTGTCTTTACCCTGACCCGAGGCGGTCCAGGCACTGCAACAGAAGTTCTGAGCATGTTGCTATACACAGTTGGGTTTGGTCGCTTGGAGTTTGGTCGCGCGGCTGCCTTGGCAGTGATCATGGCGGCGATCAACTTGTTGCTGATTGTGTTGACTCTGCGCGTCTCGCGCACAGAGGAGCGAACGGCTTAGGCTATGCATCTCTCTCCCTCGCTCCGACCTATTGCTCGGCGATTCTCTGCAAAGCGGCTATCGCCGCTTGTGAGCAACGGCACAATGATCCTCGTGCTTGCCCTGATGCTGCTGCCGATCCTGTTAACGCTGGCAACATCGTTTAAACAGCAAGACGATGTGCTGCGCAAGCCCCCTGTGCTCTTTCCCTGCGACGGGCCGGACGGGACATTTGGGTTGCAGCATTGTCGGTTCGTGGTGGAAGGGTATGAGCGCGTGATCGCACCGCAGCCTGCGCCTGAGGCGCTGCTTGGAGTGCGTCTGACCGGACGGATGATCGACACCTATGTGCCGAACACGCTGTTCTACGCGCTGAGTTCCTCAGCGCTGGTGTTTGTGTTGGCAGGGTTGGCGGGCTATGCTTTCTCGCGCTATCGCTTCCGCGGGCGTCGCCTCTTGCTGGTCGCAATCTTGGCGATCACAGGTATCCCCCTGCTCACCAACCTGCTGGCGCTGTACCAAATGGCGGTTGACTTGCGCAAAGCGGGCATCCCTGGCTATGACGAGCGCATGTTCGTGGTGCTGGTGTATGTTGGCTTTCAACTGCCATTTGCGGTGTGGGTCGCCAAAGGCTTCTTCGATACTGTCCCGCGTGAGTTGGAGGAGGCTGCGCTGATTGACGGGTGCAGTCCGCTGGGCACGCTGTGGCGGATCTCCATTCCACTAGCAATGCCTGGTCTTATAGCTGCGGCATTGTTGTGCTTTGTCAGCGTCTGGAACGAGTTCATCGCCGGCTTTCTGCTGCTCACCCGCCGCGAAGTGCGGACGGCCATGTTCGGCTTGTATGACTTCCTCAGCCAGAACATCATCAACTACCAGGTCATCGCTGCCGCCTGTGTGCTCATTGCTGCACCTGTTGTGGTCTTGTTTCTGTTCACGCGCCGCGCGTTCTTTGAGGCAATGACTGAGGGCGCTGTGAAAGGCTAGCTCAGCCGAGCGAGCTGATTGACCACAGCGCTGAAGTCCTTAGGGTAAGGCGCCTCAAACACCAGCGTCTCCCCCGTTGTAGGGTGGGACAGACGTAGCCGCAGTGCGTGCAGCGCCGTGCGGCTGATCAGCGGTCTTTCGACTGACTCGTTTTGTCGGTAGTCGCGCTTAAAAGCAGAAAGGAAGATCGGCTTGCCGTCGCCGTAAAGCGGGTCTGCAACTAGTGGGTAGCCTGCTAGGGCGCTGTGCACTCGGATTTGGTGAGTGCGCCCTGTCTCAGGTTTTGCCTCGAGCAGCGTGTGCTGGCGCATGCGCACTAGGACTCGAAAGTGGGTCACTGCGGGTTTGCCACGCTCAACGTCAACAACAGTGCGGTGCTTGCGGTCGCCGTCGGCTCGAAGTGGCGCTTCGATTGTGCGCGTCTCCCAGCGCGGGACACCAACTACGAGAGCGTGATACGTCTTTTCCACCTCGCGCGCCTCGAACATCGCCGAAAGCACAACATGCGCGCGAGCATTCCGCGCAAACAGAATGACCCCGCTTGTGTCGCGATCCAGCCGGTGCACAGGGAGGAGCTCGCCGTATCGCTCTTCCAGCAGGGAGAGCAGGTCTGGCTCGTCGGGGCGTGCAGCGTCATGGATGGAGGAGAGCAGCGCAGGCTTGTTGACCACAAGCAACGCGTCGTCCTGGTAGATCACTGTCAGCGCGCGCAGGGTGCGGCGAAAGTCGGTTGGAGTTTGGCTGGAGGGTTCAGAAGTTGCTGCTGGTAAGCCACGCATCTACCTGTATTTTAGAACTCAGTTGACGAACTAGGATGCCCTTTGAGTTCGGTGGGAAGCACGTCTTGATGCTGCTCCTGCAAGAAGCGAAGTCCGCATCGAAGCTTGCGGCTGACCAAAAGCGCATGCCCCACGAAGGACGCTCCTGCCACGTACTCACTCACAGAGTCACCCCTGAATCGCTGGGGAGCAGCTAATCAAGTGTCAATCGCGACCTAGCAGGTCAGTAACGCATCAAGCGGAATTAGCCACTCCCCGCTCGCGGCACGAAGTCCAGAAGCCAATACAATCGGAACGGTTGCTCCCTGTTGCAGACGTGCGCAGCAGGGAGACAAGGAGGAAGAGCCATACATGTCTGATCGCGTTTTTGGCTTTAACACCCGCGCGCTGCACGCGGGTCAGCGCCCAGACCCTGCGACTGGCGCGCGAGCGATGCCGATCTACCAGACTACTAGCTTCGTGTTTGACGACACCGATCACGCTGCCTCACTGTTTGCCCTGCAGCGCTTTGGCAACATCTACACGCGCATCATGAATCCGACCACGGCTGCCTTTGAGGAGCGCATGGCTGCGCTGGAGGGCGGGCGCGGGGCACTGGCGACTGCCAGCGGTCAAGCCGCGCAGTTCATCGCCCTGTTTACCCTGCTGCAAGAGGGCGATGAGATTGTCGCTGCGAACACCCTATACGGAGGAACTTACACCCAATTCGACATCAGCTTCCGCAAAATGGGCATCCACACCACATTTGTGGATCCCAGCGACCCAGACAATTTCCGCCGCGCCATCACCCCGCGCACGAAAGTGATATACGGGGAGGTCATTGGCAACCCCGTGATCAACGTGCTGGACATTGAGGCTGTCGCCAAGATCGCTCACGAGCATGGGTTGCCGCTGATCGTGGACAATACCTTTGCTACACCCTACTTATGCCGTCCGATTGAGCATGGCGCTGACATTGTGGTGCACAGCGCGACGAAGTTCATCGGCGGTCACGGCACCAGCATTGGCGGGGTGATCGTGGATAGCGGTCGCTTCGATTGGGGCAACGGCAATTTCCCAGCCATGACCGAGCCGAGCAAGGGCTACCACGGTGTGCGCTTCTGGGAGACGTTCGGCGACTTTGCCTTCATCATGAAAGCGCGCGTTGAGTCGCTGCGCGATATGGGGCCGGCGCTCAGCCCGTTCAACGCGTTCCTCTTCTTGCAGGGGCTTGAGACGCTCGGTGTGCGCATGGAACGCCATGTGCAGAACGCGATGGCTATCGCAACGCACCTAGCTGAGCACCCTGCGGTTGCGTGGGTGAACTACCCCTCTCTGCCGGGCAGCCGCTATTACAACTTGGCGCAGAAATACCTGCCGAGAGGCGCAGGTGCAGTGTTCACCTTCGGCGTCAAGGGCGGCTTCGAGGCGGCGCGCACGTTCATCGAAAGCCTGGAGCTATTCAGCCACCTAGCGAACGTCGGCGACGCCAAATCGCTCGTGATTCACCCTGCTAGCACAACCCACGCTCAGCTCAGCGAGGAGGAGCAGTGCGCAGCGGGAATCACCCCAGACATGATTCGTCTGTCCATCGGTCTAGAAGATGTAGAGGACTTGATCTGGGATTTGGATCAAGCGCTAGAAAAGTCACAGACCGAACCGCCGCGCCAACGGCTGTTCCGCGTGAACGGTCACGCCAACCCGCTAGCCTGCGAGATCCCCGCCCGCACTTGATTGAGTCGTTGCGAACAATTGACGCCCAAATCCAAAATTGGTTAGCCCAGCACGCTGAGGCGCTCACTGAGACGCTGGCTGCGCTTGTCCGCATCCCTAGCCTGGTCGGTCAGGAGGGGCCAGCCCAAGCCTTCATGCGGGAACGCTACGAGGAGGCGGGGCTGGAAGTCACTGTTTTCGAGGCTGATCGGGCTGCGCTCGCTGACCATCCTGCTTTTGTGGATTCGGGCATCGGGTTTGCGGGTCGCCCGAATGTAATAGGCGTCTGGCGCGGTGGAGGCGGTGGGCGCTCACTTATCCTCAACGGTCACACGGACGTCGTTTCGCCTGAGCCAGTAAGCGAGTGGCGCTACCCGCCGTTCGGAGCGCAGGTTGTGCCGAGCGGTCGGCACGGTCGGATGTACGGGCGCGGGACACAGGACATGAAGGCAGGGCTGATCGCCAACCTGTTCGCTGTGCGCGCGCTGCAGGCATGCGGCATACGCCTGAAGGGCGACTTGATCCTGCAGAGCGTCATCGAAGAGGAAGCGGGTGGTGGCGGAGGCACGCTGGCTTGTTTTGCCCAGGGCTACCGCGCCGACGGGTTCATCGCTACCGAACCGCACTGGCGCGACGTATGCATTGCCCATCCAGGGGTGTTCTACTTCCGCATCGTAGTGCCAGGCAGAAGCGCCCACGCAGGGCGTGCCCACGAGGGCGTCAACGCTGCCTTTGAAGCTGTGCCGATCCTCTTGATGCTCCAAGCCTGGGATCGCGAGCGCGCCGAGCGAGTTCACTTTGAGGCGTTTGAGCGCCTCGACCCTGCCGTGCGCCGTTCTTGCCACCTCAACGTCGGCGTAGTCCGCGCTGGCGACTGGCCCTCGACCGTGCCAGGGCAAGCCACAATCGAAGGGCGGCTGTCATTCGTCCCTGGCGAGCGGGCGGCTGAGGTCAAGCGCGAGCTAGAAGCGCGCCTACATGCTGTCGCCGAGCAAAGTTCGTGGCTGCGCGATCATCCGCCGCAAGTGACGTACTTCGGCTGGCACACCGAGCCGTGGGTGCAGGATGATGCGCACCCCTTCGTGCAGAGCTTCCTAGCCTGCCTGGACATGTTAGAGGTGGTGCATCCGAAGCCAGTCCTGGCAGGCACGACCGCAGGCTTGGATACGCGCTTCGCCAGCCTATTCGGCGTGCCTGCGCTTGCGTGGGGGCCTAAAGGTGCAGGGCTGCATGGCGTTGATGAATACGTCGAGTTGGACTCCGTCCTCGACTGCGCACGCGTCCTAGCCGTGTTTGCAGCCCACTGGTGCGGCGTGTGCAGCTAGCTGGACGCGGCGCTCGCGCAGAACTAGCACAAACGCCAGGAGCACCGTCGCTGCTGTGAGCGCCAGCCCAACCCGAAAATCAGTTGGACGATAGCTCAGTTCGATGCTGGATGTCCCTGCAGGGATCGGCACGCCAAGTAGCCCAACGTTCACTGGAACTGGGCGAACCTCGCGTCCATTGACCAGCGCAACCCAATTCCAGTGATACGCTTCGCTTACCACGAGCAAGGCTGGCGCATCAGCGGTGGCAGCGATTTTCATGTAGCCCGTCGCCTTGCCCTCAAGCGCAGCGCCCCCCTGTCCGCGCAATTCAGCCGTGCCAACCGCTTGTTGAACCAGCCCGAGGTCGCTCGAGAAGACGAAAGCGTCGCGGAATGGCGCGTAGCCAGGTTGTCGCAGCGCAGCGAAGACTGCTTCGCTGTCGGGCACGGGGCGCACGTTAGGGGGAATCCAGACCCCGCTGAAGTCGAGCGGCTTCCAGTCCAGGCGGTACAGGCTATACTCGCCGCGCTCGAGTTTTGCCCGCGCGAGCAGAAACCACGGGATGGTCACGCCCTCGGGAGTCTGCATTGCCCCGCGCCAAGTCGCGGCATAGCGCACGTTGAGCTGCAACAAGCGCACGTGCTCCGGCGCGCGCTCCAAGTAAGCCTTGTAATGCGCTGGCACGATGGGCGATCCACCACCAACCTCATTGAGACCAGCCACACACGCGCGGTTGAGCGGCAGCGCATACTCGTCGAACAGCCTCACCCATCGGTCTGGCGGCGGTTCGGCAAGCAGCGGCTTCAACAGCGGATGCTCGGGAAAAGGCTCAGCACGAGGCTGAGTAATAGTGTAGCGATTTGCTGTGAACAGGTCGAAGACCAGCAGCGCGATCAAAACGACCCCCCACTGCCAACGCGCAAAGCGCAGTTCACCTCCACGCCAGAGCAGCAACCCTGCTGTGCCGAACAAGCCGACAACGAGCAGGGCAATGCGGCTTGGCACGCCGCTCAGGTCTTGCGCTGAGGTGATCACTCTGTATTGGATCAGGAACAGCAAGACGAGAAAGATAGCTAGCCCCAAGCCTGCCCATTTCAACAGTGCTTGCCCTGCTTGTGCAACGCGCAAACGACCTGCAGGGCTGACCGGTCCAAGCAGGGTGTGTGCCCCTAGCGCGCCGAGCACGGCGAGGGCAAAGGACACAACAAATGCGTGTCGCTCCTGCTGACGAAACAGGCGGTAGCCTGGCGCAAGCCAGTAGGCGA
>JANWZM010000138.1 GCA_025054635.1 Thermoflexales bacterium
CACATCGGGTGCGCTTTGCCGTGCTGATCAACCAGCGCCTCGCATAAGTACATCAGCCCACCGCACTCCGCGTAGATCGGCATCCCCTGCTGCGCTGCTCGGCGGATGGCTGCACGCATTGCCGCATTCGCAGCAAGCTGCGCTGCATACAGTTCTGGAAAGCCACCACACAGGATCAGCGCGCTGCTGCCCTCAGGCAAGCCGGTATCGTTCAGTGGGCTGAAGAAGGCGACCTGTCCCCCTGCTTCCTCAACTAGTTCGAGGTTGTCTGTGTAGATGAAACTGAAGGCTGCGTCGCGGGCAACGGCAATCGTGGGTCTTTTATGCTTGTTCTTCAAACCCGACACCCTAACAGCGGGGGGCGCGAGGCAAACGCTGTGCTGCTCTGCGATTCCCAACAGCGCGTCCAGGTTGACGCCCGTCTCGGTTGCTTGCCGCGCAGCCTCGATCCACTCAGCGGGGCTGCTTTCTGCTGCGGGCACAAGCCCTAGATGGCGATCTGGACGTTCGAGCGCAGGATTGCGCAAGACGCTGCCTAGTGGGCGAACGTCGGTGTGCTGCGCAACTGCTTCTTGAAGCATCTGTGCATGGGTGGGGCTGCCGACGCGGTTGAAGATCACGCCGACGAGGTTGACTCGGCGGTCAAACTCGCGCAAGCCGTGGACGATCGCTGCGGCTGTGCGCGCCATCGCGTTGGCGTCGAGCACAAGCACCACAGGCGCGCCGAGGAGGCGAGCAACGTGAGCTGTGCTCGCTGTATCGTCTTCGCCGCTAACGCCGTCGAACAAGCCCATCACACCCTCGATTACGGCGATGTCTGCGTCGCGCACGCGGCGCGCAAAGCTTGCTTGCGCTGCTTCCTCGCCGAGCATCCACAAGTCGAGGTTGTGGCACGGCCGCCCTGCAGCCTGAGCCAGCAGCGACGGGTCAATGTAATCCGGACCGACTTTGAACGGCGCAACGCGCAGACCGCGCGCAGCAAGTGCAGCAACCAACCCTGCGGTGAGGGTGGTCTTGCCGCTGCCACTGTGCGGTGCGGCAACCACGAGGGTTGGGATGCGCGCGCGGAGGTCAACCATGAAACAGCGTCTTTGCCGTGCGGTCTTTCGGGTCGGGAGGCAGCCCGAGGTAAGTCGCGCGCAGTTGATCCCAGAACGCTAGCCGATCCCAATCCGGCTCGCGGGCAACTTTGAGGTCGTCTGTGATGAATGGGTTCGGAAGGAAGACAGTGAGTTGGTTTTCACCTCGACCGTTGAACAGGCGTAGCCGCCAACTGCTCGGCGTGCCATCAGGGTTGAGACGCCGCACAAGCTCAGCGCGGTGGGTCTTGCGAATTGCACGCAGCTCAGGCGAGGTTGGGCGCACCTGAGTGCCGTAGTTCTCGCCGATGCACACGTGAAAGTGCCACGCGCCGAAGTCAACAGTTAAGTAGCCATCCAACAGCACGATGCGCGTCGGCGGGGCGGTAGCCCTGATTTCAAAGACACTCCCCTGGATCATCGTGCCGAAGAGAATAGACTGCCAGTGATTCTCGAACAAGTCCTTGAGCAGCGCGAACAAGGTTTGCTCGCTGGTGTCGAGGCGCCAACCCTCAATGATGCCGTCGCCGATCTCCTCCTGCACGAAGTGAGGAGAGGAAAGCTGGTCTTGGGTCATTGTGGAGTCCTCAATAAGTCTGTTGCTTGCCAACGTTGGTGCAGGTCTTGCAGGTAGTGCCGCACCTCTTGACCCTCAGCGGAGAAGACGCGCAGTAGTTCACCGCGTTGCAGCAGCTCTGTCGGCGTGCCGGTGACAAATGTGCCGTCGCCTCCCATTAGCCAAAGCAAATCGGCAAAGCGCAGAGCGAGCTCCAGGTCGTGCGTGCTGAGCAGCAGAGCACGCCCAGTTTGGTGGGCTAGATTCCGCAGCAGATACATGATCTCGACGCGGCGCGGCAGGTCGAGGAAAGCGGTTGGCTCGTCCAGGAAGATGATCGGCGTTTGCTGCGCCAGGGCGCGGGCGATCATCACTCGTTGGCGCTCGCCGTCGCTCAACTCAGCGACCATGCGCGCAGCCAGTCCAGCACAGCCGGCTGCGTACATCGCCTCTTGGACGATTTGCTCGTCCTCTGGCGTCAGCCGTCCATCCCATCGGGTGTAGGGGTGACGCCCGAGCGCAGCCAGGGCGTATGCTGTCATGTAGCCAACATCCACGCGATCGGTGAGGACGACGGCGATCCTACGCGCGATAGCTTGGGGCGAAAGCGCGCGCAGCGGCACGCCATCCACCCACACTGTGCCAGAAAGCGCCGGTTGCAGTCCGGACAACGTGCGCATTAGTGTGCTCTTACCTGCGCCGTTTGGGCCGAGCAGCGCAGTGAGCTTGCCGCGTGGCAGGACAAGCTCAAGCCCACGATGCACCACCCGAACGTGACTACCCTGCCGATACCCTGTAGTCAGATCATGAGCGCAGATGGCAATTGCTGGATCGGTGACATGCCCTTCCCTTTCGGGGCGATCCAGCTTGCTGCCCAGCGAGCGCAAGGCATGTCTTGCCGCTAGCCAGTTGGTGACCATCAGATTCGCCCGAAGCTCTGCCGGCGCATGACAATCCACAGCACAATTGGCGCGCCGACTGCCGAGGTCACCACGTTGAGCGGCAAGGCAGCGCGTGTGCCGGGCATCTGTGAGATCAAATCGAAGATCAATGCCAGACCGCCGCCGAGCAACAGCGAGGCAGGCATCAGTACGCGGTGGTCGCTGGTCACAAATAGCGCTCGACACAGATGCGGCACGGCGATCCCGATGAACCCAATCGGGCCGCAAAACGCGGTCACTGCGCCAGCCATCAACGATGCGCTCGCGGTCACCCACCAGCGCGCAGCACGGACATTGACGCCCACGCTGCGGGCGTAGTTCTCGCCCAGCAGCAGCGCGTTGAGCGGCTTCACTGTGACAAGCGCTGTCACCAGCCCGACGAGCAGGGCGGGTGCAAAGGTGCGCATTTGTTGCCAGGTCACCCCGCCGAAGCTACCAAACGTCCAGTTGATGTAGGCGCTGACCTGCTCGGGCAAGCTGAAGTAGATCAGCACGCTGACGACCGCGCTGGTGAGGTAGCCAACCATCAAACCGAGCACCAACAGCGTGACTATGTTTTGCACTCGGCGGGCGATAGCGAGCACCAGCACAAACACCGCAGCCGCGCCAAGCGAGGCGGCGCTGACCAGACCTAGCTCGCCCAAGAAAGCTGTGCGCCCGAAGACGCTGGCACTGACGGCAGCGCCGCCGAGAACCACTAGCGCTACGCCGAGGCTGGCGCCGCTGCTAATGCCGAGAACGAATGGGTCTGCCAGTGGGTTGCGAAAGAGCGTCTGCATCTGCAGTCCCGCTGCGCTCAACGCTGCACCTGCCAGCAGCGCAGTGATCGCCTTCGGCAGGCGGAAGATGAGGATGATCGTCTGCCAGGTGTCGTTGCTGGCTTGACCGCCGAGCAGCACGCGCACTACCTCTTCGAGCGGAATGCTCACTGCGCCAATCGCCAGCGACAGCATGAATGCTGTTCCGGTGAACGCGATCAGCGCCAGCAGGACACTGCGGCGAATGCGCAGCGGCGGAAAGGGGCTGGCTAGGGCATGTGCCCAGCCAGCCTGTGCCGAGGAGAGCGGTGCGTTCATCAGGAGCCAGCAGGAAGCTGCCGCCAGAACACCAGCTCATGGTTGGGCAGCAGCTCTGGATGCAGGATCTTGACGAGGTCAGCGAGCAGGAGATCTGGGTTAGCCACACCCATCTCCCAGTAGTCATTGCCGCCGTTCTCGTTCAAGCGCTTGTCGTAGTTCCACACCTGCCCCTTCTTGATCGCGCCTACGCCCGCGTAGCGCGGCTCTGCGTCGAGGAGCTGCTTGACGGTGTTGAAGCGCTGGAAGCTGGCGAGCAACCACACATCAGCGTGGATCGCGCGAAAGAAGGCTTCCTCGAAGGTGAGCGACATCGTGCCCGCTCCGGTGTCTTTTGTCCAGAGGTATCTGCCGCCAGCGTCTTCAATCAGGCGTGCGTGGTAGCTGTTGCCACCGGGAATCCGCCAGCGATCCCGCGTAGCCGTGCCTTGCAGCACGAACGGCCTGTTGGTGACGCTGCTTTTCACCTTCCTAGCAAGGGCAAGGTAGCGCTGCTTCTTTGCAGCATACTCTTTTTGTGCTTCGGCTTCCTTGTTGAAAAAGAGCGCGGTGAACTTGATCCATTCGGCACGCCCTAGCGGCGTCTCCTCCATGTAGGCAGCGTTGAGCACTGTCGGGACACCTGCCTCGAGCAGCTTCGGGTGTGTGTCAGACCTGGGGTCGCCGACGCCGAAGGTCGTCACAATGTCAGGCTTCGCCTGGATGACCTTTTCGACGCTGAGTTGTGCGCCTTCGCCGACCTCTATCATGCCGCCGGACTGGATCATGGCGCGGACTTTGGGCGTGTTGACCCACTTGAAAGTGTCCATGCCGATCAAGCGGTCAAGCACATCCAAGTCGTCGAGGTGTGGCAGGTGGGTGGTGCTCATCGCGATCACGCGCTTGACGGGCACTTCGATCACGATAGCGTTTCGGATTCCCTGCGGTCGCGGCGTGCCGCACTGGACGAGGACATACTTGAATTGCTCCCTCGCATCACGCCAAGGGGTAAGCACAGTGACTTCCTTGTAGTTCTTGAAGTACTTCACCGTGAACCCTTTGGCATCCTCGAGCCTGGTCTTCTGCGGGAAGTAGTCCACCGCAGGGTTGTAGTTCTGCACACAGCCATCGGTGAGATTCGCCGCTTGCGCGACAGGTCGCGCCGCAGAAGCGGCAATCGCAGGCGTTGTGCCAATCGCGAGTGCTGCAGCAAGCAGCAACGTTAAGCTTAAAGAGCGAGTGTTTTGCAAGTAACCGAAATTGCGTGTCATGGCTTTCTCTCCAGACGTGAACGCGCACAGCTCTGCACTGTGCGTCTAGCAGGTATCCAAACGAAAACACCCTGCCTTCTCAGCAGGGTGAATTTGCGCCGAACATACGCCAAAGCCATGCACGCTTCAAGGTGCATTAGGCATCTTCGCTTCACCTCCCTGGTCGCGAGAAGGTTTCGCACGTCAAACCGAGGCAGGCATCCTGACTTGCGCGCAGGTCACGCGCTCACAGTTGCGGCACAGCGCTGGACTTTCACCAGCTTCCACCTTTAAGCCCTGGCATCCGGGCCTTTGAGCCTGCTCGCGCAGGCACCGGGTCACCTCGGCGTATTCAGTTGTTCGCTGCGAGTATAACACACAGCGTGTTGCGAGGTGCGCTGAGGAAGGGGAACAGGGCAGCACGTCCCACGCTTACTCGCGCATTTACTCCTCGAGCGAATCGCTGATCAATGCAGCGACAGTAACAGACCGCCTCAGGAGACCTGACTCGGAGCGGCCTTCTCCAGAGCAGCAGTGTGCTTCAGCCAAAGTGTGCTAGGCAACAATCCGCTAGAGCTACCCACGTTGCTTGCGCAGCGCAC
>JANWZM010000074.1 GCA_025054635.1 Thermoflexales bacterium
GCTGGATGAAAGCCTGCTAAGCGCTCGCGCCTTGCTCGATGTAACGCTGTCTCTCACTGCCGCACCGTGCGGCAGATTGCAGAATATGCGCCTGGGATGCCAATAGCAAAAAGCCCGCTGAGCGACGGCTCAGCGGGCTGCACTTCTGAGGCGCGGGGGCGCTTAGGCGCTTGCCGCCTTGACCACGGCTGCGAACGCGCTGGCGTCGCGCGCAGCTAAATCGGCGAGGATCTTACGGTCGAGCCGAATGTTTGCCGCTTGGAGCGCGTGCATCAGCTTGCTGTAGGTGGTGCCGTTCAATCGGGCGGCAGCGTTGATGCGCGTGATCCACAACCGGCGCAGGTCGCGACGGCGGTTGCGGCGGTCGCGCGTTGCGTAGGCTAGTGCGTGCAGCAAGGCTTCGTTCGCCTTGCGAAAGTTCTTGTGGCGAGCGCCAAACTGACCCTTGGTCTGCGCCAGCACTCGCTTGTGGCGTCGGCGTGTCTTGACGCCGCCTTTGACGCGTGCCATCTCAGGTCAACTCCTCTTACTTATTTTTCAGGTAGGGGACTAGCCTGCGGATGCGCTTGATGATGCCCTTGCCTTCGACAGGGATCATCTCCATGAACTGCGCTTTGACCCGCGCAGGTTTCTTACGACGGAAGTGGCTTTTGCCCTGACGGGTGCGCATGAGCTTCCCGCTGCCTGTCACTTTGAACCGTTTCGACGTTGACTTGTGCGTCTTGATCTTGCCCATAGTTGCTTCTCTACGTGCCTCTGTCTCACGGCAAGTCAAACTGTTCCTGGGCGCGCTTCTGGGCGCGCTTCTCGCGATTTGCCGCCTTGCGAGCGGCGATTTGCTGCGCCTTCAGGTCAACCTTGTCGCTCGGCGCGGCTGTTTGGTCGGCTGCGGACTGCTCGGTCAACGAGGCTTGTGGCTCTTCGTCGCCGTTGTCCTCGGTCAAGTCCTCGCGCTCTTCGGCTTCCTCGTCGTAGCCGGCTGCCTTGTCGGCGGCGCGTTCAGCTTCGATGCGCTGGCGCGTTGACTTCAGATGCGCTGCGGCGAGCGTCGCGGGCGTTGGCGCGAGCACAGCCGTCATCATCTTGCCTTCCATGTTTGGGCTTGACTCGACGAGCGCCAAATCCTTGACGGCTTGGATGAACTTCTCCATCATTTGGTATGCGATGTGCATGTTTGCGATTTCGCGCCCGCGGAAGCGCATTGTCAACTTGACCTTGTTGCCCTCCATCAGGAAGCGGCGCGCCGCGCGAATCTTGAACGCCAGGTCGTGATCCGTTGTCTTCGGGCGCAATTGCACCCCTTTCACCTCGATGATGCGCTGACTCTTCTTTGCTGCCCGCTCCTTCTTCTCCCTTTCGTACATGAACCGACCGTAGTCCATCACTCGGCAGACGGGCGGGTCAGCGGTCGGCGCGACTTCGATCAAATCCATGTGCAAGCTGCGGGCAAGCTCAAGGGCATCTCGGATGTCCATGATGCCCTTGTTCTCGCCGTCGTGCATGATCACGCGCACTTGCGGCACACGGATCTGGTTATTGATGCGAAACTGCGGTTTGTTGTTCTGTTGCGCTATGCTCCTTTGCCTCCCCCGCGAGTGCCGCGGGACTGAGTTGACCTTTCAGCTCAAGCTAAGTGAGCCTAGATTATAGCCTACCTCGGCAGGTAGAAAGGGCTCAGGAATGGCTCGACAAGAGTTGATACGAAGTCTCGAGGATGGAAGCGATGCCCCGGAGATCCTTGCGCCGCGCCGGACACGCCCGATTCCAGCAACTCGCGAACAACGACATCCGATGTCCCTATGCGTCCTTGCGGGCTGCTAAACTATTCCTTCCCAACAAAGTCAGCTATCACCAAGGAAGGAGCACAGGCACAATGAGTGAGTACGCACGCCCTGAATCCCTCGTCAGCACGGAATGGCTGGCGGAGCATCTGAACGACCCAAACGTCCGCATCGTCGAGTCGAACGAGGACCCCTTGCTCTACGACACTGGGCATATCCCAGGCGCAGTCAAGATTGACTGGACGGCAGACCTGAACGACCCGCTGAAGCGCGATTACCTCAACTCCGAACAGTTTGCCCAGTTGATGAGTCGAAAGGGGATCGCTAACGACACCTTTGTGGTGTTCTACGGTGACAAGAACAACTGGTGGGCAACCTATGCATTTTGGGTGTTCCAACTGTTCGGTCACAAGAAGGCAGCCATCCTGAACGGCGGGCGCAAGAAGTGGGTTGACGAAGGACGACCGATGACCCGTGAGGTGCCGGAGTACCCGCCGACGAATTATGTCGCCCCGCCGCGCGACGACAGCACCATCCGCGCCTTCCGCGACGAAGTGCTGCGCCACGTGCAGGCGAAGGGCACGTTGGTTGATGTGCGCAGCCCGGCGGAATACTCGGGCGAGCGCCTACACATGCCGGAATACCCCAATGAGGGCGCGTTGCGCGGTGGGCACATTCCCGGCGCGCAGAACATCCCCTGGGCGCAAGCAGTGCGCGAGGATGGCACCTTCAAGTCACGCGAAGAACTGGAGGCGCTCTACCGTAGCAAAGGCATCACACCAGATAAGCCGATCATCGCTTACTGCCGCATTGGTGAGCGCAGCAGCCACACGTGGTTTGTGCTCACCCATCTGCTCGGCTACCCAAATGTGAAGAACTACGACGGAAGCTGGACTGAATGGGGCAACAGCGTCGGCTTGCCCATCGAGCGTTAGCTTCTGAGCCGTAAGGGTCTTTACCGAGCGCTCTCGGCTTCGGTGCAAACCCGCATGCGGAGACCGAGGAAGAGGCAGACGTGCGCCTGCGCGGAACGGAGTGCACTTCGAGACAGAGGATGCACGTGACGCATAACCGTCTCAAGTGCACTTCCGCAGCATCAGGGCTGCACACAGCGTAGCGGCACACTGCGCGCGCCCGATGTGCCGGCGGTGAGCGTGGTCTGCTTGCTGCTATGCGCTGTGGGCGTGTCTACTAGCGGAACAGGTTTCATCGGGTTGCGCCTGGAAAGTCGCGGATGGGGCTAGTTGGCAAGTGCTCAGGAATGAGCTTTACGTGCCATCTAGCCCCCCGTCTTTGGTGTCCTGCGACAAGTGGTAGGATCTAAGGCACAGAACCATTCGGGTTGGCTAGGGAGAAACCGTGGAAAGCACAGAGAACATTGAGGCTGAATTGCCCAAGGACGACCTCGGTGTTGGCGCAGTGGCAGACGAAGGCGAGCGCAGATCTGCGGCTGCGCGCACAACCGTGGCTGAGGCGCGTCCGCGCCGTGCCGATGAGTTTGCCCTATCTAAAACGCGACCGGATTACAAGGACTTTGAGCGGCTTCGGCGCTACATCAACAGCCAGGGCAAGATTTTGCCGCGCCGCCGCACGGGGCTGAGCGCGCGCAATCAGCGATTGCTTGCCCGGGCGGTCAAGCGAGCACGACACCTGGCGCTGCTGCCGATGCCTGGCACGCTCAAGTAAGTCTTTGGGAGGTGCACCATGGCGAAGAAGAAAGGCAACCGCATCATCATTCGGCTGAAGAGCACAGAGAGCGGGCACTTCTACCTGACTGAGAAGAATCGCAAGAACGACCCCTCTCGCCTTGAGCTGCGCAAGTATGACCCGTTCCTGCGCAGGCATGTTCTCTACCGTGAGGAAAAGTAGGGCAACTCAATCAGCTCGCTGATGTCTCGTTGGGCGCGCCCGCAATGGCACGAAGCTGTTGCGGGCGTTTGCTTTGCGTGCAAGATGCTGCTGCGCAGGTTGAGCGCGCCCTTGGCGCTGTGGCTGTGGGCAGCAGGCTGTGCCGCAGCTACACCACCGCCGATGCCAACCATCGTGCCCACGCTGCACTTGCTCGCGTCAACAGCGACGCCAACGCCTGAGCCAGTCAGGCAGATGATCGGGGTCACTGAACCAGCCCCGGGAGAGCAGGTGAGCGAGACCATTGTGCTCGTCGGCGAAATCTCATTGACGCCGCTGGAGCAGCAGTTGACCGCACGGGTTATAGACAACCGCAACCGCGCCGTGCTCACCCAAACCGTTCCTGTGGACGGCAAGCCCGGCACACGCGGCGTCTTCTCGCGTAGTCTTACCCTTCCTTTTGTCTTGCCTGGTGTGCTCACGCTCGAAGTTTCCGCGCCCGACGCCGTTGTCCAAGTCGGGCTAAGTGTTCCAGCGCGGCTTGCTGCGCCTGCACCTGGCGTGCAACTGACCTTGAACGGCGTTGCCCAGGAGGCGCGCGCCTACCCACTCGATTTGGTTGCCCCTGAGCGCTCATGGTTGCCGTTGTTCGGTCATCCCCCTGGGCTTCAAATCCTTTTTGACGCAGACAAGCCAAGCGCGCGATTCGATCCACGCCAGCGCCAGCTTTTGATCTTGCCTGCGGCACGCTACCGCGCCCTTTACACTGGTGCAGAGGTCAACGAATTCGACGCGCATCTGGAGGCAATCATGCAAGGCGTCGTGCCTGGGCGCACCGTGCTGCCAGTTTCGGACTGGGAGCCAATGCTCGCAGCGACGCCTGCGCCGCTGCGGTTTGCCAACGGCAGGGGCGTGCGCTGGGTGACGATGTTCACGCAACAGATTCAGCCTGTCCTAGCAAACAGCCTGACCTACGTCTTTCAGGGGTTAAGCGAAGACAAGCAATACTTCATCGCTGCGTTCATCCCAGTCACATCTACAACCCTTCCTTCGGAGGTGACCAGAGCGCAACGCGAGCAAGTGCGGATGGACTATCGCCGCTATCTGACCAACGTTGCCCGCCTGCTGGAGCATGAGGGGGGCAGCTTCTCACCGCCCTTGGAGGCGCTCGATGCCATGATTGCATCGCTCACCCTTAGCGAGTCGCTTGCCCTGGACAGCGCAGCACCTGGTGGGGCATTTTTGCAGGCGACGGCTCGCCTCAACGTCCGCGCTGGACCAGGGACGGGCTTTGCTGTGATTGGACAGCTTGCTCCGGGTGAGCGCATGCGTGCGCTCGCGCGCACAACGGGCGGCGATTGGGTGCAAATTGCGCTTCCTAGCGGTCAACGCGGCTGGGTGAACGCGCAATACGTCAGCCCGCGTGCAGTGATCCGGTCACTGCCCGTCGCCGCGCCCTGATCAATTTGTATAGCTCTCGAGCCCACAACACGCTGCTGGCTGCAACCGTGCAGGTCAGCCAGTCACCGAGGCTGAGCGCAACTGTGCCGAAAGCGCGCTGCAGCGGCGGCGCATAAATCACGAGCACCTGCAGCGTAAGCGAGAGCGCCAGCGCCAACCACAGCCAGCGATTGCTAAGCAGCCCATCGAACGCGCTGCGGCGGTCGGAGCGGGCGTTGAGCACATTGAAGAGCTGCCCGAGCACCAACGTAGTGAACGTCATCGTGCGCGCGTAGGTCAGATTACCGTCGCTGGCGATCAAACCGCCGACGAGTGAGGCGTCCATCACCAGCAACGACGACACAGCCATAGCCAAGCCCACGAGCAAGATGCCCACCCCCATCTCGCGGTTGATCACGCGTTCATCACGCGCTCGCGGTGGGCGCATCATCAGGTGACGCCCTACAGGGTCAACCCCCAGCGCCAGCGCTGGCGCTGCATCGGTAACCAGGTTGACCCACAAGATTTGCACTGCCGTTAGCGGTAGCACCAACTCGTGCTCTGCCTGTCCGACGAGACCTAAGACGCCTGCCAGCAGGACGCCCAGGAACATCGTCAGCACTTCTGCAACGTTCGAGGAGAGCAAGTAGCGCAGGAACTTTCGGATGTTGGAGTAAATGCCGCGCCCTTCCTCGACTGCTGCGACGATGGTTGCGAAGTTGTCGTCTGCCAAGACCATGTCCGCGGCTTCCTTGGACACATCTGTGCCCGTGACGCCCATAGCAATCCCGATGTCTGCGGTCTTCAGAGCAGGCGCGTCATTCACGCCGTCGCCAGTCATGGCGACGACAGCGCCACCTTGTCGCAGCGCACGCACGATGCCCAGCTTGTGCTCTGGGCTGACCCGAGCGTAGCACGACACGCGCTGGACAGTCTCAAAGAGCGCTTGCTCGTCCATGTGCGCCAACTCAACACCAGTAACCACAGGCGCGTCAGGTGGAGTGATGCCTAGCTCGGCAGCGATCGCCAGCGCGGTGCGCGGGTGGTCGCCTGTGATCATGATGACGCGCACGCCAGCCGCCTGTGCGCGACGAACGGCTTCTGCCACTTCCGGTCTTGGCGGATCAATCATCCCGACCAAGCCGAGGAAGGTCAGATGCACCTCCAGCGACTCAGTGGGTTCATCGTTGCTGACATGCGTATCCGAGGGCAGCATTCGCGTAGCAACGCCCAGCGTGCGCAGCGCTTGCGACGCTAGTTGCTCGACCCTGTGCATGATCTCAGCGCGGCGCTGCGGCGAGAGCTCGACGTCCTCTGTGCCGACGCGCTCATGGGTGCAGCGTGCCAACAACACATCGGGCGCACCCTTAACGAATAGGACGTGCTGTTCCGGGTGCGCCTTGTCCTGATGCAGCGTGCTCATCCGCTTGCGCTCGGACGAAAAGGGCACTTCGCCGACACGAGGAAGCTGCCCTCTGAGTGCGTCTAGGTCAATGCCTGCTTTGCACGCTGCAACTAGCAGGGCGCCTTCAGTTGGATCGCCTTGGATCGTCCACTGACCATCGCGCTGGGTCAATGCGCTGTTGTTCGCCAGCGTGGCAGCTTGGAGCACTGCCAATGCCTCGACAAACATCGCTCCCGAGGCGAGCGGCGCGCTGCCGTGCAGCATCTCTCCTTGTGGAGCGTAGCCGACGCCGGTGAATTCGACCCGACCACTGGCAACGATGAGTGTGCGCACCGTCATCTCATTGCGCGTGAGCGTGCCCGTCTTGTCTGTGCAGATCACGTTTGTCGCGCCGAGCGTCTCTACGGCAGCGAGCTTGCGCACAATTGCTTTGCGCCGCGCCATGCGCTGCACGCCGAGCGCAAGCACGACGGTCATCACAGTGGCTAACCCCTCCGGCACAGCCGCGACTGCAAGTGAAACGCCGAAGATCAAGATGCTGACCAGCGCCTGGAGCGTGCGCACGCCCTGGGTCAGCAGCAACGCAGTCACGATCACAAACGCTATGCCGATGACGGCAACGCCAATCGCGCGACCGACGCGCTCGATCTCGCGTTGCAGCGGGGTTGGCTCGTCGCGGGTCGCTTGCAGCAGCGCCGCAATCTTGCCCACCTCGGTCCGCATACCTGTTGCCGTGACCACTGCCTTGCCGCGCCCATACGCAACCACGCTGCCTTTGAAGACCATGTTGCGCTGGTCGCCGAGCGCAGCCGGTTGGTCGAGCGCCTCAGTGGACTTTGCGACAGGCATGCTCTCTCCAGTGAGTGGCGCTTCCAACGTGCGCAGCGCAACCGATTCGAGCAGTCGCCCATCGGCGGGGATGGCATCACCCTCTTCCAGAAGCATCAAGTCGCCGGGCACAAGCTCGCGAGCGAGCACGCGCCTGCGCTCGCCGTCTCGGATCACCGTTGCCATTTCGGCGGTCAGCGCTTTCAGCGCCGCGACAGCGCGTTCGGCGCGCGCCTCCTGGATGAACCCCAACACGGCGTTGAGCAAGACAATTGCCAAGATCGCCAACGACTCAAAAGGCAAGCCGGACTCGTGCTCGATCAGCCATACCACAAACGAAATGCCCGTGGCGACGAGCAGAAGCAGCACCAGGGGACTTTGGAACTGCGCTAGGAAGCGCCGCCATGCCGGCGGGGTGGGCTGAGCGACGAGCTCATTGAACCCAAACTGCTGAAGCCGAGCAGCCGCTTCCGTCGAGGACAAGCCACGCGCAGGGTCGCACCCAAGCGTAGCCGCAACTTCAATTGCTCGATGTTGAGAAGGCGAGGACAGAACTGCCTCAGGTGAGGGTGTTTTCATTCCGCCGTCCTGCCTCGAAGTCAGACAAGTTGCGGATCGTCGTCTCGGCGATCTGGGTCAGCGCTTCTTGCGTGAAGAAGGCTTGGTGCCCTGTTACCAACACATTTGGGAAAGTAAGCAGCCGCGCGAACACGTCGTCAGTCAAGATCTGCTCAGAGCGATCGCGGAAGAACAGCCCATCCTCTTCTTCGTATACGTCTAGCCCGACAGCGCTGAGGTGACCGGTCTTGAGCGCTTCGATCAGCGCCTCGGTGTCAACCAGCGCGCCGCGGCTGGTGTTGATCAGAACCGCCCCGCGCTTCATCAGCGCCAACGTGTGCGCGTTGATCAGATGGTAGGTCTCAGGCAGGAGCGGCACATGCAAACTGACGACATCGGAACGCGCCAGCAGGGTTTCAAGAGCGACGTACTCCATCCCAAGCTCAACGCAAGCAGGGTTCGGTCGCTGGTCAAAGCCGAGCAACGTGACACCGAAGCCGTGCATCAGCCGGGCGAAGATCGCGCCAATTCGCCCTGTGCCGATGATGCCGATGGTCATGCCGTGGATGTCGCGACCTTGTAGCCCGTCGAGCGCGAAGTTCCCTTCGCGGACGCGGTTGTAGGCGCGATGGATGCGGCGCACCAGCGCCAGCAGCATCGCCAAGGTGAATTCGGCGACTGCATAGGGCGAGTAGTTCGCCACGCGCATTACAGTCAACCCAAGCCGCTTGGCTGTCTCCAGGTCAACGTTGTTGAACCCGGTGCTGCGCAGCGTGATCAGTTTGACGCCAAGCCCAGCCAAGCGCTCGAGCACAGGCGCAGAGGCGTCGTCGTTGACGAAGATGCTGATGGCAGGAAACCCCTCCGCGAGCGACGCAGTCTGCTCGTTCAGTTGCGCTGCGGTGAAGTGCAGTCGGTGCAAATCGTTGTTCGCCGCGCACAGCGTCTCGCGGTCATACTTCTTGGTGTCGTAAACCAGGACATCCATCAGGTTTGAGTGTATCAACACGGGTTAGCCATGCGCTGCGCTCTGTGGCACGGCGCATGAGAGAGGCGTGCCTGCGCGATAGGCAGCAGCCGAGGATCAGGGCAGATACAGGATGCGCCCGCAATTTGCACAGAAGACCAGCCGGTCGCCCGTGTGAGCGCGCTGAGCGTCTGCAGAGGAGACAGCCTCGCCGCACTGCGAACACGCGCCTGCCTTGATGAGAGCGACAGCCGGCGTGTCTGGTCGGCGTGAGCGGACTGACTCATAGGTCTGCAAAAGCGCTGCGGGCAGATTCCGTGCGAGTGTCTTGCGCTGCTCAATCAGCACGCGCGCTTGATCCAGCAGGCGTTGGCGCTCCTCGCGCAACAGCGCGCTTTCGCCTGCAAAGTGCGCCTCAACGACCTCAGCGCGGGTGCGGGCATGCTTCACCTCGTCTTGCAGTCGCTCAACGCGCGCCATCTGGTCAATGATCGCGTCATCGAGCGCACTGCGCTGCCGGCGCAGCATGGACAGCTCTTGCTCGACCTCCAGAATCGCCTTCGGCAGACGGATCTGACCGCCGTACAGGCGTTTTTCCTCAGTGTTGATCTTCTCGTCCAGCGCGCGTGCTTGCGCCTCGTATGCCTGCAGCTTATCGGTTTCCATTTTTAGCCTCTCTTCTAGGTGAAGGAGTTCCTGGCGGGTTTGCTCTACCTCTGATCGGTCAGTCATCCGCGCACTGACTTGGTCAACACGGCGGCGCAACTGGTCTAGCTCTGTATCAAGCTGTTGTAAGCGATAGAGAGGCTCAGCAGCCGACATAGTCTTAGTCTATCAACGGATCGAAAGCGAAAGCTGGGTGACTCCTGCTTGTGTGGGTTTAGTTCCAGTTGAAGCGCGCACGACCTTATGATCGCACTATGTCTCCCTTGCGCACTGCCTTGAGGCGGCTGCGCGTCTCGCTTGCGAACGCGCAGCGCCGGCGGCGCTTCGTACCGCCGTATGTCTACCTTGACTTGGAGGGCGAGTTCGTTGATCTCGCTGAGCCACCGCCGACGCTGCCCTTCGCGCGCTTGTTCAGGCGCTTTCTGCCTGCACCGGCTGGTCCCAGAACAGTGCTTGCCTTCCGTCGGCAGCTCGAGCGCTTGATAGCCGATCCTCGGGTGCAAGGTGTTGTGCTGCACATCAATTGCACCGCAAGCGCAGCGACTTATCAGAGCCTGCGCGCTGAGGTGCTGCGCTTCCGCGCAGCGGGCAAACGCGCGGTGGCATACGCCGAGTCGCTTGGGCCGTTCCAATATTACTTGGCGTGCGCCTGCAACCAAATCATCATGCCCCCTTCAGCAGAGCTGAACATTCTCGGCTTGTGCGACGAATACGCCTTCCTGAAAGAGGCGCTCGACCGCCTCGGCATCTCGGCTGAAGTTGTGAATGTGTCCCCATTCAAATCCGCAGGCGATCCGTTCACCCGAACGGACTTCTCCGAGGCATCGCGCGAGCAAGCGGAGTGGCTGCTGGAAGCGCGTTTCAGCGAGCTCGTGCGCGGGATTGCCGAGGGGCGCAGCTTGAGCGAAACGCGCGTGCGCGAGCTGATTGACCAAGCGCCGTTCAACGCTCGTCAGGCTGTTGAGGTAGGACTGATCGACGCGGCGCTGTATGAGGATGAGATCGAGGGGTTTCTGCAAGCACAACCGCCCCTGCCGAGGCAATCCCTGCTGGGGCAGCTCTTTAAGCTGGCGCTGCGTCGGCTTGCTCCTGAGACGTCTGCCGAGTTGGAGGAGCGATTGCGCCGCGAGCGCCGGGGGCTAGCGCGCTTCGACGAGGTCTCGCGCGCCTTGTTGATCACACAGCCGCGCCTCAGCGACAAGGCAATCGGGATCGTTTGCCTGCGCGGTTTGATTGTCTCAGGCTCAAGCCGCCGATTGCCGTTGCCTGGGTTTGGCGACGCAGTCGCAGGTTCACAAGACATCATCGCTGCGCTGCGCGCAGCGGAACGCGACGACCGAATTGCTGCGGTTGTTCTGTACGTGGATTCCAGAGGGGGATCGGCGCTGGCTTCAGACCTGATCGCACGCGCGGTGCGCCGACTCAACGAGCGCAAGCCTGTGGTGGTTTACATGGGTGGGGCGGCAGCCTCAGGGGGCTACTACGTGTCGGCGCTGGCACGCTGCATCGTCGCTCAACCGCTGACGATTACAGGCAGCATCGGCGTGATTACGCTGATCCTCAACACTGAGCGTGCTCTGGGGCAGCTCGGCATTCGCCGCCGTGCGCTCAAACGCGGTCAACGCGCCGACTTGTTCAGCGACCTCGCGCCTCTCACCGAGGAGCGGCGGGCTGTTTTCGCGTCGCTCGTGCAGCGAAGCTACGATGACTTCAAGCGCATCGTCGCTGAGGGGCGCAAGCAGAAACAAGAAGACCTTGAGCCGATCTGCGGCGGTCGCGTCTGGACAGGTGCTCAGGCACACGCGCGCGGACTGGTGGATGTGCTTGGCGACGCCCGCGATGCGGTCGAGCGCGCAAGAGCGCTCGGCGGTCTCCCCGCTGATCGTGAGCCCAGGCTGGTTTACCTCAGCACAAACCAAACATCGCTGCTGCCGGTCTCACTGGGATCTGCGCTGCACTGGTTGCGCGACCAGATCAGGCGCGAGCATGTCTGGGCGCTCTTGCCCTGGACGGAGCCGAGCCTAAGTTAGGACTTTACGCGCCACTCACCATCAACGACATTTTCCTCGGGCGAACGCGCGCGCCGACCGCCCTCAATTGCTGCAACGTGCTCAGCGACAACGGCTGCTGGGCATAGCGCAATGAATGCCTCCAGCCCCGCTAAGACCACGCCCAGGTCATCGAGCTGTCCCAACCCAGGCACCATGTCGGGCAAGAGGTCAACCGGCCAGAACGCATAAGCAACAGCGCCGATCGGGAGCAGCTTCAGGGTGACTGGCACACGCTTATCGCCCATCAGGCGCAACACTAGGCGGATGCGATTGATCAGCATTCGCAGAAAGCTTGCTTGACGAGCGAAATTAGGTGCTTGTGACACAGCTTTGTGACCCTCCAGGAACTCAGCATAGCATAAAAGTGAGCGATCTCCCAGCCGAGAGCAGTTAGCTGAGTGCTCGGTGCAATGCCGAAAATCGGTTTACAAAGGGTAAGTTGGTGATGCGCCAACTGGGAACCAGCTATTGCCATCCTATGAGCAGAGAACACTCAAGGCAGAGCGTGCAGAAAATCACGGCTCGCGCGACTATATAGGCAAAGCGGGGAGCGCAGAGGAAGCGCTCGGGGTGGACAAGAATTGGGGGAAGGCTTCAGAAGCCTGTGAGGGCTTACACAGGGTAATCCTACGTAGAGGGGAGCGAGGGGAGTGCTTAGTTGAGAGTGGCAGATACTATTCCACCGCCACTCTCAGCTAGGCGCTGGGAGACTCGGCTGAGCTGCGAACGTATCGGCGAGCAAAATGCTTGACCATCGCTGCAATCCCAAGCAGCCCTTGACCCTTGCCCATCGAGATGTTCCTGCCAAACAGTGTGGGCACAATGTCCTCGATTGGCATCGATGCAATTACGTCAGCAGGCAAGCCGCTTAGCGTGGAATCAAGCACAACAGACAGCGCTCGCGCTGACACCCCGAACGGATTCTCGACAGCAAAGTAGAACTTCAGCCGCGGTGAGGGTGTGGTAGCAGGATCGTCAAGTGGCTCGACGAAGACATAAGACTCGGACTCGCAGTGCGGCACTTGATGGCTGGGCGGATATGGGCGGCGCGCAATACGCTCTGGAACACCAGCGAACTGATCTGAATACTCAACAAGCATCTGGCTTCGGTCAGCGGGGTTTGCATCGAAGATCTCCAGTACCTCGCGCAGCCTTTCGGGATACCTCGAGAAATCGGGCATAGCAGCGATCATATACATGCCTAGCAAAACAAGGGTGAGCGGCTACAGTCCAGTGAACGAACGGTCTACACCGCGTGCCATGCACTAAGACTCGGATGCCTGCGTGGATTGAGCATGGCTAGGGAACATGAGGCGTCGCATTTCGTCTGGCTTGAACCAGAAGTTGTCAAACATCTCCAGCACGTAGGGCAAGTGGAAAGCAGGCAGCACCACAAACAGCTCGCTGCTGGCTAACCGGTTGAAGCCTCGCCCTCCGCCCTCGCCTAGGGCAAACACAGTGTTCTGCGTGTGCCATGGCGCAGCAAAGAGCGACGAGCACGAGGACGGGCCGAGCTCACCGTGAGGCAATGTGCCCTCGCGCACGCTGGCTGCGCCTGCAAGTTGCATCGCTCGCTGAACGTCGGTAATCAGGCAAAGCAGGTCAAGCGGCACATCATCGGGCAAGTCGCGTAGAGGTGCGGCTGCAATGGCGGCAAGCGTCCCGAAGGGCAAGGTATGACTTTGCTGCTTGTTGCGCTTCGCCGCAATTGGCGTGAAGAACCCTTGCGCCATGGTCAAGTACTCGCCATCGCAGATCAAGCTGCCTGCGTCCTGGTGAGACAAAAAGCCCAAGTGATACTGTCCCACGTAGCAGTCGTGATGTTGGGCGTCCACGTAAACCTTACGCCCCTGCTCGGCGTGGTAGAGCAAACTGCACACCGGCACACATGCCGGCTGGTAACCGTGAGGCGGCGCTGCGTCGCAGTACGTCACTGCCACTGGCTCGCGCTTGAGGCGCACTTGGTTCATCAGCACGTCGTAGAGCCGCGCGCGGTCAACGGGAAGAGCCGCGGCACGTGCGCGCCACGTACTCAAGTCCATGTCACTCCCCCTCCGCAGAGGCAGGCTGGGACGCAGCATGCGTCCACTGTCGCCCGACATCAATGCTCCAACCGCCGTCGATTGTGATCACCTGCCCGCGGATCATGCTGGCATCTGGGCTGCATAGGAAAGCAATCACGCGGGCTACGTCTTCAGGCGTGACCAGCCGACCAGCAGGGGTGCGCTCGAGCGCCACTTTGAGCATCAAGTCGCTGTCCTTGAAGAATTGCAGCGCGTCGGTGTGGATGATCCCTGGAGCAACGGCGTTGACGACGATGTTCATCGGTGCAAATTCAACCGCGCAATACCGTGTGACCGCCTCCAGCGCGCCCTTGGAAGCACCGACAACGACGTAATCGGGCAAGGTACGCCCGCTGCCGATGCTGCTGACATTCACAATGAAGCCGCCGCCGCGCCGTTGCATCATCGGCGCCGCGCGCTGCGCAGCAAACAGCGCTGCCCGCGCGTTGATGTTCATCGTCCAGTCCCAGCCCTTGACCCTCTGCTCCGCGATCGGGCGGATATATCCCGAAGCTGCATTGTTGA
>JANWZM010000232.1 GCA_025054635.1 Thermoflexales bacterium
CAATCCGCGATGGCATGAAATACGCTCAGTACGCTGAGCAACGTGGTTTTGAGGCGGTTTGGCAAGCCGAAAGCCGCCTAGTGCGCGACGCAATTGTGCCGATGGCTGCCTTTGCTGCGGTCACTGAGCGCATCAAGATCGGCAGCGGCGTGATCAACAACTGGACGCGCAACATTGGCTTGCTCGCGGCTACCTTCCTCACTTTAGACGACCTAGCGCCAAATCGGATTATCTGTGGGATCGGCGCGTGGTGGGATCCGCTGGCGCGCAACGTTGGCATTGAGCGCCGCAAGCCGCTCACCGCTATGCGCGAGACGGTCGAGGTGCTGCGCCGGTTGCTGCGCATGGAGCGCGTCACCTTTCACGGAGAGTTCCATCACGTGGAAGGCATTGAGCTCGACGTGGTGCACGGGCGTCGCGAGCCGCGCAACGTGCCAATCTACATCGGCGCGACAGGCGACCAAATGATGGAGCTCACTGGCGAGATCGCGGATGGAGTTGTGCTTAACTATTGCGTCCCGCCCGAGTATAACGACCGCGCGATGGAGATGCTCGACAAGGGCGCAAAGAAAGTCGGACGCCGCGCGGAAGACCTTGACCGCCCGCAGTTGGTCGTCTGCGCAGTGAACCACGACCGCAAGAAGGCTATTGAGGACGCCAAAGAGCTGCTCACTCAGTATCTGGCTCAGCAGCCGCACATCGCCAAAGCCAGCGGTGTCAGTGAGGACATCGTTAAAAGGGTGCAGTCCATCCTGGGCTGGCCTGCGACGAAAGAACAGGTGCACGAAGCCATGCAGTATGTGCCCGACGAGTTCGTGTTGCGCATCAGCGCGACGGGCACCCCCGAGGAGGCGCGCGCGAAGGTCTTGGAATATGTCCGCCGCGGGTGCACCTGCCCGATCCTCTATCCGATGAGCGACCCGATCTTGATGATCGATACCTTCGCGGTGGTATAGTCACGTTGTGGCTTGTGCCATCGTCTCTGACTCAACGTGCGACCTGCCTGCAGCGCTGGCACAGCGTTACCGCGTCGGGATTGCTCCGACTGTGCTGCAAATTGACGGTCAGACTTACTACGACAACATTACGCTCACGCGCGAAGCGTTTTATGCGGGGCTGCCGACGTTTCGCAACTTTCCAAAGACAGCAGCCGCTTCGCCAGAAGTGTTCGTCGAGCTATACCGCAACGCGGGCGCAGAAGAGATCGTTTCAATTCATCTATCGCGGAAGCTGAGCGCAATGTGGACGAGTGCGCAGCTTGCCGCTCAAGACGTTGCCCCTCATGTGCGCGTGCACGTGTTCGACTCAGAGACCATCTCGATGGGCACAGGCTGGATGGTGCTCGTGGCAGCCGAGATGGCGGCTCAGGGCGCCTCGGCGGAGGACATCCTAGCCGTGCTTGAGGACATGCGCCCGCGCACGCGCGTGTATGCCTTGCTCAGCACGCTGAAGTACCTGCACAAGGGCGGGCGGGTGAATCGCGTTGTCGCTGGTGTCGGCGAGCTGTTGCAGATCAAACCTCTGCTCGAGGTGTACGGCGGCGAGGTTCACCTGGTCGAGCGTGTGCGCTTGAAGCAGCGCGGCGTGGCAAGGTTGCTTGAGCTTGCGTTGCGCGCGCCGCGCATCGAGCGGCTATGCGTGCTTTACACCGGTCAAGGCATGGAAGCAGACATCGCCCATCTGCAAGCCCGTGCTGCTGCGCACGTGCCAATCGAGCAGCAGTTAGTTCAGCAGGTGACCCCCGGGATTGGCGCTCACCTTGGACCGGGTGGGCTAGGGTTTGCCATCGTCGAGGCACAGAGCGGGTGAGCGGGCGCTCCAATCGGGCACGCCCGCAGGAACACAGGTAGCTGCGCTTGCACTCGCAGCGAGGTAGGGCGTAGCCTACCGCCCTCTGTTTTCCTTCCACAGACCTCCGTCGCTCATTAGCGCGAGGTAGGATGCCCTGAGCGCCGAGGATTTTCCTGTGCGTGGAGGACCGCAGATCGCTGGCTCTGCGACGGGTTTAACTCAGACGCTCCTGGAGCATCCATTAGGTGCGAGGGGGCTTGTCGCCCAGCCGCTGCGCCAATCGCTCGCCAACCAAGAAGCTCAACAGCGAAGGGCGGGGCAGAGGTGTCTCGGACGCGATCTCAGCCGCGCGACCGCGTGCCCACTCGGTGAGCCAGCTGTCGCGTTGAGTGCGCGCGCGGTGCAGCCAGGCGCGCGTTGCCTCAGCATCCCCAGCCGTGACGGCATCGCGCAGCGCCATCAGCGACAGCATGACCTGGTTCAACCAATGCGCGATCACCTGAGGAGAGGCGAGCATCGCATCGAGCGCTCGTGCGTTGTCCTCGACAATCTGAACCGCTTGGGCAAACGTCTCGCCTGTCATCCACAGCCGATCGCGCCAGGCAGCGTCGCTGCTCACCGCAAGCACGAGCGCGCTCGCCAACGCTAGCGGCAACACCTCGAGCGCGACCGCCATCCCATCGTGCTCGTGTGGGTCAACGAAGAGCGGATGCGCCCCGAGCGTGTGGGCAAGCGCGACAAACTGCTCGACAAGCGCCGAAGGCGTGCCTGGATAGGGGGCAGCAGCCCAAACTGCGCGCTCAAGCGACAAGCTGTCCGTGTTTGAAGAAGTTGGCGGCAGCAACAAGTGGCTGCTGATGAACGCCCATCCCGCAGGGAGCAACTCTTGGGCGAGAGCAAGCGCATCGCCCAGGGTGCGTCCGAGGCTGACGATCAACACATTCGCGGAAGCATCGCGGCGCAACACTTGCAGCGTCGTGCGCAGCTCGTCACGCGGCGCTGCGATGAGGACAACGCCCGCTCCCTCGCACGCACGCGCTAGATTCCACTCACCGCGCACAATTGCCCCCTCTGCCTGAGCCGTGCGCAGCGCCCCTGAGTCAGGTGCGTGACCGACAACCTCGATATCGGGCAGGGTGTTGCGCAGCGCCTTGCCTACTCTGCGCCCAAAGGCATCCAAACCGACCAAGGCAATCCGTAGTTTCGACACGAATGTACCCCTTGCTCAACCCACGAGCAGCCTGAACAAAAACATCGCTGGTCTGACAATCAGCAAGCTCAACAAGCCCGAGACTGACAGGAGAAGGATGATGATGAAGCCGTACTGCTGAAGCTGCGCTAGAACGGTCTCCGCACCTTCGGGCCACAGCACTGCCAACACCCGCGAGCCGTCCAGCGGGGGAATGGGGATCAGGTTGAACAGCGCCAGGATCAGGTTGAGATACACGCTTTGCTGGCAGACGTTGAGCAAGACGAGATGGGCGAACAAGCCGAAGCCCTCTGCCGGCGCTCCAGCCGCGTCGAGCAGGCGAGCTGGAATGGCGAATAGGACGGCTAGGGCGACATTCGAGGCAGGTCCAGCCAGCGAGACCAGCGCCATGCCTGTGCGCGGGTCTGGGCGAAGATAGTAGGGCAGAACAGGCACCGGCTTCGCCCACCCGAACCCGAGTATGGCGACGAAGAGCGCCCCAATCGGGTCGAGATGTGCCAAGGGGTTCAAGGTAATGCGCCCTTGACGTTCAGCCGTGTCGTCGCCGAGCCGTTGCGCTGCCAGCGCGTGCGCCAGCTCGTGGACTGGAAAAGCCACACCCAGCAGAACCACAAGCGTGACCAGCCCAGCCAGCACGATTGCCCAGTTTCCAGCGCCGATGCCCTCGACGACGGATAGCAGAGGGCCGCTCATGAGCGCGTGGGATTATAGAAGGGTGTGCCCCTGCGCTGCAGTGATGAAAGGGCGCTCCGAACGTCGGGCGAGTGCAGGCTAGAACCCGCTATAGGGCGCTGCAGGCAACCGCAGCACTGACCAACCAGCTTGCCTGACTCTCGTTGAGGGCAAGTGCTGGCTGCCTCGAACTCCCTGCGAGCGAGGCGTCCTGTTGGCAAGCAGTACGCGCTGCTGTTCTTCCTGGCGGTGATCCGCGTCGCCGTCCGGCGTCTGGCAAGCCTGGATATGAAGCAATGGTTGTTCGGGACACACGCTTAGCCCCAAAAGATAACCTGTTCTTAGCACACCCTCACTAAGCTATAGCGCGGGTCAGTGCGGCGTTGTCCGCGCATAGGAGCTGAACGATGAATAAACGTCACCTAGTCCTCATCTCGCGTTGGTTCTCGACCTTTGTATTTGCACTTATCTGTGCGGCTGTCTGGGCACTGCTCAGCGCCAAGCCAGCGCAGGCGCAGAGCACGCCCGTGACGATCACGCGGTGGACATTTGAGAACACCTTAACACCAGTCATTGGCACGGGGGTAGCGACCTACACTGGGGGTACGGCAGCTGGGAGCGCAAGTGGCGGCTGCACCGCGACAGGATTTGCAGCCGGTTTTGCGTCCTCGTGCGCCTGGCAAACGACGGGCTATCCTTCAGCCCTCACTGGAACGAACAAGACGGCTGGAGTCGAGTTCCGCATCTCGACTACGGGCTTTCAGAGCATCACACTGCGCTACAACCATCGCTTCAGCAATGCCTCGGCGAACACGGCTGTTGTGCGCTACTCGGTGGATGGGGGAGCGACATACAACGACATCTTCACACTCACGCTGCCCTCGCTTTCAGGAGACACATGGCACACGCCGACTGTTGACTTCAGCAGCATACCCGCGGTCAGCAACCTCAACGATTTTCGCGTTCGTATTGTGTCTGCCTACGCGCCGCCCACGAATACCCAGTTCGTTGCTGCGAACGCGCCAAACACGACCTACTCGGGTGGCACGTGGCGCTTTGACAACGTCACTTTCAGCGGACATCAGGAGTTCACCCCTACAGTCGCAGCAGTCAACCCGCCGAACAGCGCGAGCAATGTGCCGCTGAACGCCAGCGTGACGATTACCTTCAGCGAGGCAGTAACGGTCACCGGCGACTGGTTCACGCTGAATTGCTCCAGCAGCGGCTTGATCTCAGCGACGAACAGCGCCAGCGTCACCGTCAGCGGCGGCCCGACGACCTTCGTGCTCACGCCGACGGCGCTGTTCGCGCCTGGGGAGACCTGCACCCTGACCGTGTTCGCGGCGCAGGTCAGCGACCAAGATGCCGTTGACCCGCCGGACAACATGGCAGCAAATTTCACCAGCAGCTTCACCACGGCAGCGACAACAGACCAAGCCCCGTCGGTCCAGGCAGTGACCCCGCCGAACAATGCGCAGAACGTCGCCCTGACCCAAACGCTGGTCGTCACTTTCAGTGAGCCAGTGACGGTCACAGGGGATTGGTTCACCTTGGCATGCGCGAACAGCGGCGTGCGCCTGCTGAGCAGCAACAACGTCACTTTTACAGGCGGCCTCACAGCGTTTGTGATCTCGCCAACAACAGCCTACAGCGTCGGCGAGACCTGCACGCTGACGGTCACTGCAAGCCTGGTCAGCGACCAAGACACCGACGACCCGCCAGACACGATGGCGGCAGACTTCACCAGCACCTTCACCGTTGACCAAGTGCCGTCGGTCAGCGCAGTGAGCCCAGCAAACGGCGCCACGAACGTCGCGCTGAGCAGCGTCGTAGTGGTCACCTTCAGCGAGCCAGTGAACGTCGCGGGCAACTGGTTCACCCTGGCATGCGGCACGAGCGGCGTGCGCCAGCCTGGCTCTGGCGCGATGGTCACGGGCGGTCCGGCGACCTTCACCATCTCGCCGACAACGCCGTTTGCCCTTGGTGAGAGCTGCACTTTGACCGTCACTGCGAGCCTGGTCACTGACCAAGACGCTGGCGATCCACCTGACAACATGGCGGCAGACTTCGTCAGCAGTTTCAGCACGGTGGCACCCCCTGCAATCTGCACTCAGTCGCTGACGCCGATTGGTGTGCGCCAGGGCAGTGGCTTGAGCGCGCCATCAACAAACATCTCTGTCACCGTGCGCGGCGTGGTGATCGCCGACTTCGAGCTGACGACAGGCATCAACGGCTTCTACCTGCAGAGCTTGCCCACCGAGACGGATGGCGATCCAGCCACGTCCGACGGCATCTTCGTGTTCAGTGGATCGGGCAACAACTTTGTCTCGGTCGGTCAAATCGTTGTGGTGACCGGCACACTGCAGGAATTCTTCCAGCAGACGGAACTGGGCACGATCACCACCACGAATGTCTTCACAGGGTGTGGTGTTGCTCCTCTGCCGACGCCAGTTGACGTTACGCTGCCGCTCAGCAGCGTGACCGACCTGGAGAAGTATGAGGGCATGCTGGTGCGCTTGCCGCAAAACCTGACGGTGACCGACAACTACTTCCTCGGTCGCTTCGGTCAGGTCACCTTGTCGGCGAACGGGCGGCAGTGGCAGCCAACGCAGGTGGTCTCACCCGGCGCGCCTGCGCTGGCGCTCTCCAACACAAACACGCTCAACCGCATCATCCTGGACGACCGCACCAACGCGCAGAACCCTGACCCGGTGATCTTCGCCCGCGGCGGGCTGACTTTGACCGCAGCGAACACGCTGCGCGGCGGCGACACCGTCAGCAACGTCGTTGGTGTGCTGGTCGAGACTTGGGGCGGTGCTGCGGCAAGCCCGACCGCTTACCGCGTGCGCGCGCTGGAGCCGACGATCTTCATCACCGGCAATCCGCGCCCGCTTGTGACTGCGCCGAACGTTGGCGGCAGGCTGCGCGTCGCCAGCGCGAACTTGCTGAACTACTTCAACACCTTCGGCTCGGGCGCCTGTACCAACGGCGTCGGCGGGTCATCTACTGACTGCCGCGGCGCGGACAGCGCTGCCGAGTTTGCTCGCCAAGTCTCCAAGACCATCCCAGCGCTGATTGGCTTGAACGCCGATGTAATCGGCTTGATGGAGCTGGAGAACGACGGCTATGGTCCGACCAGCGCAGTCCAAGACCTGGTGAACCGCTTGAACGCTGTGAGCGGGACAGGTGTGTACACCTTCGTCAACCCTGACGCGACGCTTGGTGTCAACGCGCTCGGTGTGGACGCAATCAAGGTCGGGATCGTTTATCGCCCTGGGCGCGTCACCCCCGTTGGGCAGACAGCAGTGCTGACTACGGGCGCGTTCGGTCTGTTCCCTCTATCGCCGACTGGCTCGATTCAGCGCAACCGCCCGCCGCTGGCGCAGGCATTCCGAGACAACATCACAGGGCAGACCTTCGTTGTCGTAGTCAACCACTTCAAGTCGAAGGGCAGCTCGTGCGCGGACAACGCAAACACCTCGCCTGCGCCAAACGACGTGGACACAGGCGATGGGCAGGGCAATTGCAACCTCACTCGCAAGGTTGCTGCTCAGCAACTGGCAAGTTGGCTCGCCACTGACCCGACGGGCACAGGCACGCCGCATGTGCTGATCCTCGGCGACTTGAACTCGTATGCCAAGGAAGACCCGATCGTCGCCTTGAGGAACGCTGGCTACATTGACCTCGCTGCAGACCGGATCGGCTTCGAGAATTACTCCTACCTGTTCAACGGGCAGTGGGGCACACTGGATTACGCCTTGGCATCGCCCAGCCTGAACCCGTTCGTCACGGGCATCGCCAAATGGCACATCAACGCCGACGAGCCGTCGGTGCTGGACTACAACACCAACTTCAAGAGCACAGCGCAGCAGAGCTACTTCTTCGCGCCTGACCCCTATCGCTCGTCCGACCACGACTTCCTCGTTGTCGGGCTGGACTTCAACGCCAAGCCGCAGCTCTCGGCGATCGCTACCTACAACACAGGCTTGGGCGGCAACGGCGCGGAGATCATTGACGTGCGCAACGAGTTCGGCGCGCTGACCAACAGCGGCCACACGAGCTTCGACCGCCTCGACCTCAGCGATATCCTCAGCCCGACGTTGATCAGCCGAATCGGCCCGAGCGCGACGCTGAATGGGCTGAACTCGCTGGCGATCCACCCGACGAAAGACCTCGTTCTGCTCGTCGCAGGCGTTCCTGTGTCTGCGTCAAATCCTGTCAACGGCAAGGTGTTGGCGTTCCGCCTGAGCACAGGCGCGTTCATCACCGAAGCGCTGGTTGGCATCCACCCCGACGCAATTGCGATCTCGCCCAATGGCAATTACGCGGTCGTCGCCAACGAGGCAGAAGCGCCTGGGCAAAACGACAACGGCGGACCTGGCTCGATCTCAGTGATTGACCTCAGCGGTTTCGACCCGAACTCCCCGACGCCGCTGAACGTGGTGACGTTGACGCTCCCCTCGCAGGCTAGCACACCGGGCTTCAGCCAGGGGCGATTCGACGACATTGGGCGACTCCCGATTGACAACAGCCCGAGCACGCTCGAGCCAGAAAGCGTAGCGTTCTCGGCAGACTCGCAGTTCGCCTTCGTCAGCCTGCAGGAGAACAACGGTGTCGTCCGCGTTGAGATGAACCCGCCATACACGCTGACCTTCTTCGGTCTCTACAGCACCACCCATCTGGCGGACTTGACCAACGGCAGCGGCTACAACCCTGTGGAGACGCTCACTGCCTGGCGCGAGCCAGACGGCGTGGCGGTGCTGGACATTGGTGGGCAGCGCTACTTCATCACCGCAGACGAGGGCGACACGCGACCGACAGCAAGCAGCGCTGGCGTGCGCGGCGGTCGCACGGTCAGCTTGTTCCGCGCCGACACAGGCGCGTTCGTCGCCGACACCGCAGGTGGACTAGACGACTTGGCAGCGCGCTGGGGACGCTACCCCGACACTCGCAGCAATCGTGGCGGCAGCGAGCCCGAAGTGGTGCATGCCGTGCTGTTCAGCGGCAAGGCGATCGCTGCTGTCGGGCTGGAGCGCGCCGACGCTGTAGCGCTGTTGGACATCACCCAGCCGCAGACGCCGACCCTCTTCGGGTTGATCCCGACAGGCGCAGCGCCGGAAGGCGTCAAGCTGGTCGCCCGCAACCAAGCGCTGTACGTGCTGGCGGCGAACGAGGTCAGCGGCACGGTGACCATCGCCCGCGTGCCCGTTGGGCAGCACATCTTCACCCAGCAGCGCGCAACGGTGAACGCCTTCCCGCTGCACGACTTGGTCGTGCTAGACCCTGACTTCAGCGATACCTTCACTGTGACGCTGACGCTCGACCCGAGCAAGGGTGGGCTTGGCTTCACCCTGGGCAGCGGCGCGAGTGGCGTCTTCAACGTGGCGAGTGGCGTTTACACCATCACGGGTTCAATCACGGGCGTCAACGCTACGCTCGCCAACGCCGTCTTCACCCCGACCATCGGCATTAGCGACACCGTGTTGATATCCGTAACTGCAACCGACGGCAAGGACAGCGACGCAGGTCTGGTCACGCTAAACGTGAACGCCAGCGTGCAGCTCACACTGACGGCTGATCCGACAACGCTCCCCGTTGGGACGCTTAGCACGCTGACGGTGACAGTGACTGATCTAAGCAACCAGCCTGTCAACGGTGCGACAGTGAGCTTCGCCACCAGCCTCGGCACAGTGAACCCGAGCAGCGCGACAACGGTCGGCGGCGTAGCGACGGCGACGCTGAGCAGCACGGTTGCTGGCGTGGCAACGGTGACAGTGACAGTTGGCAGCGTGACGGCGACGGTGCAGGTGACGTTCTTGCCTGGTCCTGTGGCAGTGCTCTCGCTGACAGCAACCCCAAGCGTGATCTTCGCTAATGGCATCAGCCAGAGCGTTGTTGTGGCGACGGCGACTGACGCCTTTGGCAACCTAGTGAGCGGCGCGACTGTGCAGTTCCTCGCTGGGCTT
>JANWZM010000263.1 GCA_025054635.1 Thermoflexales bacterium
ATTTGATACAGCCAAACCTGGCGACTCTTCGATCCGCCGCCGACCGCGTCGTAGAAGGGCAGGCTGAGCTGTCGCACGGGGCGCACGAGGTATCGCTGGCGCAGCAAGCTGAGCACCCCTGCCATCTCCTCGCCATCGTCAAGGATGAACACGGGGCGCTGTGCTTCATGCAGCGCTCCGACAAAGCGCAACAGCGCATCTGCCGACCAGCCAGCCGGACGGAAGGTCTGGCGTCGAGCGTAAAGCGCGACAGCGCCGCTGTTGAGCGAGCAGCCAACCACTGCGTCTGGCGAGGTGAGGGCGCTGAGCTGGTCGAGCGCTGCTCGCTGTTCGCGGATCAGACGACCAAAGACCTCGAACCCGCGCGTGACTGGCAAGGCGAGCGTCTCCATGCTGCGCAGCACCATCACGAAGCTCAGGGAGAAGACCAGCGCTGCGCGCAGCAGCGTCGCCCTGCGCAGCAAGGCGGTGAAGCTGCTGACCATGCCGAGCGCCGCAAGCCAGCTCAGCATTGGGAACAGGAAGAGCAGGTCGCGCAGCCGTAGGTAGGGGTAAAGGGCGTGAAAGCCTCCGAGAATGCCTATCACGAGGGCAAAGACAACAAGGGCGCGGCGGTGCGCTCGCCATGCCGCTGCAACGCCGATCGCCATCCAGGGCGCGAGTAAGCCGAACTCACGGTGACTGCCCAGTGCGACCAACGCTTGCCGTGCCGTCTCCGGCGCGAGGGCGAGCGAGAAGTGCGCCAGCTCCTCCGAGCCGGTGACAAACGGATTGCCAAAGACAGCTAGATGGTAAGCAAGCACTGGCAGCGCTGCCAACCACGCCCCGCCAGCGCACAGCGCAATCAGCCACGCAGCGCGCTTCGGGCTGCCCAGGTAGATCGCCAGCGCGACAGCCGGTGCAGCCAGGACCTGTGTGTAACGCACGTCGAAGGCAGCGCCCAGGCACAGCCCACTCAGCAACGTTCGCCAGGGCGACCCGTTTGCCGACAGCGCAAGCGTCAAGCTGAGCGCGGTCAGCCCTTGCACAGCGAGGTCTGCCATCGGCACCATTTGCCAGCGCACCTGCTCTAGGCTCGTCGCGCTCAAGGCAACTGCCAGCGCTGCGACCGCGATCGATTTCGCTGACCTCCCTCCAGTCGCTGCGAGTGCCAGCGCGCCGACCACAAGCAGCGCGAGCAGGTTGACCACGGGCGTGACCCAATACAGCCCATCTTCGCCAAAGAGGGCATACGCCGTCCCAGTGAAGACGGCATACCCAGGAGGCCAGACCGTTGCTGCCTCAAGGGTCACAGGGTCGGGCAGACGATAGCCGACGTGAACCACTGGATAGACGGGTATCACCAGGCGGTATGCGATCTCCGCTAGCGGAAAGGGGTGTAGCACGCTGCCGCGCGTGACGAGGTCAATCCCCATCTGGGCGTAGGCGTACGGGTCGCTGCCAGCGACGCCGTGGGCGCGCAGCGCGTGAGCTGTCCAGACCGACCAGCCCAGCGTTGCCGCGGCGAGCGCTGCCGCCCCCGCGGTGACAAACGCTGCGTCCTCCTTTGCGCGCCAGAGCACGCCCGCCAACCCGCGCAGCGCCAGCACCAGGCTGAGCGCCCCGCTCACGATTAGCGCCAGCAGCGGCGAGAAGACGCCGTTCAGCACGCCCTCGACGCGGAAGCCGGCGAAGAAAAGCACCGTCGCAAGGTATGCCCAGCCCAGCGGCGCAAACGCGCTCAGTTGCCAGCGCTCTAGGGGCATCCCGCGCAGGGCACGGCACAGTGCCCCTGCTCCCCAGATCACCCCTAGACTCGCCCATAAGCCGACGCCGACAGCAATGGGCAGGTTCAAATTGACGGCGACGACGCACAGCCCAACCCCGTGCAGCGCTATCCAAGCGAACGCAGTGCGCGCGCTCCAATCGCCACCCTTACGTGCTGGTGCGAAGGCGACTGCGTTGAGCAGGTCGCGCCAAACCCCCTCGCGGTGGGCTTGCTGCGCCCAGCGCACCCCGAACGGCGCTAGTCCGACCAACGCTGCCCCGAGCCAGCCTACTCGCGCGCCGAGGACGGGGATGTTCAACGCCCGCCCCAGTGCAACCAGGCTGCTCATCCCGAACGCCAAAGCGAGCGCTAGCCCCTGCCAACGTGCTACTCGCCGCTGGGCGACAAGCACAAGCCACGCCCCAGCGCACGCTGCACTGACGACGGCAAATCCCCACACAAGCGCGCTCGCCGGGCGCTGCGCGGATTGGGGGTCGAGCCAGTAATCAAAGCGGAGCAGGTTGACCCAGTCCACGCGCCAGGATGATACGCTTGCCATGAAAGCCCGTGCTTCGCCGGCATGCCTTCGGGGAATTACCAGTCGCCAGCGCTGTCCTTGCACATCGCCGAGTGCGACGCTGCACCTGCACGGGTAGTGGTGCGTTCACCTCTTGGACAGGCTTTGTTATGTAAAAAATCTTGCAATTAGCAGTGCTCCTCTGTATCCTTCTGACGTTATGCAATGGGAGCGAACCTCGGAGGATGTCTACGTCTTCACGAGTGACCTTTACGCTCAGGTCACAGCATCGCTTGTCGTTGCCGGCGAGGTTGGCGTGCTAATTGACACCCTGCCCTTTCCAGAGGAGACAGCGCAAATCGCGCTGATTGCGCGCAAGCACTGCCCGAAGGGGGTGCAATTCATTATCTATACGGGGCACGAGGCAGACCACGTGTATGGCGCGTATCTCTTCCCGAAGGCGGAGATCATCGCGCATGAGCTATGTCGGCAGACGCTTGAAACCTATGGCGCAGCGCGACTTGAGCGGGCTAAGGCAGAAAACCCGGCGCTTGCCCCTGTGCGCTTGCGCTTGCCCACGTTCACCTTTCCGAGCGGCACGGTAACGTTGTGCCTGCCTGGTCGCACGTTGGAGATCATTCACACGCCTGGTCACACCCCCGACTGCGTTTGTGTGCTGCTCCGCGAGGAGAGCATCTTGTTTGCAGGCGATACCGTGATGGCGCTGCCGGCGATCGCGGATCGCAGCAGCGACCCGGCTGCCCTAAGGCAGGTGCTGGAACGGATCAGCGCCATGTCGCTGGAGAACGTCATCCAAGGGCACGGTGAGATCATCCTGCGCGGCGAGGTCAAGGACACCTTGAAGCGCCAGATCGCCTACCTGGACGCGATTCAGAGCAAAGTAACAAAGATCGTCGAGTCGGGCGGCTCGCAAGCTGATCTGGATGCGATCACACTGGAGTCCTGTGGGATGCAGCGCGTGCTGCTCAACGGCGCAGCGCCGCTTGTGCACCGCGCTAATCTGCGCTCGCTGTACGACCGCTTGGTACAGCACAAGCAAGCGCAGCAGGCGGCTGCGGCGCGCACGAAGCGCACAGCCAGCAAGAGCACAGCGGAGCGATCCAGCGAGCAAAGCACGCCTGAGACCGCATCGCGCGCGCGCCGCACAGCGACAAAGACAGCCGTAGCTCAGGCAGAGCCAAAAACCAAGAAGCGCACGACCAAGGCTGCCAAAGAGGACGTGCCTGAGCGCAAGGGCAAAGCAGCCAAGCGCTCCAAGGCGGAGAAGGCGAAACCTGCAGCGAAAACCCAGAAGCGCAGCAAAAA
>JANWZM010000102.1 GCA_025054635.1 Thermoflexales bacterium
TTTGCTGTGATGCTCGCTGCTTTTGCGATCAGCGCGCGCAACCTGTGGGTGGTCTGGCAAACGGGGCAGCCGCTGGTCTTCCAGATGGGCGCGTGGGCTGCGCCCTTCGGGATCACTATCGCGGTTGACCTGCTCTCGGCGTTCTTCGCTTTCATGGCGCAGTTGGTGTTCGTGTTTGGCTTTCTCTACGCGCTTGGTGCGAAGGACAAAGCTGTTCGGCACAACACTTTCTACCCGCTTTTCCTTACGTTAGCCACAGGGCTGACCGGCGGATTGATCACGGGCGATATCTTCAACCTGTTCGTGATGGCTGAGCTGATGGTGATCTCAGCCGTCGTGCTGACCGCGATCAGCGACGACAAGTATGGCGCTGAAGCCGCCTACAAGTATTTCTTGATCAGCTCGGTTGCAACCTTCACGCTACTGTTTGGCATCGGCGGCTTATACGCCAGTTACGGCACACTGAACATGGCGGATCTTGCTGAGCGCATCGCTGCCGCGCCCGATCGCCCGCTGCTGGCTGCCTCGGTTGTGTTTCTCGCGGTCACGTTTGCGATCAAGAGCGCAGCCGTGCCTTTCCACTTCTGGCAGCCAGACTTTCACACTGCCTCGCCGACGCCAGTCTCCGCCATGCTGTCCTCGGTCGTGGTCAAGCTAGGGGTATATGGCTACATGCGTTTGAGCACGTTGTTAACGCCACAGGCAACTTGGCTGCAGCCAGCGCTGATCGTCGCAGGGGTAATTGGGGTTGTGTTCGGCGGGCTTGGCGCGCTAGGGACGCACAACGTCAAGCGCATGTTCGCCTACTCCACGTTGGCACAAATTGGCTTCATCTTCGTTGGCATCGGGTGGGGCACGCCTGCGGCGCTGGCTGCTGCTGTGCTGTTCACTTTCAACCATGCCCTGATCAAAAGCGCGATGCTGATGTTGAGCGGCTACCTGGCGAGCCGCGCCCCGATCAAGACAGCCGCATTCAGCGTCGTTCGCGGCACGGGGAAGTACGCCCCGCTTGCAGGCGTAGTGTTCTTCCTGGGCTGCATGGCGCTCGCGGGGCTACCCCCGACCAACGGCTTCATCAGCAAGCTGGCGCTGTTCCAGAGCGGCATCCTCGCCGCACATGACCGCACCATCGAAAGCACCGTCCAGCTTTGGCTGCCGCTGCTGCTGATCGGTGTCTCGGGCATCCTGACCGTGGTTTACTCCTTCCGCGCGTTGATGCGGATTTGGTGGGAGCCGTTCGAGCCGCGCTCACCTGAGGAGAAGGTCAAACCCCATGGCGATAGCTTGCTTGCGCCCGCAGGGCTCGTTGCGCTTTGTCTGATCCTTGGTCTGTGGGGGCAGCCCCTGCTCGACCTTGTCCAGGATGTTGGCGCTTGGGTTGTGCAGCCCGAGCGATACATCGCCTCAATTGCCCTTTTGAGATAACACGCCCGCTTGACCGATGAGAAATGTCAACTTGCTGGCATATCTGCGCTTGATCGCCCTTTGCTTAGTGCTTTACTTAGCGGTGACAGCGAACTTGGAGCTGTCCAACATCGTTGTGGGTGCGCTGCTTGGGCTATTCATCGCTCTTGTTGTCCGACCGACGAGCGAGACGCTGACCCTAGCGCGCCTGCCCAATGCGCTGTTCAATTTGGTCAAATACACGCTTTGGCTTTCGGTGGACATCCTGCGCAACGGCATCCGCGTCGCGCGAATTGTGCTTGACCCGAAGCTGCCCATCAAGCCAGGCATCATCGCGATCAAAAGTGAGATGAGTACGGAGCTAGGCATTGCGTTGAACGCCCACGCGATCACGGTCACGCCAGGCGAACAAGTTGTCGAGATCGGCGACGATGGCACGCTCTACACCCACTGCTTGGACGTTGAGGCGAGCGCTGCTGGCGCAGCCGAGGCGCAGCGCACGCGCCAGGCGATGCTGAAAGCGATCTTTGAGTAGGCATCCATGCGCGAGTTGTTTATCGGCACAGTGACGTTCTCTTTGCTCGTGCACATTGCGCTGATCGCTGTTGCGGTGTGGCGCGTGTGGCGCGGCGAAACCGTGCTTGACCGTTTAGTCGCGGCAGATGTGATCAGCACCATCGTCGTTGCGGCTTTCGTGCTGATTGCGTTGATCAACGGCGACGCGCTGTATATGGACTTGGCGCTTGCCATGGCTGCGTTGAGCTTCGTCGGCACGATTGCCCTAGCGCGCTACATCGCTAATCGGCAGATGTTCTGAATCTGCGCGGAGACTCTAGCTTCGATGGAAGACCTCAGGTATTTCCTTGCGGCGCTGGCTGTGTTGGTCGGCACCGCGTTCGCTGTGATCGGGATTCTCGGCTTGGTGCGCTTGCCCGATGTCTATGCGCGCATGCACGCGGTCGGAAAGGTCGCTACGTTTGGCGTCGTGTTGCTGACGGTCGCGGCTGTTCTCGTCCTGCCGTTCGGGTGGAGCAAAGGGCTTGTGCTGATCGCGCTGCTCATCTTGGGTGGACCAGTCACTTCCCATGCGATTGGCTCGGCAGCCTATCGGCTAGGCATCCCGATCAAAGGCGTACGCCGCGATGACCTAGCGCGTCACCGCGCCGGCGAGGCGGAGCTGTAGCGCAAAGGGGCAGCACTTCGAGTGAGGTGCAACCCTCACCCCCAACTACGAGGGAATCGGGGGTGAGGGAGAAGAGCTGATCAACGCACCTGCTCGCAATTGCGCAGCAGCGTTGCGAGCTTTCAGGAAGCGTACTGGATGTCTACTTGCCGCCGCTCACGCGCGCTCTGCA
>JANWZM010000165.1 GCA_025054635.1 Thermoflexales bacterium
TTAGGGCGGACGATGATCAGTTGACGTCCGCCTGTGGTGTCGTACCCGATGATGGTGCCGGCGTGGCTGCCCCATGGCGACACACCAAACGCGCCGATGACAGGGCGGCCGGCGTCAATCTCAGCAACGATCTGCTCGAAGGTTGGGCTTGGGATGGCTTGGGCGTTGAAGGCATAGCCGCGCTCACGGGCGAACAAGGCAATGCCGCGCGCTACGTCGAACGCGTCATACGCGCTGTCGCTGGGCTGACCATCATCGTTGCGATTGCCATAGCAATACAGGTTGGGGAACAGCTCACGCAGCCGCTGCAACGTGCCGTTCTCGTCCCCGTTCCACAGCAGGGGGTAGCCTTGCCTAGCCCAATATTTCAAGACATTGGCAGAAGCAACGGTGAAGCAACCAGGCCAGCAGCCGTCGGTGTCGCAGTCGCAAGCCCAGATGTTGGACAGGCGCGGCAGCACATCGCCCGGCACTTCGCTGAGGAGAACGCGGCGCGGTTGTGCTGAGCTGAGGTCTGGGCGCTGCTGCGCGCGCGCAGCGGGCGCAGGCACAAGCCCAGTGAGCACCAGCCCAAGCGCCGAGGCGAGAAGGGTGTGCCCAATTGCACGCGCAGGCTGCCCCCAGTCCATGAGTCTTCTAGAGATTATAGAACTGAGAGCCGCCTATACTCTAGGCGTGCAACTGGATCACGTCGTCATCCTAGTGCGAGACCTGGATTCAGCCACGCAAGAGTGGTCGTCGCGCGGGTTCACCATCACCCCTGGTGGCGTTCACTCGGATGGGCAAACGCACAATGCGCTGATCTGCTTCCGCGACGGGAGTTACTTAGAGCTGCTCGCGTTCCGCGTGTCGGCACCAAAACACCGCTGGGCGCGCTATCTTGGCGCTTGGGGGCTGATTGACGTGTGCCTTGCCGTGGATGACATGGACGCTGCGCTGGCTTCGCTGAGCCAACGTGGGCTGAACTACCTCGGTCCGGTCGAGGGCGGGCGCGAGCGGCACGATGGCGTTGTGCTGCGTTGGCGCGGGGCGTTCCCCCCAGAAGACAGCGGCTTGCCCTTCTTGATCCAAGACCTCACCCCGCGCGTGCTTCGGGTGCCCCAGGGCGCCAACACAGTGCATCAGAACGCTGCCGTCGGCATCGCCCAAGTACGGATCGGCGTGCCCAGCCTAGAGACAGCTCAACCCGCCTTCGATGCTCTGCTCGGTCGACCTGAAGCGACGCCTCAAGCGCGCACTTATCGTTTGAAAGGATGCAGCGTTCATCTCCATCAACCTGAGTTGGGCAGCGTCGAAGCGCGATTCATCGCCCAGCGCGGTTCAGGACCAGTAGCAGTGACCCTTGCTGCGCCAGTGCCGATCGTGATTCGCCCTGAGGGATTGTCATGATTGAGGTCATCTTTCTTGGGATCAGCTCTGCGCTCCCGATGCGCGACAGCGCGAACGCGGCATATCTCGTCCGCGCTGGCAACGAGTGCATCTTGATTGACTGCGGGCCGGCGATCCTGCAGCAGTTGGACGCAGTCGGCATCTCGCCTGCGGAGATCACCCATGTGTTCATCACGCATCGCCACGCTGACCACTGCCTAGGCTACCCCATGCTGATGTTGTGGTACGAGCTGCAGTTGGGCGAGAGCAAAGCGCCGCCGACGCTGCTGGCAACTCAGTTCACGTTCGATGCGCTGGACACGGTGATGGCGACCGTGCTCGGGCGGATTGCTGGTGTCACAGAATCCGCGCCGCGGATCGTGTTGCCACAAGACGCACCTGGGCAAGCCCAGATACATCCCAACATCCTGCTGCGCACGCTGCCGATGGCGCACTCGCCGTTTGCCCCCTCGATTGGCATCCGCATCGAGACGCGCGGCGCGCTGGGCGATCACGCGATCGCTTTCACAGGCGACACCGGTCCGACCGAGAACGTGGTGCACTTGGCGCGTGACGCAGACTTGCTGGTGCACGAGGCGACGCTGAGCGTGACCTTGACACCAGATCAGCCCGACGGCTTCGCGGGGCATAGCACAGCGCAGCGCGCTGGGATGAACGCCCGCGCTGC
>JANWZM010000172.1 GCA_025054635.1 Thermoflexales bacterium
GAGGCGTTGCCAGGCTTCGGCGATTTCTGGCTCAAGCCGCGGTCACCGTGAAAGACAATCGGTTTGGTGCTCTCCAGGATGAGGTCAATCGCAAACCCGTCTTGGGCGGCGCGTAAGCGCACGTGGGTTGCGTCGCGCAACGGCTCAAGCCCTGCGGCTGACCAGTCCTCGACAAACACGCGGAAAGGAACAGCCTGCGCGCCGGACAGTCCAGCCGCACCGCGGCTGTAGCGCTCGAACGAGACGTGCTCGTTGTTGGCACTATCGGTGACGGCAAAGTGCGCGAAGTAAACCTGGCTGAACGCGAAACGCGAGGGTCGTTGTGACACGCCTTGCTGGTCTCTGGGCGGCAGTAGGGCACGGCGAAAGAACGTGAGCTGATACCCAAAGTGGCGTCCTTCTGGCGTGAACACGTTGCCTGTGTAATACCACCACTCGGTCTGGTAATCATCGTGCGCGCCGTGATCCTCGGGAAAGGCGAATTCGCGCGGCACAAGCGCTCTGGCGAACAGGTCGGACTGTTCGTCGCGCTGAAGTCCAGCGACTGCAGCCTGGGCAGCCCCATCGCTGCGTGTGGGTGGCTGGAAAGCAAACCAACTCAACGCGGCTAGCCCAAGCACGATGAGGGCACTGAGAACCGTTCTGAGCATGTGCGTTGCTCGGGACTTGTCTTGGGTCTGAGGCGACGTTGCTCGCACTGCGTTTGCATTCTAGGTGCGCAGTCTGTGAACCGAATGAGGAAATACAACCAAAAGCGCGTATTCTGCCCAGGATTGCTCAACCGAGCAGTGAGGCTATTCCGCTTCGCTGCGCCAATGCGAGGGAGCGGAGCTTGTAGCGGCACAGCGCAAAGGCAGTCAGCCTCGTAGGGGCAACGCTGGGCATCCTACACTGTCAAGCCTGAGCGCGAGAAGCGCCGACACGCTCATGACCGCAGCGCGACACAGCAGCCGAAGGGGTGTTAGCACGAGCAGCAAGCCCTCGCCCTTTAGCCAGGGCAGCAGCCCATCCACCTGGCTAACGCGCGCATGACTCAGATACGAGCTTCAGCACTAGCGCAAATCGTCGTTGATGGCTAAAACCTGAAGGAGGAGATAAACCATGTTCAAGCCCAAGTTCACATTGCGCGCTGGGGCGCGCGTCCTTAGCGGCATCATGCTTGGTATGCTCAGCGCAGCGCTGCTGACGCTTGCTTTTCCGCCCTACAACCTGTGGGTGCTGATCTGGTTCGCGCTCGTGCCTGCTTTGGTTGCTCAGTATGGGGTGATGCCTCGGCAGCTTGCCGCGCTGCCCCAGGCAATCGCTATCGGGTTGTGGCTAGGTCTCTTCCTTGCGCCAGCATTTGCAGGGCTAGTCATCTCGCTGCTGCCGCCGGTTGTGTTCCTGATCACTTTGCTAACTGCAGGCGGCGAGCGGGCGTTCAACGAGCGCACGGAGTTTCGCTGGTTTGTCCCGTATGGCGCAGTGAGCTGGGTGGGCATCGAGATGATCCGCAGCCTCATCCCAGTAATGGGCACCTGGGCATTTGTGGCGAACACCCAGCACAGTCAGCCATGGTTGATTCAACCAGTCAGCGTGTTCAGCATCTTCGGTTTGAGCCTAATGATCATGCTGGTCAACTACGCGCTGGCGCTAGGGGTGCTCTACCTGTTGAATCAACGGGCGAGTGCCATGCTCCTTGTGCCTCGCATTCCCACGGAAGTTGTGCGCGCTTGGGGTGTGGGCGTGCTTGCTGTAGTAGTTGGCTGGATCGGGCTGAGCTTGTTGCTCTACCGCGAGTCGGAGACGCCAAGGGTGCGCGTTGCTGCGCTGCACTACGATGCGGGCGCGCCTTGGGGAGCGCCAGAGAAGTTTGTAGAGCTGAGCCGTCAGGCGGCTGAGGCAGGTGCTCAAGTGATTGTCTGGCCCGAACTTGCCATCGAAGGTGATCCGCAGGTCAGTGGCACAACAGCGTTCAAGCAGCTTGCGGCTGAGACGAATGCCTACCTGGTGCTTGGTTACCTAGGCGAGCAGGGCAGGGACGCGCCTGTGACGCGCAATGAAGCAACGGTGCTCACCCCCGGTGGGCGATTCCTGGGTGTCTTTGGCAAAGACCATCCCGTGATCTTTGCTGGCGAGACCAGCCTGACGCGCGGGACATACCCAACCTACGACACCCCGCTTGGACGGTTGGGCACGATGATTTGCCACGACATGGATCACACCAGCACGGCGCGCACCCTCACGCGCAACGGCGCGCAGCTCATCCTAGTGCCGTCCTACAACTGGGCGGGGATAGCCACAATACAGTACACCCATTTGGTGTTTCGCGCGGTCGAGAACCGAGTGAGCGCAGTCAAGCCCGATGGCGGTGGTCAAGACTCGGTCATAATTGACCCCTACGGTCGCATCCTTGCTGCGGCAATTACGCCTGGCGGGGACAAGCGCGGTCAAGCCGTGATTGCAGACGTTCCGCTGGGCACAGGCGACACGCTCGTGGTGCGCCTGGGAGACTGGATAGGCTGGTTGGCGCTGGTCGGCATGGTTGCCTTCAGCATTTGCGATCTAGTCACTCAGCGCCAGGCGAGGCTTGGTGGGGCTCTTCTGTAGAGCAGGGGACAGCCTAGCCGCACTCATGGAATCCGCTCAAAAAGACCGACAAATCCATGAGAGTCCCCTAAATGG
>JANWZM010000184.1 GCA_025054635.1 Thermoflexales bacterium
CGGCGGCACACCTGCACGCTGCCCACCAGCAGCGGCATGTCCACCGTTGTTGTCCCAACCACCTGGTTTTGCAACGCCGTCACGCCGCTGGTGTAGGTCGGCGACAGAATCCCCGTCACCACAGGGTCGACCGCAATGGTGTTGGTCATGAAGATCGGATTCCCTGACCACCCAACCAGGTCACCTGTGATGTTGAACGTCGCCTTCAAGTTGCCCAGATACCGACCCCACTGGAACGCCTGCACCACCAGCACGGGCTTCCCATCAGGGTTTGTCACCACCGTCGGGTATGGGCCGGCAGGCGTGTCCGTCGCCCCAGGCGCCACCACAATCGGGCTGACCGGCGTGCGCAGGAACGTGTGCGAGTGTCCGCCCACAATCACATCTGCGCCCGTGATTTGCGCCGCCAACTGCAGGTCAACGCTGTAGCCTAGGTGCGACAGCACGATGATGCGATTCACCCCCTGCGCCAGCAGCGCGTTAATCGCCGCTTGCGCTGAGGTCACCGGGCTGTTGAACCCAACGTTCGGCCCAGGGCTGGCGATGAACGCCGTGTCCGGCGTCGTCAGCCCAACCACGCCGACCGCCTCCCCGTTCACCGTCAGCACCACCGACGGCGATATCTTCCCCGTCAGCGACGGCTCGCTCGACACGTCAATGTTGGCGCTCAGCAGCGGGAAATTGACCTGGTCGATGAACTGGCGCAGCACAGGCGGACCGTTGTCGAACTCGTGGTTGCCGACCGCCATCGCGTCGTAGCCAATCGCGTTCATCACCAGCGCCGTCGGCTCGCCCTTATACAGGTTGTAGAACAGCGTCCCCTGGAACTGGTCGCCCGCGTCCAGCAGCACCACGTTGTCTTCAGTCTGGCGAATCTCCTTCACCTTGGTCGAAATCCGCCCCATCCCTGCGATGCACACGCTGGAGCTGTTCGGATTGTCCACACAGCTCGACGCCCCGCTCGGGGCATACGGCAGCAGCCGCGCGTGCACGTCGTTGGTGTGCAGGATGGTCAGGCTGAAGTTGTCGCTGATGACCACCGTTCGCGTCACTGTGACTGAGGTGTTGTCGTTCTGCGCCGTCACCGTGATGGTGCGCGTGCCTGGCGTTGTCCAGACATACGACTGTGTGGTGGTGACGGTGTCGGTGAACGTCGCTGAGGTCTGCTCGTCCGCTTGCCAGGTCACTGTCAGCGGGAAGGTCACGTTCAGCGGCAGCACGGTCGCCGTGAACACCTGCGGCTTGTTCACCAACCCAGACGCAGACCGCTGCAAGCTGATCCCCGTGGGGTTGACAGACAGCGAGGCGGCTGGGCGCAGCACTAACGGTTGACGCGCCACTGGTGCCGCCGGGCGCGAGACAGCTAGCGCACTCAAGTGCGCGCTGCGCTCGGGCGTTGATGCTGCTGTTGAGACAGGCACTGCTAGCGTGCCGACTAGCAGCGCCAACGCTAGGCTAGATTTCAAAGCGCGTTGTCTGTTCATACGTTTGCTCCGAGAGGTCGAGCTGCTTCACCAAGCGATGCCAGCTTGTGGCATGAGTGCTCAGAAATTGAGGTTAGAGGGCTTTCTTTACTTAGGAGTTAAGAGCGGGACAACCTTTTCTTAATCGCCTTGCGGCGTAGCAGTGCAGCAACGCACAATCTCTTAAAAAAACAGCGCCTCGCACACTGTGGTGCGAGGCACTGCTGTCTTGTGTTTAGTCGGAGGGTCACAAGTCGTGCGAAGCAGCTACGGAGTGCCCTGCTATGAGCTACTCGCCGATGTCCTCATTCCAGAGCTCAGGTCTGGCAGCGATGAAGTCTTGCATGAGCCGGATGCAAGTCAGGTCATTCAAGATGACCAGCTCAACACCACGACTGCGCAGGTAATCTTCCGGACCGCGGAAAGTAACGTTTTCGCCGATCACAATTTTGGGGATTTTGTACAACAATGCAGTGCCGCTGCACATATCGCACGGCGAGAGCGTGCTGTACAAGATCGCTCGGCGGTAATCGCTGGCTTTAAGCCGACCAGCGTTCTCGATGCAGTCCATCTCTGCATGAAGGATGGCACTGCCTTTCTGTACGCGGCGGTTGTGTCCACGCCCGACGATCTTCCCGTCAATCACTAGAACCGATCCGATGGGGATTCCCCCTTCAGCTAGACCCGTGCGAGCTTCTTCGATAGCAGCTTGCATGAACTCGTCCATGTGCGTTCCTCACTGGCAAATTTAGGTCAAAGCTGCCCACTCACTCGCGCCGGTAGGGTTTCAGGTATGCGCCTGGATAGGGCGCATTCCTGCCTGCGACGGCGAGGGCAGCAATCGTGATCAAGTACGGCAAGGCGAGCAGCAGCTCATAGGGCAACTGCACGCCCTGAGCTTGTAGGCGGAGCTGAAGGGCAAAGACGCCTCCGAACAGCACTGCCCCAAGCAGGGCACGTACGGGATCCCACCGCGCAAAGATCACCAGCGCAATGCACACCCAGCCGCGTCCAGCAATGATGCCAGGTGTAAACGCGCCCAGTTGTGCAAGCGATAGAAAGGCGCCCCCTATCGCCATGAGTGCACTGCCTGCTGTCAGCGCAATCGTGCGCACCCGGAAAACAGGGATACCCGCTGCGTCTGCTGCCTCAGGATTCTCACCAACCGCCCGCAGATTCAGCCCAAAATGAGTGCGGTAGAGCACCCAAGCCCCAAGCGGCACTAGGACTGAGAAGGCAACGTAGGTGAGGAGATGCTGGTCAAGAATCGTTCCTAGGACAGGGACACCAGGGAGCGGATTGACCGTCGCAAACGGCGTAATTCTTGGCAGCACAGCGCTCTCACCGAAGACCAAACGGAATCCAAACAACGACAGACCTGTGCACAGCAAGGTAACTCCAAGCCCCGACACGTGCTGGTTCAGGCCCAGCGTAACGGTCAACAGTGCCATGAGCAGCCCCATCAAGATACCCGCGAGCGCTGCAACAAGCAGCCCTATCCAGAGGTAAGCGTCCCAGCCTGCAGCTTCCGCGCGTGCAGCGGCTGCGAAGCCAGCAAACGCGCCGAGGAACATGATGCCTTCAATGCCAAGATTAAGCACACCGCTGCGCTCGCTGTAAAGCTCACCCAGCGTCGCGAAGAGGAGCGGAGTTGCCACACGTAGAGTCGCTGCGATTAAGCCGACCAGAAAACCGACTAAAGGCGCGTCCATCACAGCGCTCCTCCCCTTCGCCAGCTCAAGCGGTAGTTCTGCAACAACAAGACCGCCAACGTGACCAGGAGCAACGTTGCTTGGATAACATCGCCAAGATAAACTGGAACACCCAACGCCCGACTGACTGTCTGGCTACCGATGTCTATTAGCCCAACAAACAGCGCTGACAGCACAACCCCAAGCGGACTCAGATTGCCCAGCGTTGCGACCAGAATGCCGGTGTAGCCGTGCCCCCCAGAGATTGCCTCAATCAGGCGGTAGTGAATCCCAGCAACCTCCACCATGCCAGCGAAACCTGCAACCCCACCGCTCACCAGCGCTGTGACCAGCAGTGTGCGCTCCACGCGCACGCCAGCGAATCGTGCCGCCTTCGGCTCAAGCCCAACGGCTCGCATGCGTAGCCCCAGCGTTGTCTGGGTGAGTATGAAGCCCACGACAAGGACAACAAACACAGCAAACAGGAACCCCAGGTGTAATCGGCTGCGCGGCACAAGTTTGGGCAGGATCGCCGTCGAGGCGATCTCGGGCGACTGCGGCCACTGCGAGATCGGATCACGCCAAGGACCGTTGAGCAGTGCGCTCACGCAGAGGAGCGCAACCGTGTTGAGCAACAGGGTTGTAACTACTTCGTCCGCGTGGAGCTCGACTTTCATCACGGCCGGGACAAAAGCCCAAGCCATACCTGCCACAAAGCCACCCAGCGCCATCAATGGAACTGCAACCAACGCAGGCATACCATGCATGCTCATGCCAATGGCTGTTGCCGCGGTCGCGCCAGCTAAGAACTGTCCTTCGGCGCCGATGTTCCAAAACCCGCCGCGAAAGGCAAAAGCCACTGCGATCCCAGTGAGCAGCAGGGGCGTCGCTTTCACCAGCATCTCCAACAAGCTGACTCGACTCGAGAGTGGCTCAAGCAGGAAGTGATAGTAAGCGCGCAGAGGATTCGCACCTGCAAGCAACACGAACACACTGGTCAGACCAAAGGTGAGCACGATTGCCAACACGGGCAGCAATGGTTGCACCCACACAGGCGCAGCTTGGCGTTCTAGTTTTAAGCCCATGATCGAGACACTCTGGTGTGAAGGGTCAATCGGCTATTCGTTTCAATGCACACCTGCCATCAACAAGCCCAATCGTTCGGGATTAGCCTCTTCTGCGGGCATAACGCTGATAATCTTGCCGTTGTAGATCACCGCCACACGATCAGCAAGTTTGAGAATCTCATCCAGATCCTCTGAGATGAGCAGCACGGCTGCTCCTTTCTGGCGCTGCTCCAGGAGCTTGCCGTGCACATACTCAGTAGCACTGATGTCCAATCCGCGCGTGGGCTGGGAAACCACAATCGCGCGTGGGTTGCGCTCAAGCACGCGGGCAAGGATCACTTTTTGCATGTTGCCGCCAGAGAGCGTGCGGACGCGGTCGTTGGGGCGTGCCTTGATCTGGTATTCAGCGATTAGCCTCTCAGCATGCTGTCGAATCTGCGCGTGGCGTAGCAGCCCAAAACGACTGAACTCGTCAATATGCTCAATCGCCATGTTCTCTGCAACAGTCATCTCGTCAATGACGCTCTCGTGGCGATCTTCAGGAACGCGCCCAACCCCTGCTTGCATTACCTGGTCGGGACTAGCGTTTGTGATGTCTTTGCCGCACACCCACATGCGCCCACGCGTGCTGGGGCGCGTGCCCTCAAGCACCTCTGACAACGCTGTTTGACCATTACCAGCGACGCCGGCGATCCCCAGAATCTCGCCTGTGTTAACCTCGAGTGAGACGCCTTTCAGGATGGGGACGCCTTTGTCATCGTTCGCCCACACGTCTTCAAGCTTCAGCACGACCGACCCTTGTCCTGTGCGCGGGGGCTTGCTCACACCAACGATGGTTTGCCCAACCATCATCCGCGCAAGCTCGGATGGCGACATCTGGTGTGTGGCTGTCGTGCCAACAACCTTCCCTGCGCGCATGACTGTCACGCGGTCTGTGATGCGCATAACCTCATGCAGCTTGTGACTAATGAATACAACTGAGACCCCCTCAGTCTTTAGGCGAAGCAGTGTTTCAAAAAGTTGTTCGATCTCTTGAGGGGTCAGCACAGCGGTTGGCTCATCGAGGATCAGCACACGGGCGTTGCGGTGAAGCACCTTGAGAATTTCGACACGCTGTCGCTGCCCAACCGACAGGTCTCTCACGCGCGCCCTCGGGTCAACGGATAGCCCGAATCGCTTCGCAGCGGAGGCAACCTTGCCCTCAGCCGTCCTCAGATCGAGGCGCAAGCCTCGTTCTTGCCCGAGAATGATATTTTCTGCAACGCTCAGCGGCGGCACCAGCGCAAAGTGCTGCGTGACCATGCCGATCCCTAAAGCGATTGCATCGCGCGGGGAATGGATGGCGACTTCAGCGCCGCCAACTGCGATCGAGCCAGCATCTGCGCGATACAAGCCATACAGGATTCGCATCAGCGTGCTTTTCCCAGCGCCGTTCTCGCCAAGAAGAGCGTGGATCTCTCCTGGCTTCAGGTCAAAGTCCACTCCTTGATTAGCGATCACCGGTCCGAACTGCTTCCAAATGCCACGCATGCAGACCAGCATGGCTTCGTTCGCGTCGGTCATGGCAATGAGACACGAATGTAAATGAGAGCACCGCGGGTCAGGATACCCGCAGTGCTCTCGCTTCAAACAGGGGTACGGATGGACGGCACCCGGGCTTCATCACCCTAACGGTTCAGCTTGGCAGAAGCAGGCGGCTGCGATTCGATGATGTCCACGCGGAAGACACCGCTTTTGATCTCCGCTTCTTTTGCCTTGACCTTGTCAATCAGATCCTGAGGGATGCCGTTCTTCACCTTAGTATTAATCGGCGCGAGACTAGCACCGCCCTTGGCGACCATGCTGAAATCCTTGAGGTCAAGCGCGGTGTAGGTTTTTGCGCGAACTTGGCTGATGATGTAGTTCACCGTCGGCTCCATGTGCCAGACAGGACCGCTCACCACGTAGTCAGGTGCTAGGCTGGTCTGGTCGCTCATACTGCCGAAGACATACAGTCCCTTCTCTGCTGCAGCTTCAATGACCCCGAACCGTTCTGCAAATAGGACGTCTGCTCCAGCCTCGATCTGCGCCAATGCTGCCTCTTTTGCAGCTGCAGGGTCGAACCAGCTATTGATGAACGACGTCTTCACTTCGGCATTTGGGTTGACTGACCAAACGCCCTGGGTGAAGGCGTTGACGATGCGGTTGACCTCAGGCACAGGATAGCCACCAACGACGCCGATGATATTGCTCTTCGTCAAGCCGCCCGCCAGCATGCCGCTGAGATACGCAGGCTC
>JANWZM010000006.1 GCA_025054635.1 Thermoflexales bacterium
TGCGCCGAACCGTCCTGGACGGCTTAGGCTTAGGCACAGTCGGCTACGCTGTGCTCAGCTTGGTGGATGCCCTGCAAGGACAAGCAAATGTGCCCGTGAAGTTCCTCGTCATTCTGTTCTCGTTGCTGATCGGCGGGCTGATCGGCGAAGTCACAGACTTGGATGGCGCGCTCGCCCGCGCTGGGGCGTGGCTGGAGCGCCGCTTCGCGCGCAACGCCTCCGCAGAGGGCGCTGCTCGCTTCATCCGAGGGTTCGTTGCTGCCAGTCTCGTCTTCTGCGTTGGGCCGATGACCATCCTCGGCTCAATCCGCGATGGGCTGTTTGGGGATTACTCTTTGCTGGCGATCAAGAGCACCCTCGATGGCTTTGCCGCGCTTGCCTTCGCTGCCTCGCTCGGGCTGGGCGTTGGGTTTAGCATCCTGACCATCCTGCTCGTCCAAGGCGGGCTCACGCTGTTCGCGGGCGCAGCGCAGGGGGCATTGACGCCGCCGACGATCGCTGTGCTGTCGGCGACCGGCGCGCTGATGATCCTCGGTATCGGATTGACGCTGCTCGAGGTCAAGCCCATGCGCCTGGCGAATTTTCTGCCTGCGTTGGTTATCAGCCCGCTGGCTGCAGCGTTGCTCGGACGCTTCGGTGTGGCAGGGTTCTGAACGGTGTCCGGAATAGATCAGTACCAGTCGCCATTCACGGTGCGCTACGGTAGTGCGCCGATGCGCGCGCTGTGGAGCGAGCGCACAAGGCGCTTGACCTGGCGACGTGTCTGGGTTGCGCTCGCTGAGGCGCAAGCTGAGCTGGGCATTATCACCGCCGAACAAGCAGCCGACCTGCGCGCGCACATGCACGAGGTCAGCGAGGCGAGCATTGCGCGGGCGCTTGAAATCGAGCGCGAGATTCACCACGACTTAATGGCTGAGCTGCACGCCTACGCTGAGCAGTGCCGTATTGGTGGCGCGGTGCTGCACCTAGGCGCGACTTCAGCAGACATCGAAGATAACGCCGATGCGCTGCGCCTGCGCGAGGGCGTAGACTTGCTGCGCGGTGCGCTGCGCGACCTCATCTGCGTCTTTGCTGAGCAGACCCTGCGCTACGCTGACTTGCCAACGATGGCGTTTACTCACCTCCAGCCTGCCGAGCCAACGACAGTTGGCTACCGCCTTGCGCAATACCTGCAAGATTTGCTGCTAGACGACGAGGCGCTGCGCGCTGCGCGCGCGCTGATTCGCGGCAAGGGCTTCCGTGGCGCTGTCGGCACGAGCGCGTCCTATGCAGAGCTGAGCAGTGACCCTGCTGCGCTCGAGCAGCGCGCGTTGGCGAAGCTGGGATTGGAGGCGTTTCCTGTCTCGACGCAAATCTACCCGCGCAAGCAAGAGTGGCTCGTCGTCAACGCGCTGGCTGGGCTAGGGCAGACGCTGTATAAGTTTGCCTTCGACTTGCGCCTGTTGCAGTCGCCGCCACTCGGCGAGTGGAGCGAACCGTTCGGCGCGAAGCAGGTTGGGTCTTCTGCCATGCCGTTCAAACGCAACCCAGTCTTGGCAGAGCGGATCGGCGCGCTGGCGCGTTTTTTGGCTGCGCTGCCGCGCGTGTTTTGGGACAACGCTGCCCACTCGCTGCTCGAGCGCACCCTGGATGACTCAGCGAACCGCCGCGCTGCTTTGCCCGAGGCTTTTCTCGCTGCTGACGAGATCGTTCAGCTCGCCCTGCGCGTCGTTCGCGGCTTGCAGGTCAACGAAGCACTGATCAAGCGCACGCTGCAGGCTTTCAGCCCGTTTGCCGCAACCGAGCGCCTGCTGATGGCGCTGGTCAAAGCGGGTGCTGACCGACAAGCTGCACATGAGGTTATCCGCGAGCGAGCGATGGAGGCATGGTCTGCAGTTGTTGCAGGCTTGCCTAACCCCTTGGCGGATCTGCTGTGTAGTGACGCTCGCATCACTCGTTACCTGTCGCCTGAGCAGGTGCGGAAAGCCCTTGATGGGGT
>JANWZM010000132.1 GCA_025054635.1 Thermoflexales bacterium
GCTCAAGCCGGGTGGGGCAGCCGTGCAGGCGGAATACCGCGACGCGCAGGTGGTGCACCGCTTTCGGGTGGTGCGGGTGTGGGAAGAGGACGGCGCGGCGCTGGCAGCGACGGTCGGATTGCTGCCGTTTGCGGTGTTGGCGGACTGGGGCGAGCGGGACGCGCTGGCGGAGGTCGGGGCGTTGCTGGAGCGGGTTGGTGAGCGGGCGTTGCGGGCGGACTTGACGTTGTGCACAGCGGTGATGGCGCGGCTACAATTCGAGCGCGAGCAGGTGGCGCGCTACCTGCTGGAGGCTGTGATGTGGGAATCGCCGTTGTATCAGGAACTGGTCGCTGAGAGCGAGGCACGAGGCGAAGCTCGAGGCAGAGCCGAGGGTATTGCACAGGGCAGAGCCGAGGGCGAGGCGCAGGGCAGAGCTGAGGGCAAGGCAGAGACGTTGTTGCAGATGGTGGTGCTGCGGTTTGGGGCAGTGCCTGAGGCAGTGCGGGCGCTGGTCGAGGCTGCACGTGAGCAGCGCGACTTGGCGCTGCTGGACGCGCTGCTGGAAGCCGCCGTGCGCGCGCCGACTGTTGAAGCGCTGCTCGACGCCTTGCCCTCGCTGCGCGAACGCCATACCCTGGCGCAAGGCTGAAGCCAAGCTGCCTCGGCGATGCAAGCCGACCCGACGTGCACGTATCTGACCGAGCGCTTCCCGAAGCATTCCTTGCCGAAAGCGAGTCACACAGAACGCGACCGCAAGCCAAGAAGAGAACGCGGAGTGACCGAAAGCTGGTGTGTCGTCTCGGACTGACCATTCAGTGCCGCGGTCAACACTCAGCCTCTGCCACTCCTTGAGAGGGGAAGTGACCGCGCGAGCACAATGCAGGGTGTGCTGCCTTGACACACTGTAGAGAGACGCAAAGGTGACGGTGGAACGAGTACTATGTGCCGCCTGTTAGTAACGACGGTCACTCTTTGGGGACGTACCCTTGGCTGCGGTAGGTATGATCGCAGACCGCTATGAAATTTCTCATCACTGGTGGATCTGGTTTTCTTGGGATCAACTTGACCCGCTACCTGCTAGCAAAGGGTCAGTCCGTGGTTTGCTACGACATCGCAGACTTCGACTATCCCGAGCGCAGCCGCATCACGTTCTACAAGGCGGACATTCGGGATCGAGCAACGTTGGACAAGGCGATGGTCGGTGTGGAAATTGTCGTGCACACTGCTGCGGCACTGCCCCTCTACTCGAGAGAGGACATCTACACGACTGACGTTATCGGCACGCGCAACGTGCTTGAGTCGGCTTTTGCCGCAGGTGCTCAACGGGTGATCCACATTTCCTCTACAGCAGTGTATGGCATCCCCGACCATCATCCGTTGCGCGAGGACGACCGCCTACAGGGTGTTGGTCCGTATGGCGAAGCCAAGATTGAGGCGGAGCGAATATGCGAGTCCTTCCGCGCCAAAGGACATTGTGTGCCGATCCTGCGCCCGAAGTCATTCATCGGGCCGGAGCGGCTGGGCGTGTTTGCCTTGCTTTACGACTGGGCGAGCAGCGGGCGCGGCTTCCCTGTGCTCGGCAGCGGCAAGAATCTGTATCAGTATCTCGATGTGGAAGACCTGTGCGAGGCGATCTGGCTGTGCTGCACTTTGCCTTGCGACAAGACGAACGACACGTTCAACATCGGCGCCAAAGAGTTCGGCACTGTCGCTGAGGACTTCCAGGCTGTGCTGGACTACGCAGGGTTCGGCAAGAAAGTTGTTCCACTACCTGCCGAGCCAGTTATCTGGGCGCTGCGCGCGCTGGAGTTCTTCCGCCTCTCCCCCCTTTACAAGTGGGTGTACGAAACTGTGCACAAAGACTCGTATGTCTCAATCGAGAAGGCAGAGCGCGTGCTGGGGTTCAAGCCGAAGTACAGCAACAAGCAGGCGCTGATCCGCAACTACGAGTGGTACTTAGCCAACAAAGCCTCGTTCCAGGGTAAGTCTGGCGTTTCACACCGCGTGCCGTGGAAGCAAGGTGTGTTGGCATTAGCCAAGCGATTCTTCTGACGCACGGTAGCCCCTACTCCAGCACCTGAGAATCGCAGGCATTCACTCTGCTGCCTGCTCATTGCTCTTGTCGTGAGGCTAACTTCCCTTCCTGCATTGAGCCGAGTTGCCTTAATCGTTGCAGTCTGCACAAGTGCAGTTTGGCAGCTTTGGTCAGGCGAGGGGTTGCTGAACACACGCGCTGGCGGTGACAGCCCGTTTCTGCTAGTTCGCACCTTCGAGCTTGCTGAGAATCTTCGCGCTGGCGCTTTTCCTGCGCGCTGGATGCCAAACGCAGCGTATGGGTTTGGTTACCCTTTCTTCTACTTCTACGCAGCGCTGCCGTACTACATCGCGGCTGGGTTGCACATTGTCGGCGTTGACCTGCTCAGCGCGATCAAGCTCACCCAAACCGCTGGCATGTTTGGCGCGGCAGCTGCGATGTACTTGCTGGCGCAGGCGCGCTTGAGCCGCGCAGGCGCCACGCTAGCTGCCTGCGCGTATGCGCTTGCTCCCTTTCACCTGGTCAACCTCTACGTCCGCGGCGACTCGCTCTCGGAGTTCTGGGCGTTCGCGTGGTTTCCCCTCATCTTATGGGGGATCGAGCGCGTCGGCGGTGGCGATTGGCGCGCGCTGCCCGCGCTCAGCGGGGCGCTGGCGGCGCTGGCAGTGACGCACAACGTGAGCGTGATGCTGTTCGCGCCTATCGCTGTGCTGTGGTCGCTCAAAGTGCTGCTGTGCCAAGGCGCATCCTGGCAAACTCGGCTTCTGCACTTGCTTGGGTTGTTCGGCGCAGCCACCCTTGGACTGGCACTGAGCGCATGGTTTTGGCTGCCCGCGCTTGCGCTTGCCCCGGCAGTCCAGCTCGGCGACCAGACAACGGGGTACTTCTACTTTGCCAATCACTTCCGCGCGGGTGATCTCATTCAGTCCACACTTGCCTTTGACTACGGCAGCAGCGAGGTCGGAAAGGCGTTTGCGATGGGGCTCGTCCAGTCAGGACTAATTGCGCTGGGCGGATTGGTTTGGCTCGTCGCTGCACTGCGTCGGCGACAGGTGGGAGAGTGGCTGGCGATTGCCGCGCTGTTTGGGTTGACGACGCTGATGATTACACCAGATAGTGCGCCAATCTGGGAAGCGCTGCCGCCGCTGCAACTCGCCCAATTCCCCTGGCGGTGGCTATCGGTGCAAAGTGTGTTCGCCTCGCTGCTGATTGGCGGCTTAGGCGGGCTGCGCTTGGAGCAGGAGCGAGCAGTGATCCTGCGAACGCCAACCTACGTCGCATACCAACGAACAACGGAAGTGCTGCCTTCCTCGCCTGTCGCGCGCTTTGCAGTCGTACTGGCGACGCTCGTGCTGGGGTGGGCGATGCTGACGAGCGTGCCCAATGAGCGGCTGAACATTCGTCAAGCCGACGTCAACCCGAAGACGATCCAGCTTTACGAATGGTATAGCGGGAACATCGGCACAACCATCCGCGCCGAGTACTTGCCAGCAGCAATGACACCGCGCCCCTACGTTGGCTTTGGCGTGCTCGGGATGAAGCTGCAAGCCCTGCCTGCTGAGGAAGGTCTCTCGCCCGAGGCACTGGACTCAGAACAGACAAGCCGCGGCGCCGTTGAGCAGCGTTGGCGCGTGCGGCTGACGCGCGAAGGTGCGATTGTTCTACCTGCGGCTGCGTTGCCTGGCATGAACGTTAGCGTGAACGGTAGCGCCCCGCGCGCAGCGCAACCTTACGAGGGTTCAGGCTGGGTTTGGCTGCGCCTGCCTGCGGGTGAGCACAACGTGCGTTTGTTCTATCAGCCCTTGCCAGTTGAGCAGATCGCCAACGCGATCGCGCTGACCGGACTGATGGTGTGGTTGATCACGACGGTTGCTGCCCTGCGCGCCTTGCCCGTCATGCAACGCCAAGCGCTTGCAGGGCTGGGGGTGTTTGGCTTAGTTGCGCTGACCGCGACTCACCTGTGGTTTCGCGCCTTCCCTGTGCATCATGAGCCGCCACCCATGCGGGCGCTTGACTTCGAGCGCCGACCATTCCCTCACCGCGGCCCGATCTTCTTTTGGGGAACAGGGGATGAGTTCGTGCTAATCGCAGCACAAGTCGATCCACCTGTGGTGCGTCCAGGTGAGTGGTTTACGCTGACGCTGCGCTGGCGCGACGACCGCGCACCAGCCGGCATCACCGTCACGCAAGAGTTGCCCGTTGGTGGTGTGCCGATGCCGTTGTTCCGCTACGCGCGCCAACAAACGCCCGGCGACCCGCGACAAAGCGCCCACCAGACGTTGGCTGACTTGCCTGGGCAGTCCCTGCTGACCATTCAGGCTTACGACAATCAGGGTCGTCTGCTACGCACGCGCACCTCAGACGGACAACCGCTGCGCGCGTTCATCGCTGGAGGGTTCACCGACGGAGCAACCTTGCTCGGGCCACACGTGCAAGCTAGCGCGTCACTTCCACAATCCACACCCCTACACGTGTTCAAGAACGGGATCGCCCTGCAATATCTGGATTGGTTCTTTACGTCGTATCAAGATGTCTGCTTCCGCCCGCGTTGGCGCCTCGTCCGCGCGAATGGAAACCGCGCTGACGCCTTGCAGGTCTCGCTTCGGCTCTACGATGGCGCTGGTGTTCTGCGTGCCCAAGCCGACGCACAGCCTCTGGGCGGCTTGATGCCAACTTGGGCATGGAGCGTGAGCCATATTATCAACGACAGCTTGTGCACCCCAATGCGCCGTCCGCCAGCATTGTCGCCCAATGAGCCGTACGCGCTCGAAGTGGTGTGGTATCGCCTGGCGACGCGAACTGAAATTGACCGCGTGGTACTGCGCGGGGTGAGTGTGGGTGTGGAGGGGCTGCATGAGCCGCAGCCATAGCCTGATGGTGCTGGCGCTTGTCGCGCTGCTGGTCGCTTGCGCGCCGCGCCCAACAATCAAGATTGCACTAGTCGCGCCCTTTGAAGGTCGGCTTCGGCGAGTGGGCTACGATGTGTTCCCTGCCTTCCGCTTGGCGATCCGCGAGCAAATTCGGCAA
>JANWZM010000186.1 GCA_025054635.1 Thermoflexales bacterium
TGGGCGTGCCCTGCAATCCTGAAGGAGGCAAGAAGAAACATGCCACTTGGACCGCTCGAGGTGATTTTGATCCTCGTCGTCGTCATCCTGCTGTTCGGTGTCGGGCGGATCGGGAAGATCGGCGGCGAGCTTGGGAAGAGCATCCGTGAGTTCCGCAAGGGTCTGGAGGGCGAAGACGAGAAGAAGGCAGCCGCTCCCTCGCAACCCCCAGCGGATAGCAACGCAGGCAAGCCAGCTGCCTAAGGTGAGACCTGCGCTGAAGACCGCCTGCTGATTCAGGCTTGCCTGCACGCCGCGCTCCGCTCGACTTGCTTGCCTCGCTAGGGGGGTTGCGCGCCGTCCTCGAGGTGCTGCGCGAGGTTGACGTGCGCCCTGCGCAGCTTGCAGCCGAGCGCCCATTTACGCTGATCGTTGTCAGCCGCGACCTCCCCCTTGCGGAGCACCTGGTGCGCCTGCTCTACCAGGGGGATCGCGCTGAGGACGTCCCCTCACATCGCGCCGCGATTGCCCTGCCCCTTGACGCAGCCGTTGCGCTTGCTCGCGCAGATGTAGCCCTCATCGTTGCAGCCGCGCACCTCGACTTCGCTGAGGAGAGGCGCATCCAGCAAGCCTTAGCTGCGGCTGGAATACCTGTTCGGCTGTGTCTGCTTGCGGAGGGCACTGCGCCGGGAGAAGGGGTGTGGCTGCCTACGATCAACGGTGTGCTCGATGAGCGCGAAGCGGTGCGCTGCATCGTTCAGGCGGTGCGCGAGATGGGCGCGGTGAGCGACCTGGCGCTTGCGCGGCATCTGCCCGCCTTCCGCGCACCTGTGGTGCGCGCACTGATTGACGACGTAGCCTCGGCGAACCTTGCCTACAGCCTGGGCACGGCTGTGCTGGAAGTGAACCCAGTCACTGGGCTGCCGCTCAACGTTGCTGATGTTGTTGTGCTGACCAAAAACCAGGGCGTCATGGCTTACAAGATCGCGCTCGCGATGGGGCTGCCGTCCGACTTTCGGCATATCGCGCCTCAGCTTGTAGGAGTCATCGGCGGTGGCTTTCTGCTGCGCCAGCTTGCCCGCAGTCTGGTCGGCCTAATCCCTGCCGTAGGCGCGCTCACGAAAGTTGCTGTTGCATTTGCTGGGACTTACGTTGTGGGCGAGGCGGTTTACCGCTGGTGCGCCACTGGCGAGCGGCTGAGCGAGGAGGCGTTGCTGCTGATCTATGCGCGCGCACTCGAGCGCGGGCGCGCGCTGCTGGCTCGGCTCCGCCGCCTGCGCCTGCCTAGCCGCCGCGCTGCTTGACCGATGCGCTTAGTGACCTATGCCCTCGATGGGCACACCTACGCAGGCGCGCTTCTAGACGAGACAGTCGTTGACCTCTCGGACGCGGGCGATGTCCTGCGCATCTTGAGCGATCCAACGGCGCGTGACCGCGCAAACAGCCTCTTCCAGGTACGGACGCGCGTGCTCCCGTTGCGTAACGTACGCCTGCTCGCGCCGATTCAGCCGCGCGCGATCATCGGCATCGGCTTAAACTACCGTGACCACGTCCGCGAGACGGGCGCTACTGTGCCGAGCGCCCCGATCGTCTTCGCAAAGTTTCCCAACGCGATCGCCGGTCCGGGTGAAACCATCACCTGGCGCGCTGAGGTCGCGCGCCAAGTGGACTACGAGGCAGAACTCGGCGTGGTTATTGGCAAGCCCTGCCGTAATGTCCATCCAGAGCACGCCCTCGAATACGTCGGCGGCTATACCTGTGTCAACGACCTAAGCGCCCGCGACCTACAGTTTGCTGATGGCGGCAAGCAGTGGGTGCTTGGCAAGACGCTGGACGGTTTCTGCCCAGTTGGGCCGGCAATCACAACAACGGACGAAATCCCCGACCCGCAGGGGCTTGACATCCGTTGCCTGCTCAACGGCGAGGTCGTTCAGTGCTCCAACACTCGCGAGATGATCTTTGACGTGCGAACGCTGATCGCACATCTGAGCCGCTACATGACGCTGATGCCTGGTGACTTGATCGCCACAGGCACGCCTGCTGGTGTCGGGATGGGGCGCGTGCCTCCGCGCTGGTTGCAGGACGGTGACCTGTGCACCGTTCAGATTGAGCGCATTGGCGCGCTGACAAACATCATGCGCGTCGAGCACCCCTAGAGCCGTGTCCGCAACGCCACAGACGAAAGCTGCGCTGATCAACGCGCTCCGCCTCGAGCGAGAGGCACTGGAGCAAATCTTGCAGCGCCTGCCTGCCGAGTTGCTCGCCGAGGTCATGGCGCAGTCGGCGATCTGGACTGCGCGCGCGGTGACGCTGCTGTTTCAGGCAGGGCGAAGCACAAACGTGCAACTGCCGCGCTGCTCTGCTGAAGCAGACGCCCGGGAGGTCGCGGCTCAACGCGAGCGCCCCTTGGCACACTTGCAAGCCGATTTTCGGGCTGCCCACGCCCAGCTCCTCAAACGCTTAGAGGCGTGGGGCGATGAGGCAGCGCTGTTTAACCCGCGGCGGTTTCCCAGCCTCAGGGGGCAGGCGCTTGCGGACTACATTTGGTCGTGGGTCGGCGTGCGCGACGCTGAATGTCGCGCCCGTTTGGAGAAGCTTGTCCAGCCATGACTTGCTTCGACCTCTCGAACTATTTCAGCTGCATTCGGCTGCGCGGCAACACCCGGCTCGACTTCCTGCAGCGCATGTCCACTGGCGACTTGCGCGGCTTGTCGGTCGGCGAGGGGCGCACAACCGTGTTGACCACCCCAATCGGGCGGATTGTGGATTGGCTCGCAGTGTTGGCTGACACGGACAGCTTGCTGCTGCTCGGCAGCGCCGGCGCAAAAGAGAAGACCTTGCGCTGGCTGCGCAAGCACATCTTCTTCAATGATGATGTGCAAGTCGGCGAAGAGACACCTGCCACCATCCTGGGCATCTTTGACGAGCCAGAGCGTGTGGCTGCGCTTGCGGGCACGACTACGCTGCCCTGCACGCCATGGTCTCACTGCCTCGCTGATGGCAAGCGTTTCGTGCGCGCGCCAGTCGTCTTGGGCGAGGGCTGGTTTGTGATCGGCGCGCTCGACGCTTCCGACGCAACTTGCGTGAACGGCGACTGGGAGCGACATCGAATCCACAGCGGCTACCCCGCCTTTCCGCATGAGATCAGCGAGGACTACATCCCCCTCGAAACTGGGTTGTGGGGATCAGTGAGCTTTGCAAAGGGCTGCTACACTGGTCAGGAGGTGATCGCACGGATGGAGTCGCGCGGTCAGATCGCCAAGAAGCTGTGCGTCGTCACCTCTGCGATGCCGCTTGTTGCAGGTGACGAGCTGCTCAGCCAAACTGGGGATCTAGCCGGGCGCGTCACCAGTGCAGCTGGAACAGTTGGGATGGCGTATTTGCGAACCGCCTTTGCTACCCCTGACCAAGTTCTGGAGACACGCGCAGGGACGCAGGTGCGCGTTCAGCGCGTAGTGCAGATCTGAAAACAGGGCGCCGAGAGGGCTACCTCAGCGCCCTGCACAGAGAAGCCAAACCTACTTAAGCAGGCACAGCCCCGTTGTTCGTTGAGGGCAGTTCCGCCAGCCCCATCACTCGGCGGAACTCGACGGCATCGAGCGTCTCGCGCTCAAGCAGCGCCTTGGCGACGGCATGCAGTTTGTCCATGTTCTCAGTCAGGATCGCCTTCGCCCTGTCGTAAGCACGGCGCAGGATGTTTGTCACCTCGCGGTCAATCATCTCGGCGATCATCTCGCTGTAGTTGCGCCCTTCAGCGATCTCCCGCCCGAGGAAGACCAGGTCGCTGCGCTCGCCGTAGGAGACTGGGCCGATTGCCTCGCTCATGCCGTAAGCCCGCACCATGTTGCGCGCGATGTTTGAGGCGCGCTCCAGGTCGCTCATCGCGCCTGCCGTCACGTCTTGGAAGACGATCTCTTCTGCCGCGCGCCCGCCCATCAGCTCGACGAGCAACGCTTCCAGTCGTCGCTTCGAGGTTGAGAGCAGCTGAGCTTCTTCCTCAGGCGCAGTCCAAGTTAGACCGCCGGCATTGCCGCGCGGCACGATGGTGACCTTTTGTACGACGGTGTTTGTCTCGGGCAGCAGCGCAGAGATCACAGCGTGACCTGCCTCGTGATAGGCGATGATCTCATTTTCCTTCTGTGTGCGCAGGCGGCTACGCCGAGCTGGACCGAGGGCAACCTTCTCGATGGCTTCCTGAAGCTCTTCCTGACCGATTTCGGTTTTGCCTGCGCGCGCCGCGAGGATCGCTGCCTCGTTGACGAGGTTCTCGATGTCTGCGCCGGTAAAGCCAGGCGTCTGACGCGCGATCAGTCCAAGGTCCACGTCGCTGCGGATCGGCTTGCCGCGGGTGTGCACGCGCAGGATCGCCTCGCGCCCGCGCACATCTGGCGCGTCCACCACGACGCGGCGGTCGAAGCGCCCTGGGCGCAGCAGCGCTGGGTCAAGGATGTCAGGACGGTTGGTCGCTGCGATGACAATCACGTTAGTGTCTGTGTTGAAACCGTCCATCTCAACCAGCATTTGGTTGAGGGTCTGCTCGCGCTCATCGTTGCCGCCACCCAGACCAGCGCCGCGCTGGCGACCAACCGCGTCAATCTCATCAATGAAGACGATACAGGGCGAGGCTTTCTTCGCTTGCTCGAACAAGTCGCGCACTCGGCTAGCGCCGACGCCGACAAACAACTCGACGAACTCCGAGCCAGACAAGCTGAAGAAAGGCACACCTGCCTCACCTGCGATGGCTTTGGCAAGCAGCGTTTTGCCTGAGCCGGGCGGCCCAACCAGCAGCACGCCCTTGGGAATGCGCGCGCCGAGCTGGATAAACTTCTCCGGATTCTTGAGGAACTCAACGACCTCCATCAGCTCCATCTTCGCCTCGTCGCATCCCGCAACATCGGCAAAGGTGACGACGGGGTTCTCTGCGGTCATCCGCCGCGCGCGGCTACGCCCAAAGGAGAACGCCTGATCAGCGCCGCTCTGCGCGCGCCGCATTGTGAACAGGAAGAAAGCGCCGATCAATAGCACGGGCAGCAGATAGAGCAGGACGCCCGAGATCTGTGTCAGCAGCGATACCGACTCAACGGAGTACTCAATCTGAGTCAGCTTTTCCTGAGAGACACCGAAGTTTCTCAGAAGCTGACTGGCGTCAATGTTGGTTTCTTTGTTAACGATGAGGGGGATGTTGCTCTCCTTGCGTGTTGCTCGAATCGTCGAGCCGTCGGCTGAGATCACGATTGAGTTGATTCGCCCCTCGTTGATCTCGCGGACGAGCAAGGTGAGGTCGGCGCTTTGCGTACGGCGGCTGGTTGTGGCTAGCTGGGTTACTGCATAGGCAACCACCAGGGTGATCAGCAGGATTGGGATGATATTGTTCCTTAGGCTCTTAGGCATCGCTCTGTCCTTATCAGCGCTCAGCGCTGGAGGCGCTCTTGAGCACCTGTCCCTATCAACGTATCACGGCTGCATTAGTTGAGCGTGAGATCGCTCTTGGCTGCGCAGGATGGAAGCTCTGCGTGAGTAACTGCATGGATGCACAGCGGAGTATGTCATCCCACCTTCACTCCTACCCTCTCGCTCGCAGGGAGATGGGCGCGGGGATGATGGCGAAACACTGCACTACTCCAAGTCTGGATCATCGCTTATGCGCTACACACACGCTCGGGCGCTCCAGGTTTGTGCGTACCCGCTACGCGGATAGTATAAAACCGCGTCGCAATGTGCGCTTAGGGAGTTTAGACATCCAGCGCGAGTTGCAGTGCCATGTTCTCACCAGCGCGGTTTGTCCCAGTGCGGTAGTCACTCCCCTGCCCGTGCGCCTTGTGGGTTTGGGATTCCTATCTCACTGCGACACAACCTCTGTTGGTAGCATGCGGTATCCTGCCATACCATTCCCAAGCTGGCCTGAGAAGTTTCGCCCCCAACACTGCACTGCGCCGCTGCTCAAGACTGCGCAGACGTGATCTTCGCCTGCTGAGATGGACTGTGCTGTCCCTGCTAGCCCTTGAACTGCACCTGGCTTGCTCCACTCCCCTTTCGCTGAAGACCTACCGAGCTGTCCGAATAAATCGCTCCCCCAGCATTGCACACTGCCGCTTTCCAGCAGAGCGCAGGTGAAGAAGCCTCCCAGCGCCAACGCGCGCACTTTGCCGCCCAATCCCTGAACGCGCACGGGGGTCCGCGCATCCTCGCGCGTCCCGTCGCCGAGTGCACCATAGAGATTGTCCCCCCAGCAGCGCACACTGCCATCGCGCATCAAGGCGCAGGTATGCGTCGAGGCGTCAATCGCAACGACCTCGTCGTCGAGCCCTTGCACGTCCATCGGGGTGACCGACCTTGTCATTGTGCTGCCGTTGCCGAGCTGACCTCGGTCGTTGATGCCCCAGCACTTCACTTTGCCGTTTGTCATCAGCGCGCAGGTGTGGTTGTCGCCAGCGGCAATGGCGCGCGCGCTGCCGCCCAACTGTACGTCAGCGACAGGGGTTCGCCGCTCCGCAGGGGTGCCTTCCCCAAGCTGTCCGTACTGATTGCTGCCCCAGCAGCGCACATTGCCGGCTTCGAGCAGGGCGCAGGTGTGCAGCGCGCCGACAGCTACTGCGCGCACGCCGCTCAACCCCTGCACGCTGACTGGCTCACTTCGGCTCTCGGTAGTGCCGTCGCCGAGCTGACCCGACCAGTTGTAGCCCCAGCAGCGCACGCGCCCGCCTGTCGTGACGGCGCAAGCGTGGTTCACCCCTGCATCGACAGCGCGCACGCTCGCGCTCAAGCCGGCAACATCCACGGGGGTCAAGCTATCGGTTGTGCCAGCATTCCCAAGCACGCCGTAGTCGTTGGATCCCCAGCAGCGCACGCCGTTCGCTTGGGTCAGCGCACAGGTGAACGACCCGCCTGCGGCGACAGCTTGAGCCGCACCCGTCAACCCGACAACGTTGGCAGGCACACGACTTTGACCGGACTCGCGCACGCCGAGTTGACCGTCGAGGTTCGACCCCCAACACAGCACTTGATTGTTGCTGAGCACTGTGCAGGTATGGTCGCCGCCCACCGCAACTTCGCGCACGTCCCTGTTCAGTCCAGACACAGCAACTGGAACGGAGCTGTTGATCCATTCGCCGTTGCCCAGTTTCCCGAAACTGCCCCCACCCCAACAGACAGCGCTGCCGTCGGTCAACACTGCACAGGTGTGCCAGCTACCCGCGGAGAATTGCCGCACAGGTCTGGGTAGCCCAACCACTTGTGAGACCCCACCCACCCGCTTAGGGGTTCCATCGCCGAGTTGCCCTTCTCGGTTGTCGCCCCAGCAAAACACCTCGCCGCGGTCGGAGAGAGCGCAGGTGTGCTCCGCCCCTGCGGTGATCGCCACGGCTTTGCTGCGCAGCCCTTGCACGCGCTTGGGCGACGCCATCCCTCCAGTTGAGATCATGTCCAAGCCGAGCTGACCGCTGTTGTTCTCACCCCAGCACGCGATCTCGCCGCCATCCAAAAGCGCGCAAGTGTGGCTTCTCCCAGCAGCGATTGCCTGCGCTCTGCCACCTAGTCCCCGCACCTGCACGGGTGCATCGTAGCTGCCGAACAACTGACCGATCCCGAGCTGACCCGAGTGGTTCTCACCCCAGCACAGCACACTGCCCTGGCGGGTCAATGCGCAGGTATGCTCGCCCCCCGCCGCGATAGCCATCACGTCCCTGTCCAAATCGGGGATGTCCACAGGCACAGTGCTGCTGCGTCGCTCAGTCTCAATGCGGCTCGGCGCCCAGACGCCCCAGCATTTCACGCTGCCGCTGTCCATCAATGCACAGGTGTGGGCAGCGCCTGCCGTGATCGCGCGGACACCACTGCGCAAGCCACGCACGTCCACAGGCGCTGTGCGATTCTCCGTTGTGCCATCCCCAAGTTGACCGCCATCATTCCTTCCCCAACACTTGACACCGCCTTGGGGCGTGATGGCGCAGGTGTGACTTGCGCCAAGCGCTAAGGTGCGCGCGCTCAAGACGGATGGGGTGGATTGGCGCGCTGCCTCGTCAGTGGACTTACCCTGTGCAGGAAAAGCGGTGATAACGCTCGCGCTGACGGCGAACGCAGCAAGCAACCTCGCAACACGGTTCACGCTCATAGGTGCTTGTATCTTTGTATCTTCGGTAGCCGTCTGCTGTATGCGCAAGTGACGCTGGGAACGACAGACCGTCCACGCCCTTGAGCCACCACGCTCGTGACCGAGCGTGGGTCATCGCGCCCTCAAGCCTCACCTCACCGCCCAAGCAGTTGCTCGGTCTCAACTTGTATACAAGGCAGGGCGGCTCACCCACCAGCAAGCTAGCTTGTTGAAGTGTATCCCATGTCCCGAACTCTTGATTAGCATTGACGTTGCCACTCATACCCTCGCCTTGCTGTGCGTTCGCTCGGCAAGCGCAGGTCATGTCTCAACACCTCAGCCTATCCGGATGCCTGCGTCGCTGCGCTCGTCCCGCTGCAACCCATCCTGGTTATGCTGGAAGCCTGGGCAGTTGCGAACAACCGCTGCTGCACCGCTCACCCTAAGCCCCTCATCCTATCCGTCACCCACAACGTCAGGAACGAACGCATCCGAACCGTCCAACGCCTACGTTCAACGCATAACCCGCGAGAAGTCCACAAGGCACGGACACAGCAGACGCAGTCTGCCGCTACGACAGCAAACCAGCGGCAGAACTGATGTTCTAAAATTCCTTCATGCCTGTCCGCGACTTTTCCCTGCAGCGGCTGCAGGAGCTAAGCGAGCGCGTGAGGCAAGGCACAGCACAACAGCAACAGCACCTCAAGCAGCTCGCCGACAAGCTT
>JANWZM010000193.1 GCA_025054635.1 Thermoflexales bacterium
CACGTCGCCTCTGTGGAAGACGCTCACTGTGCTCTCCACTTCCTCTTGGGGCGACTCGAGAAGCAGTTTCCCTGTCCAAGATTCGACATTCTCAAGCCCCAGGTAGGGCACAGCCGCTGGTTTCTGTTCCAGCTTCTCTGAGGCCGAGGCTGCCACAAACTTCAGCCGTCTGACCTGCCAGTGGGCGGGGATGTCCCCGAGCCAGGGCACGCCGGAGGGCTTGAGCGGGGCATCAGGATTCAGCCCTTTGGTGACGGCATGTGAGATAGCTGCGCTGCGCCAACGCGCCAGTTGCTCCAGCAGCGCGCGTTTGCGCGCGATCAGCGCATCTACCCGCGCCGTCTCGCGGTCGAGATACTCTGTGATTGCGCGTTGCTCAGCAAGGGGTGGGCATGGGACAACGACGTCCCCGATTGCCTGCTTGCTCAAGCCATACCGAGTGATACCTGTTGCCGCTATCTGGAACTGATAGCTCACAGCAGCAGACTGCAGACATCTCAAGAGATACCTGCTGTCGAGTTGCCCTGCAAGCGGACGAATCACAGCGAGATGGTAACCACAGATGACCTCTCGCAAATCCTCAACCACGAGAGCAGGCACGGCGATGTCGCGCCAGTCCTCGGAGTCTTTGGTGATGATTACGTCGCCCCCTCTCAAGGCGAACTTGACAATTTCCCTCTCACTTGCTGTTGCCTGCATGAAGGGCAGGTCAGTTGTGATTCGCTCATTGTTGTAGACGTCAATGTAGTTGCAAAGCTTGACAGGAGTTTCGCCTTCCTCTGAGCGCTTGTCAACGTTACTGTTGAAGACAGAAGCCACAAACTTCAGCCGTCTGACCTGCCAATGGGCAGGGATGTCTCCGAGCCAGGGCACGCCGGAGGGTTTGTAGGCGGGGTAGGGCTGCAGGGCGCTCATCGCAGCCACTCTTGCAGCAGGGCAGCGATGGCGCGCTCTTGCTTTTCGATCTCGCGCGCCAGGTCAGCAGGATGCGGCGGCGGCGTGTATCTGTAGAAGTGGCGGTTGAGGTTGATCTCGTAGCCGACTACGCCGACGCGCTTATCCCGCTCGTCGCGGAACGACTCGTCTATCCAAGCGTCGGCGACGAAGGGTTTGACCTCGCGCTCGAAGTATGTGCGCACGTCCTCCTTAAGCGGCACGTTCTCGTAATCGCGCAACTCAGGGTCGGGTTCGGGATTGCCCTGCGCGTCGGTCACTGGTTCAGCGCGTTCGTCGCGCTCAGTGAGCGCAGCGAGGATGGCTTTGCGCAGCGGCTCTTTGAGCTTGAGCGGCGCGAGCGCGTCTTTGAGCCAAGTGAGGAATTCGGCTGGGTCGCGGCTGAGCTGGTCTGGCAGGCGGCTGAGCGCGCGCAGGATCGCCTCTTGGAGCAGCTTGCCCTCGGCAGCTTTCGCAGCGCGGTTGGGCTTGTCCTCGACCAGCGCCTTGAAGGCGGGCTGGTCTGCGAGGCGCTGGATGCGCGCTGGCGAGGCGTGGAAGTTCAGCCGCAGCGGGCGTTCGACGCGCACGCGGCGGTAGCCGAAGTCGGCGTTGTCGAACACGCGGCAGTGTTCGTTCGGCTCCATGTCTCGATAGAGCGCGACGATGCGCTGGCGGTGCTCAGGCGAGATCCAGCGGCGCTTGCTCCCCAGGCTGCGCGGCGTCATCGGCGCCCAGAAGTCAACGGCGTTGACTAGCGTCACCTTGCCTTTGCGCCGACGCGACTTGCGATTGGTGAGCACCCAAATGTAGGTGGCGATGCCTGTGTTGTAGAAGAGCTGCTCGGGCAGTGCGACGATGCCCTCCAGCCAGTCGTTTTCGATGATCCAGCGGCGGATCTCGCTCTCGCCGCTGCCTGCTTCGCCCGTGAAGAGCGGAGAGCCGTTGAAGATGATGGCGATGCGGCTGCCGACCTCGTCCTCCTCGAAGCGCTTTGCCAGCATGTGCTGCAGGAAGAGCAGTGAGCCGTCACTGATGCGTGGCAACCCAGCGCCAAAGCGCCCCTTGTGTCCTTCGGTCTGGTGCTCCTGGCGGATGATGTGCTCGACCTTCTTCCACTCCACGCCGAACGGCGGGTTGGAGAGCATCAGGCGGAAATGCTTGTCGCGGTGACCGTCCTCGCTGAAGCTGTTGCCGAACGCCAAGCGGCGCGGGTCTGCCCCCTTGAGCAGCAGGTCTGCTTTGGCGACGGCATAGGCGGTGGGGTTGATCTCTTGCCCGAACAGGAAGACGTGCGGGGGTGGGTTTAGCCCTTGGCTGCGCTCCAAGATGGCGCGCTCCGCTTCAGTCAACATGCCACCGGTGCCGCAGGCAGGGTCGTAGATCTCGATGATCTTGCCAGGCTGGATGAGGGTGTCTGCGCCCTCGCTGAGCAGGAGTTCGACCATCAGCGCGATCACCTCGCGCGGGGTGAAGTGCTCGCCGGCGGTCTCGTTGTATTGCTCGCTGAAGCGGCGGATCAGCTCCTCGAAGATCAGCCCCATTTGGTGGTTAGAGACCTGTTTGGGGTGCAAGTCCACGGTCTCGAAGGCTTTGAGCACGGGATAGAGCAAGCGGGCTGCGTCCAGGCGCGCGACTTGTCGGCGGAAGTCGAACTTCTCGATGATGTCCTGCACCTCTGGGCTGAAGGCGTTGAGGTAAGCGACGAGGTTTTGTGCCAAGTCGTTTGGCGCAGCGAGCAAGGTTTGCCAATCGAAGGGGGAGTAGTTGTAGACCAGTGAGCCGTCAGCGGCTTTGCTCAACACTGGGTCGAGGTTCTCTAGCTTGCCTTTGTAGCGCTCGTAAGCGGCGCGCACGTCGCTGCGCTTCTCTGCCATGGCTTGATCGAGGCGGCGCAGAACGACCAGCGGCAAGATCACGTCGGCATATTCGTGCGGCTTGTAGTCGCCGCGCAACAGGTTAGCGAGGCTCCAGATCAAATCGGCTTTCTCGCGGAAGCCGTTGATGTAGGCAGCGTTGTCGCTCGTCACAATCGGCGAGTGTACGACGACTGGACGTGCTGCGGGAGCGTGGTTTGGGTTTCGATGAAGCGGCAGCTCGTCCCACGTGCGGCCGTCGAGCATTCGACCAGCCTTGCCCTTTCGAGTCCCGCCCCACTGCTTGAAGAAAAAGGCGACACCACGTGCAAGGCACTGATCGCGGATCTGCCGCACCCACTCAACCTGCATCGAACGCGCACCAGGCCCAGACTCGCCGCCGACGATGACCCAATCAATACCCTCAAGCGGCAGATCAGGCAGTGGACCAAGCAGCGGCTCGCACGACAAGAACTTTACGGCTGCGCCTGTGCGCTTGAGATGCTCGATGCGATACACATACTCGCTGGTTTCGACGCTCACGCCCATCCACACATTAGGCGGCCAGTCCAACAGCGGAGCTACCTCAACAAGCCGCGCTGAGCGCTTGGTCAATACCTGAAAGCGATGCTGCCCTGCCTGCCGCATAACGTCGAAGACGCGCTGGATGAATGACAGGGGCACACGCTCGTGGAAGAGGTCACTCATCGAGTTGACGAACACCAGCCGAGGGCGTCGCCAGCGCAATGGCTCGTGAAGCGCGTCCGGATGCAGAGTGAGCTTGAAGCCATTGCGATACTTCTCCAATCCCATTGCCCGCAGCCGCTCGGCGAACCGCTCAGCGTAGCAATGTCGGCATCCAGGACTGACCTTGGTGCATCCCGTCAGCGGATTCCAGGTCACCTGTGTCCATTCGATCCTAGAGCGGCTAGCCATCGACTCTAGACCGACAGAAACTCAGCGAAGGTGTATTTGGTGACCAGATCTCCTGCAATCTTCAGTGCGGTGCCTTTTGCTCTCGGATTGCCGCAGGCGAAGCAAAGTAGATACATTGGGCTCCGGCGCGAGTTGCGCAGCACCATGAGCTGCCTGAGCACGCCGCCTGTGTCGAAGGCAGTTTCTAGCCGTTCGATGAGGAAGTTGCCGATATTTGCCAAGCTAGCATCCCGTTGAAGGGTCTCCTCTGCGCCAAATAAAGTCTCCTGCTCACTGCTCGTGTAAAAGCGATCCCGCCATTCCTCAGAACCGAAGAGCTCTGTCAATCGTCTGCCCCAGCTGTCTGGGGGCGGCTTGTCCTTGGGAAGCATTCGGCTGACAGCAATTCCTGCAGGGAAGAGAAACCAAAGGTCAATCGCGCGCGTATCTGCAATGCTCTGAATCGTCCGCCATTGCACTTGCATCCCATAGGGGTCGAGAAAGACCACGGCTCTGTGCTTTTCCCAGTCAGTCTGCGCTGTCCAGGTTTGGATGTATGTGTTAGCGTCGCCGTGCTCGACCAGGATGTCTTTTGAGGGGAACTCATCGCGCAACCGTTTTAGCTCTTCGACTCTTGAGGGGTCTCTTTCCACAAAGATATACCTCTTGAAACCAGGCTCCAACTCTAGCGCGATTCGCGCGCTGCCCTTCAGGAGCAGCCTTTCCTCTTCAGAGAGGGTTGGCTCCTCATCTGCGGGGATAGGTTCATCAGTTCGCAAGTTCGCTACTCTGTAGCCTGTGCCTGCAAAGGCGTCGAGATAAATCGTGGTGAAGAACTTTGCTCGCTGGTTTGCGTTGAAGATAGTTGCGTAGGCATGCAAATACTTCTGCAAGCAGTCGAGCTTCTGATCGGTCCAAGAGCCACCGAACTGCTGAGAGTATTCGCTCATATGTTCTAGATTTGCAAGTGTAGCACAGGTAAGTGAGGAGGTGCCTTTGGGACGACTGTGGTTTGTTCAGCGAGTGAACTATCCACGCTGCTCATCGCAAGTATGGCAAGGAGTGCAGCGGCAACACGCTGCGCTGTCGATGCAAGGACAGACGATGTTTCCAAGTTTTCAACCCAAAATCCCGTGGCTAGCATCCTGAACTGCGCCAGCAAAGTCCTCGCCCCTCTGTCCCTGAGACTCCGTACCAAACCAACTTTTGTTTAGCTACTCCT
>JANWZM010000209.1 GCA_025054635.1 Thermoflexales bacterium
CGCTCTCGCTAGTCGAGCCCTACACCCTCGTGCGTGAAGTTCCGTTCCCAGCACGCACAACCGCCTTGAGGGTGCTGCTGTATGAAGCCTTGCTGCCCACACAACCGAGCATAGCTGCAGTGCCGAATGCTCGAGGCAACCGATGCGAGGCGCAGCTCTGCCTTGCACGGGCTGGTCTGACGTATCCCTCCCCTGATTATGACCGCCCTGGCTTCGGGCTCAACGTCATCTGGGTAGGCGGTCAAGGCAGCGCGCGTCCGGGGCATCTCTCTGTTCGGCTTCTGCATGCAGGCGAGACTTGGCTCGACTTTCAGCTTGATCCTGGTCTGGAGGGGGCATCTGCCCAGAATTTGAACGGCGGAGGGTACGCTACCTTTTACAACGTCCCGCTTTGGCTGGGCTTACCGCCTCTAGCCTATCAGCTTGTCTTGAGTGCGCTAGATGCAGACGGACGCACGCTCCAGACTTGGGCTGTCGAGCTCAGCACATCCGAGGTGCTGAAATACTTGAGGGTGACGCAGTCCGACTCCCCCTCGCTGTGGCGCGGCAAGGAGATCGAGCTAGCCAGCGTTGAAGTTCCACAGGCTATCCAGCAGGGCAATGCTCTTCCTGTCGTTCTGACTTGGAAGACGAATCGTGCCTCAACGCCGCATTGGTTGACGCGGCTTGTTCTGCTCGACAGCCAGTCTCGGGAGAGGCTTGTAGCCGAGCGAGACATGCGCAGCACCACCTGGCCTGTCGCGCAGTGGCCTGCAGGCGAGCTAGTGCGTGACCAATACGCTCTCCCGACAAGTGAGCTCGCACCAGGTGCTTATCAACTTGTTTTGCGGCGAGAGCGTGAAGGCCGCCTCTTGAATGAATTTGCCCTGGCTGAGGTGCGCATTGTAGAACCACCGCTCGAGCCCGTCGAAACACGGTTCGATCACCCTGTCGCCGCTGAGGTCGGCCCGCTCACTTTATTGGGATACTCTGTGGAGCGGCACAACGCTGAAAGTTCGCAGGTGACCATCCTGACCTTCTGGCGCGTAAATCAGCCCCCGAGAGTGGACGGGCGGTTGTTCGTGCACTTGCTCGACGCTCGGGGCAATCCGGTTGCTCAAGATGATGGTGCGCCGTTCAATGGCGCACGCACGATGCTCTCCCTCAGAGCCAGTGAGGGCATTCGGCAGGCTCATCGACTCAGATTGCCAAGCCCTCTCGAACCAGGGAAGTACCGACTCTTCGCTGGCGCTTACAACAGCGTTGACATGGAGCGCTGGCCTGTGACCCAGGGCGGCAAACCCGGTCAGCACAATCTCGTCTTCCTCGGCGAGATTGCCCTGCCTTAGAACCTATTTCATGCTGGCAACAGCGACAGCGCTTCTCCTCTGTGCACTGCCCACACTTGCGTACGTGGGTATGCTGCTGCTGTATCCGCACCGAGACATTCTTATCCTTTGGGAGCGCGACTTCTCCACGCCAGCCTGGGTTGTCGCAAGCATCGCGCTCTCGGTCAGCGCATATACCGGACTATTCTGGCTCGTTCTGCGCAATGCAGGCAGAACACTCGAGCGCTGGCGTAAACGCAGCGTGGTCGTGCTGTTTGTGCTTGGTGGACTGGTTCTGCAGCTACTGGTCACCACTGCGACTGAGCCCGATCCCTTCGCTGGCATCGCGCGTCGGACGTTCGACTGGATGACAGGGGGCTACTGGACAGTCGGCGCGCCTGTCGAAGATGTTCGCGATTTCGTCGGGCGCTACCCCGAACGCGCTCCGACCTACCCCGTCCACCAGTGGCGACATCCACCAGGGCTATCACTGATCTTCACAGCAGGGACGGGGTTGTTTCGTCTACTTCCCGAATCCGTAGTACAGGCGACTGCAAACTGGCTCGCCCCGCAGAGCTGCCTTGGTCTGTTAGGCGTGGATGTGCCTGCGCCGGTCATGGCTGCAGCACTGTTTGGCATCCTCGTCGAGATCGCTTCGGCGATGCTTGTTGCCCTCCCTCTATTCCTGTGGCTGCGTCGTCTTGCCGATGAGCGCACGGCTGCCTGGGCAGTTGGTCTGTATGCGCTCACGCCTGGGTTTAGCCTGTGGGTGTCACAGTTCGACCGAGGCATCGCGCTGTTCACACCGCTTTTGCTCTACCTGTGCGAACGGCTGGTCACGGAGCGGCGATTGCGCTTTGCGCTTCTTGCTGGGGCTGTCTTCTCAATAGCTACCTTTCTGACCTTTGGAGCAATTCCGCTGGCGCTGGTTGCGCTGCTGTACTCAGTGGTACGGCTTGTGCAGACGACGATGTGGCACGAGGTAGTCACACTCCGCGGGCACATCCTCGCAGCGGTTGGCTTGTCTGCGCTTGGTGCTGCGAGTGTGTGGAGCGCTGCGTGGCTCTGGAGCGGCCTCGATCCATTTCGGCTTTACCAGGTCGTCTTCGACAGCCATCTGAGTATACATTTCCCATTTTGGCCGTTTGTCTTCTGGCATCCCTGGGACTTGTTCACAATGGCAGGGCTACCGCTCGTTGGGTTAACGCTGGCGCTAGGCTGGCGTCGTGCCTTAGCGCCGACGTTGGCGTTTGCTGCGACGCTGGTAGCGCTCAGCCTTGCTCACGTCGCCCGCAGCGAGACAGGGCGAGTATGGCTGTATTTCGTCCCGCTTGTTGTCGGCGTCGCTGCCATCGTGTTCACGGCGCTGCCCGCGTCCGTGAAGTCAGTCGCTCTCGCACTGCTCATTGTGCACACAACCGTTCAAACCAGCGTGCTGCGGGTGTTAGTTGACGCGGGCGTGCCGCCCGAAAGCTTCCCTGCTTTCGAGATTCCCCCCAATGCGGTGCAAGTTGACACCCGTTTCACCAGTAACGGGGCAATTGCGCTTCGCGCCTATCAGCTTCAGCCTGCTGCCGCTGGCGAGGAAGCGCAGATGACGCTCTACTGGGAACGGATGTCAGATGAGCCTATCCCGATTGCTTATACAGCCTTTGTCCACGTGGCGAAGGACGAGCGCGACCAGGAGCGTATCGGTCAGCACAACGAGATGCCTTATCGCTCGAAGTACCCAACAACGTGTTGGCAAAAGGGTCAAATTGTTGCTGACTCTCGCTGGGTGCATATTTCGGCGGAGGCTTCGCCAGGGGAGTATCCTGTGTTTGTTGGGCTGTATGATGCTCAAACGCAGATTCGCGCGCCAGCGTTTGCCTCACCGCCAGCGCGCGAACTGTATGCTTCGATCCTGCTCCCGACCCGACTGCGCGTGCTGAGCAAGCCTTGAAACGAGCTACCGCCGCCAGCGATAGTCCGTGCTGCGGATCGTGGCGCGGATGTCCGCCTGCACGCCGGGCTTGTCCACAATGCTGTAGTGGTCGTCACGCGACCAACGATACAGGATCAGGGTTTGGATTTGTGGCGCGTGCGGCTGAGCGTTGTAGCGCTCGATCTCAGCGTACGCAGCTTGCACCCAGCCGTTTTGACCACCTGCCCACGGTGTTGTCCCTTGGGGATTGGTCTCCGTGATGTAGACCGGCTTGTTGCGGTGGCGCGGCGGGATGACGTCGAGCAGCGTGGTGTACGAGCGGAAGTGGTAGTACTGCCAGCGCAACGGGTCATCTCTGAACGTCTCGAGCGAGGTGACCAGGTCAGGCGTGTAGCCATGGGTGTAGCAGTGCAGCGCGATGCCGTCCAGGTCAACAATCGCGTCCAACATGCGCTGGAAATACTCTAGGCAGCTCATCCGTGGTCCCTGGAAGGGGTCAATTGCCCCAGGCACGACAATCGCGTTAGGCTGAACGCTCTTAATTGCGGCACGAACTCGGTTGAAGCAGGCTGCGTAACGCTCTGGGGTAATCGCGTCAGCGAGATTGTTGCCTGGGTTGACTGGGTCTTGGTTGGGCCACTCTCGCGGGTTGTTCATTTCGTTCCCAATCACCCAGATTTGGCAGCCCTGCGAGTTCTGCACCCAGCGTCGGCACTGGTCTGCAAACTGCAAGTAGCGGTCAGGCGTTGGGATTGTGCCGCTGCCGCCGTAGTCGTTGTTGAGCCGAGCGATCACGCCATAGCCGGCGCGCGACCAGCTCGTGTAGTCGCGCCCTGTGCCGCTGACTACTCGGTCAGTGATCAACACCCAACCGGCCTTGCCTGAGCCATCGAACAAGCCGCGGTCAAATTCGTCGTGAATTCCATATAGCCAGGCGGAAATTCCTTGTGGCAGGAGACGTGCATCCACTCTCGCGCGCACATCTGGATAATCTGGAACGCGCAGTGTGCGCGCTGGCACAAGACCACGCTTGAAGGCGAACGTCTCGACCTCAATCATCCGATCATCATCGCCAATCGCAGACCAGTCTTCTGCCCGAATCAAGCGCACGGGCGTGCCTGCAGCAACCTGCCAATGTGAATCGCTGCCAGGTGCTTGGCAAAGTCCTGTTGACTCAGCGGCGAGGGCAACGCCCTGGCGGGCGATGATCTGTGCGGATTCTGGTGGTGCAGCGAACAAGGCGACAAACTCCGCTGAGACGAATCCGCTCACCCCATCTGCAGTGCTCACTGCCAGCCACTCTCCTGCCTTGCCGATGTTTGGCAGGGCAACGTCCAGCGGGTCACGCAGCAGAATCAACGCGTTGAAGGGGAGTATGCGCAAGATATTTGTGCTTGTCGCTGTGCTTGGCTCGCGGCGCAAGTTCAACCCAAGCGGTGCGGTCACTCTGAGGATCGGCAGCGCATCGGGCTCCGAAGGCGGTATGCTGCAATCGATTGGCTCAGTGCCGCTGAGGCCAACCTCGCGCCGACGCGCCTTGCGCATTGGGATGGGCTCGAGCTGGCTTGCTCGGACGTAGCCTTGCTGTTTGCGATTCAGTCGTATGTGTATCCAACCCTCTGACTCGCCGATACGTTCTACATCCCCCAAGACCTCGACCCTTCGACCTGGCTTCAGGTCAGCGATAGGTTCACTCTGGTCGTCGGGTGAGTTGAAGACAGGGATGGGCTGCTCAGATTGTTTTGTGCGTGCAAATAGGCGCGGAGCGAGCGCAGGCTGAACAGACATCTCCTCATCCCCTTCGAGCGCGCGACCGGGCAAGACCTCTCGCGTGTGAACGAGCCACGCTGCAACCCAACCTTCGCGATTGTCGGGCGTGCGCACGCGCAACCACTGGTTGAACACACCGACTTTCTCGCGCACGGCCTTGGGTGGCTCTAGAGGGGTCAAAACAGTGCCTGCCGGCAGTCGAGTCAGCAGCCGACCGTTGGTCACGCTCGGCTTGTCGCGCAGGGCAAGCCCTCCTGCAGCGCGAATGCTCGGCGTGTCGTTGACGACAACCACGAGTTGCGGTTGCGGTGGCGGGATAGGCGTCGGCTGGAAGTTGGGGTGGCTGTAGAAAACCGCGTAGGTGATGATCTGCGCAGGCATTCCGGCGAAGCCGTAGCGCTGCTTGAGCGTGGCGCGGGTCTCTGTAGGGTACGTCCACGGATCGTGGATCAGGTAGTCGTTGCCTTCCTTGGCGTAGATCAAGACCCAGTGGTTCTGAAAGCCCGGCGAGGGCGAGTGATCGAGCTCGACGATGACGGGCAACCCTGCTTCCAGTGCAGCATCAATGTCGCCCATCGGCGCAGGCGCGTTGCGGCAGTCGGCGAGTCGGTCTACACGCAGCCCGTTAAGCACGCGAGCGACGCCAAACCAGGCGATGCGTGCACCGAAGAAACCCTGATTTCGCCCAAGCGCTTTGAGCTTCTCGTTGAGCGAAGCAGGTGTCTCCTGGAAGCCGAAGCCGTTTGCCATCATCGTCACACACGTGAGCGTGCAGCCATCAGAGCCAATGGTGCGCCCTTCTGTGGTGAAGCCAAGGGGAATATCCTTCCAGCGCGGGTCGCGCTGTGAGAGCGGCTGTGTGCTGAACATGTAGTTCACCCGCCCCTCGACGAAGCGGAACTGCCCATTCGCCACGGCAAGCGCGCGGTCGCCGCGATCTTCACCAGGAGGTTGGTCGTTGTCGAAGAGACCGAGTGGCTCCAGCAAACGTGGGCGAAAGATGAAGTCAAGCAAGCCCCAGTTCCGTTTCGGGACACGGCGCAGGTAGAGATACTGAAAAATCTCTTTGCCGCTGTCGTTAGCAATGACAGGGTAGCGGATCCAGCGCACGCCTGTCGCAGGGTCTATCTGGGGAATGCCGGGCTGGACCGTCACCTGGTTGCTTGCTGTGCCAATCTTCTTGTGATACTGCAGCGCAGCAAGGTAAGGATCGTCGCCCCACAGCTCGCGGATGTCTCGTGCGGCACGTGCAGGTCCGGCGTTGTAGGCTAGACCCGCGAGCGCCACATATCCGTGAAAGCGGTCAAGCTGTTCACGGATGTAGTAGCCGCCTGTGACGACCTGGACGAGGAGGTTGCGCGACTCGAACGCTTGGGCAAATCGCGTGTTGAGATCAGCGTCAGGGAGAGTTGAGCCTGAATCCAGTCCCAGGGCAGCGAGCTTGAGTGCGCGCGGGATGCGCGGGATGAGTGCTGCGCGGGTGCTCGGGATCACCTGTAACACACCGTCGCGATGATTGGGGTTAGCGCCTTCAACGGCAATGAACGCTTTGAGCAGCAGCTCAGGCAGGCGCAGCAGACCGCTGGCTTGTCGTGTGGCTTGGAGCAAAGCTTGGTTAATTGCCATACTGCAGATACAATAGCACAAAGGTCTCAAAAGTCAAGGGTAAAATTGAGCCCAGCGACCACCTAGCAAACTGGTTTCATGCACACTCGCTGAACAGGGTGGGCTTTCTAGCTAGTCCTCTACCTCCTATGCAGCACCTCTCTGTGTAGAATTAACGAGAAGTGGGGGCTGAAGCAAACATGCCTCACGCTCACTAAACTCCCGTACCTGTAGTCGGTGTTAGGGACATGCGCGTCGTCATTCTAGCGGGCGGATTTGGCACAAGGTTGGCGGAAGAAACGGTCGTTCGCCCCAAACCGATGGTTGAGATCGGCGGCTTGCCTATCTTGGTGCATATCATGCGCTGGTATGCCTGTTTCGGCTTCAAGGAATTTGTCATCGCGCTCGGGTATAAAGGCGAGGTCATCAAGCAATACTTTCTGAACTACTATGCTCTGAACAGCAACGTCACTGTTCAACTGCACACGGGTCAAGTAACAGTCCACGAAACCCACCGTGACGACTGGACCGTCCACCTTGTGGACACGGGCCTGTCCACAATGACTGGCGGTCGCCTTAAGCGACTCAAGCCGTGGCTCGGGAATGGTGTCTTCATGATGACATATGGCGATGGGGTGAGCGACGTTGACATTCGTCGACTCGTTGAGTTCCATCACTCGCATGGAAAGCTCGCAACGGTGACCGCAGCGCGTCCGCCTGCTCGCTTCGGCGATCTCAAAATTGAGGGCGACCAAGTCACCCGCTTTGCAGAGAAGCCGCAAGCTGGTGGTGGATGGATCAACGCGGGTTTCTTCGTGCTCCATCCCCGTGTGCTGGACTTCATCGAGGGCGATGAGACGATCTGGGAACGCGACCCCCTTGAGCGCCTGGTGGCTACGGGTGAGCTGATGGCGTACCGTCATGAGGGGTTCTGGCAGCCGATGGATACCCTGCGCGAGAAGCAATACCTAGAAGAGCTTTGGCAGAGTGGCAAAGCGCCATGGAGGGCGATGTGCTGAACCCAAGCTTCTGGGTCGATCGCCCTGTCTTCGTCACTGGGGCTACGGGGTTAGTTGGGAGCTGGCTGGTGAGGTATCTTCTCCGCTTCAAGGCGGATGTGGTGTGCTTGGTGCGCGATTGGACGCCAAAGTCTGAGCTGGTGCGAACGGGCGACCTTGCTCATGTGCGTGTTGTGCGCGGCGATGTGCGCGATTACGCCCTGCTCGAGCGGGCACTTGCAGAGTATGAGATCGACACAGTCTTCCACCTTGCTGCCCAGACCATCGTTGGGATTGCTAACCGCAACCCGTTGTCCACGTTTGAGACAAACATCCAAGGCACTTGGGCACTGCTTGAGGCATGCCGACGTTGCCCTACAGTCAAGCAAATCGTCATCGCCTCTTCCGATAAAGCCTACGGTGATCAGGAGAGGCTTCCGTACACAGAGTGCACGCCGCTGCAGGGACGCCATCCCTATGACGTGAGCAAATCCTGCGCAGACTTGATCGCCCACGCCTATGCCCACACCTACAGCTTGCCTGTCGCAATCACTCGTTGCGGGAATTTCTACGGTCCAGGTGACTTAAACTGGAACCGCATCGTCCCCGGCACGATCCGCTCAGTCCTGCGCAACCAGCGCCCAATTATTCGGTCCGACGGTCACTATGTTCGGGACTACTTCTACGTCGAGGATGGCGCAATTGCTTATCTGTTGCTTGCTGAGAGGCTCGCTGAAGACCGCTCATTAACCGGAGAGGCATTCAACTTCTCAAACGAGTCTCAGGTCTCTGTTTTGGAGATCGTCCAAATGATCCTGCACCTGATGGATTCGCCGCTTGTGCCTGAGGTTCGCAACGAAGCCTGCAACGAGATCCGCCATCAGTACCTTAGCGCCGAGAAGGCGCGCACTCGGCTAGGGTGGCGACCTCAATTCACCCTCGAGGATGGGTTGAAGCGCGCTATCGCTTGGTACACCGACTTGCTTAGCCATGAATGCGAAAGCTGAGGCGCTGCGCGAGCAGATTCTCACCCTAGTCCGTGATTACTACGAGGCTGCCTTCAGTGAGAGGCGGTTTGTGCCAGGAGAGACGCCTGTGCCGGTCTCGGGGAGGGTGTTCGACGCTGAGGACTTGATGTACGCAGTCGAGGCAGGGCTGGATTTCTGGCTGACGGCTGGGCGCTTCAGCGCCCAGTTCGAGCACGAGTTTGCCCGCTTCTTCGGCTTGCGTTATGCCCTGCTGGTCAACTCTGGCTCTTCTGCTGACCTGCTTGCTGTCACGGCTCTGACCTCACCTAAACTTGGCGACCGCGCACTGGCTCCAGGGGATGAGGTCATCACTGTTGCAGCAGGTTTTCCTACCACAGTGAATCCGATCTTCCAGAATCAGCTCGTGCCGGTCTTCGTGGATGTTCAGCTTCCAACTTACAACGTCGACCCAGCGCAGCTAGAGGAGGCAATCTCGCCACGCACGCGCGCGGTTGTTCTGGCACACACCTTGGGCAATCCGTTCGACTTGGACACAGTGATGGATGTTGCGCGTCGCTACAACCTGTGGGTTGTCGAGGATTGTTGTGACGCCGTTGGCTCGACCTACGATGGTCGCTCCGTCGGCACATTTGGGCATCTGGCTACCGTGAGTTTCTACCCCGCGCACCACATCACCATGGGCGAGGGCGGTTGTGTGCTCACCAACGATAGCCGCCTGAAAGTGATTGTCGAGTCGTTCCGCGACTGGGGGCGTGACTGTTGGTGCGACCCCGGCAAAGACAACACGTGTGGCAAACGGTTCGACTGGCAGCTCGGACAATTGCCCTACGGATACGACCACAAGTACACCTACTCGCACGTGGGCTACAACCTCAAGATCACCGACCTACAGGCTGCCGTGGGGGTTGCTCAGCTCAAGAAGCTGCCAGAGTTCATCGCCATCCGCCGACGTAACTTCAGCCTGCTGTATGAGGGCTTGAAAGACCTGCAAGAGTGGCTGATCTTGCCCGAGGCAACGCCGAAGAGTGACCCGAGTTGGTTCGGCTTTCCAGTCGCAGTTCGCCCCGAGGCACCGTTTACTCGCAATCAGCTCGTGCGTGCGCTTGAAGCGCGCAAAATCGCTACGCGACTGTTGTTCGGGGGCAACTTAATCCGCCAGCCAGCCTATCAGGGTAAGTACTATCGCGTCGTCGGCAACCTGAAGAACTCAGACTTTGTGATGAACCAAGTGTTCTGGGTTGGTGTTTACCCGGGGCTGACTAAGGCGATGGTCGACTACATGGTGGAGACTTTTCACACAGTGACGAGGGAGTTGAGCCGCGCAGCAACTCAGCCAGTGTGAGCAAACAGTGCAGAGAGCGCTGAGGTGTCGAGTAAGCGAGCATGCCTATGGTCAAAGTCGGCCATGATTTGAGCGACGCAGAGATCGCTGCGCGCTACGACGCATTCGGTGGCGAGCTGTCTATGCGCCCCTACTTCTACCCTGCTGTCGCCGATTTCGTTGGCGACGTGGGGGACAAGGATGTTCTCGATGCTGGGTGCGGCAGCGGCCAGCTGCTCCAGGAAGTAAAGAAACGCAATCCAACGGCACGGCTGTATGGCATGGAGGTATCCGCAGCAAGTGTTGCTGCAGCAAGACAACGACTGGGTTCCTCCGCAGACATCCGATTGGCTAGCCTGAGCGACTCTGACTTGCCTTTCGGGCAGCAGTTCGACCTGATTTTGCTCACGGAAGTCCTGGAGCATTTGAAGTCGCCGGTCAACGCGTTGCGAGTACTGAGGCGTTCCCTAAAACCTGGAGGCGAGCTCATTATCACGTTTCCAAATGCTGCTGCCTGGTTGCCGGTGTCGCTGGTTGCTGAACCTCTGGCGCATCGCGTGCGCCCTTTCCGTGGATTCCTTCCCCATGAGCATCCGTTACGCACACAACAGCCAATAGACACGGTCTTCTCTATCTCGGAAGTCCTGGGCATGCTCAAGGAGGCTTCGCTAGGCGTGAAACAAGTCCATTGCCGCGAGTCTTTCCCATATGTGCTTGAGGTCTTTTACAAGTTCGCTCCGCGCTTTGATCCTGCTCCAGCCTGGTCGTGGGTTGATCGGCTTGTGAATGCGCTCAGGCTTACCACACTTGGGTATCGCGTCTTCCTTCGCTGTGCAGTTGCGTCGTAGTTGTCCGATGCGTGTGCTCCTGATCATGACGGCTAGAGAGATTGGGGGCGCGGAGAACTATGTGCTACACCTCGTTCGCGCGCTTCACTCGCGCGTCCAGTTCACTGTTGTCCTCGCTGACCACCCGAAAATTCGCCCTCTGGCAGCGCAACTTGAGCAGGCTGCCCGCGTATGGGCGCTACCCTTCGACAAGCCGCTTCAGCTCCCGAGGATTGTTGCCTTGCTACGCCGGCTTGCGCGGGCTCATGACGTCGTGCATATCAACTCAAACCATCCCGGCAGCCGGCTTGGCATTGCGACTGCACTTGCACTTAGGGGTCAGCCCACCCCTATCGTCTGTGTGGAACATCGCGTTTCCCCGATCTCGGACATTGTTGTCCCCAGCCTGCTCAGACCAATTTTGCCCTACCTGTTTCGATACTCCCGCCGACACGTTGCGAAACTGGTCGCTGTATCTCAGCAGAACGCGCAGGTGCTGAAAGCTCTCTATGGCATTCCCACGGAAAAGATCGCCGTCATCCATAACGGTGTCCCCTTGAGCTCAGCAAGCGATCAGGAGCTCGCGCGCATGCGCAGCGAGGTGAGAGCCGAGTTGGGCGTTTCTTCTGCAGAAAGGCTCATCCTAACTGTGGCGCGTCTCTCGCCAAACAAGGGGGTCGAGTTCCTGATCAGAGCAATGCCCAGCGTTCTCGCTGCCCGACCAGATACGTACCTGGCGATCGCAGGGGCAGGCGAAGAGCGCGAGCATCTGGAACAGGTTGCGAATGCGCTGGCGCTACGAAATCACGTGCACTTTCTCGGCTTCCGGTCAGACATACCAGCGTTGCTTGCCGCGAGTGACCTCTTCGTCCTGCCTTCCCTGGAAGAGGGTCTTCCTCTAGCCCTCCTGGAGGCAATGAGCAGTGGCGTTGTCCCCATCTGCACTGCTGTTGGGGGAATCCCAGAGGTCGTGCAGGATGGGATCAGCGGGTTGCTCGTTCCACCAAGCAGTAGTCAAGCTCTTGCAGAAGCCATCCTGCGCGCTCTCAGCATGGATGAAGCAGCGCACAACCAGATGAGGTGTGCAGTTCGCGAGCGAGCAAGGCTCTTTTCTGCAGAGGGGATGGCTGATCGCACGCTAGAGTTGTACCGCGCACTGGGTGCCACTCGCTATGATCAGCGCGGTCTTGAGTGAGCTCTTTGTGGGTCCAGCTTCACGCCCATTGCGCTTAGTCTTTACCGCGCCTGAGTTCAAGCAGGGGTTTTTGACCAACGACATTCGGATCTTATCCGAGTGGGCTGAGATTATTCCTCTTGACTTGTCAACCTGTGGGGGACCTCAGCGTTACACCTACTATGTGCGGCTGGTTGACGCACTACTACGCCGCGGCGCTGACGGCGTGTTTGGCTACTTTGTAATGGCGAAGTACACCCCCCTAGCAGCACTG
>JANWZM010000238.1 GCA_025054635.1 Thermoflexales bacterium
AAAAGCCCTGCAAGGAGAGGGGGATGGGGATGACGCTGACGCACCTCACTGAACCAAGTCCGCGTTCAGGTCTACGTCGCTCTCCGCGTTCGCTGGCGCAGGCTGGGCTTGGGCGCGCTGCTTGCGGCGTTGGCGACGCGAGGGCTTGACCTCGCTTGGGATCGCGGTGCGCGCGCGCTCGAAAAGTTGGTTTGCCTCCGCCATCCACTCGCGCCCAGCGTTGGCATATGCGCGCGAGAAGGCTTCGAGGATGTCATAGAGCGCGTTGATCTGGGGCTGGAAGACAGGCAATTCCTCCTCGATGAGGTCGAGCCGCTCAGCCTGTGCTGCGATGCGGCGGTCGCGGTCGTGCCACTTCTCTTCCTGCTCGACGACAAACGCTTTCCAGTCCTTCTCGGCTTGGGCGCGAAAGGCTTCCATCGCTCGGCGCATGCGCTCTTCGGCGTCGCGTTGCAGCTCAAAAACCTCGTGGATGCGCGCCTCGAGCTGCGCCTTCAGGTCAGGCAGGCGCGCCAGCTCGCGCTTCACTTCCTCGCGCATTTGGATATAACCAGTCACTTGCTGAGCAACTTCCTCAGCGCGCTGCTTGAGCTTTTCGATCAGCTCGGCGTACTCGGCAAACTGCCGCTCACGGCGAACGTCGGCGACGCGCTGGTTCTCAATAAGCTGGCTTTGCGTCTCGATGATCTTTGCTGCTTCCTCAAGTTCGACTTGTCGTCGTCGAACTGCCTCATCCAGCATGAGAAGCTGTGGCGGGAAGGTCTCGATTAGGCGCTTGAGGTTGGGCAGCTCCTGCTCAACTGCAGCGATGCGCTTGGCGTCTTGACGGCGCTGCTCTTCCAGGTAGGCAATGCGCGAGGTTGGCAGCTCGATCTGGCGACTGATCTCCAACACTTGAGCTTGCACCTGGTTGATTGCATCGTTCAACCGCGCGCCCTCAGCACGGCGGGACTCTAGCTCCTCTGCATAGCGGGCATAGGTCTTCAGCTCACGCTTGATCTCACCGAGCTGGCGGGTGAGGGTCTCGATCTCAACCTGGCGGTTGCGCAGCGCCTCGCGCTCGGCTTTGGCGCGCTGCTCCTCGATGCGCGCGATCATCTGGGCGAACTCGTTTCGCAACTGCTCAGTCGCTGAAGTCCATCCCAGCGCCTTGATCAATTGGGTGCGGATCTCGCTCAGCGCCGTCTCATAGCTTTGTGCTTGACGGCTGCGCGCTTCTAGCTCTTGGCTCAGTGCTTGGACGCGCTCTTGGAGCTGTGCAATCAGGGCGCGATCTTTGCGCCGTTCTTCGTCGAGATACTTGACCAGCTTGGTCAGTTGGGTGAGTTCTGCTTGGTCCATAGTCACTTCCTGGGTGTTGACTTCAGCGCTGCCACATCCGCCCGCCGTCCAGCACGATGCACTCGCCGTTGATGAACTGCGGGCCGGCAACGAGGAAGAGCACAGTTTCAGCCACCTGCTCGGCAGTGCCGAGCGCGCGCAGGGGATTCGTCTCGCGCAACGCTTCCCACTGGGCGTCGCTGTACTCAGGTGGTTTGAGCACTGGTCCGGGACAGACCGCGTTGACGCGCACCTTCGGCCCGAGGTTGAGCGCTTGGGCGCGGGTTAACGCCAACAGCGCTGCTTTGGAGACGCCATGCGCGACGTAGTTCCGCCAGGGGTAAAACGCCCCTTCGTCCACGATGTTGATGATCGTGCCGCCCTCGCCAGCCATCATCGCGCGAGCGATCACCTGGCTGAGCACGAACGGGCCTTTGACGTTGACATCGAAGGCAAGGTCGAAGTCCGCTTCAGTCGTCGAGAGGTAGTCGTTTGGCACAAAGCTTGAGGCGCTGTTGACCAAAACATCCACTCGACCAAACGCCGCAAGCGCAGCGTGACCGAGCGCGACGGCTTCGCTCCAGCATGCGAGGTCAGCTTGGTGCAAAGACACCCAGCGCCCAAGCGCGCTGATCTCGCTGGCTGTCTTCTGGGCGGCAGCCGCGCTCTTGCCGTAGTGCAGGGCGATATTGGCGCCAGCATGTGCCAGCGCCAGAGCGATTGCCTTGCCCACGCGATGCGCGCCACCTGTGACGAGCGCGACTTTCCCAGCGAGGTTCATGTGATGCGAATGTTATACTGCCTGTGGCATGTTTGGCGAGTGGCTGCGCCGAGTGCGCCAGAATCACGGCTTGGAGCACGCGACAATTCACGTGCTGGAGGAGCGCAAGCCGCGCTTGCGAGCGGGAGGGCGAGCGACTGAGCGTGGTTTCTATCTGCTTGCGGAGCTCGCTGACGAGTCAGCCGTGCGCGCGGCTGCGGAAGAGGCGCTGCGCCGACTGCGCGCAGGCGAGCACGCCCTCGCTGTGCATCCGCGCTGTGGCACAAACCTCGTTGCGACCAGCCTGCTTAGCGGCGCGTTGGCGCTGCTCGGGGCGCTAGCTGCGGGTCGCCGCGCGCCATGGTTTGTCCAACTGCCAAACGCGGTGCTCGGCGCTATGGTCGGCGCCCTGTTGGCGCAGTCCAGCGTCGGCCCGTGGCTGCAAGCCAATGTCACCACAACAGCCGACGTAAACGACGTGCGCATACGAGGCGTGCGCAGCACGCAAATCGACGACCTCACCCTGCACTTCGTCGAGACTGAACCCGCGAGCGGGTCAGACAAGCGGTGACCGGCGCGGCGCGCCTGCTGGTCTAGGGTACGTTGGTGGCGTCGGGCGCTGCTTGCGAATCAGCACCAGCGCACGGCGGTCTGCTCGGTCGGGTAGCTGCACGGGTCGCACTGCTTCAGGCGCACCTCCCAGCACGCCAATTGCTCGCTGAGCTTGCTCGAGCTCAAGCTGCGCCTCGCTGCCTTTCATGGCGATGCACAGCCCGCCGACGCGAATCAGCGGCAAAAGGTACTCCACGAGCGTTGGCAGCGGCGCAACTGCCCGCGCAATGGCAACGTCAAATTGCTCGCGCCTCGCCGTCCGCGCCAATTCTTCGGCTCGTCCATGAATTGCCCACACCTCGCGCAGCCCAAGCGCTTTGATGACTGCCGCGCAGAAGCGCACTTTCTTCGCTGTGCCGTCGAGCAGCCAGAGGCGCAACGAGGGCAGCGCAACCTTCAAGGGGATGCCTGGGAATCCTGCGCCCGTGCCGACGTCAATGACTTGGAGCACCTGCTCGAATCGCGCTTGCTCCTCCTGTAAGACGGGCAGCGCTGTCAGCGAGTCCATGAAGTGCAGCGCAACGATGTCCTGTGGTTGGGTGAGCGCAGTCAAGTTGAAACGCTGATTCCATATTTGCACCATCGCCGCGTGCTGCGCAAGCTGCCTGAGCGCAGCGTCAGATAGCTGCAAGCCTGCGCTCGCCAGAGTGCGGTTCAGCAGCAGCTCAAAGCCGGGTGCGATCGCCTCAACCTGCGCTGAATCGGCGGGAGAGAGGCTAGGCTCAGAAGAGGGTGTCGTCGACAACGGTGGCGACAGCGCGAGAGCCGAAGAGCGCGGTGAGCAGCAGAATTGCGCTGTAGAGCAGCACAGCGCCGCGGTCGTCGCGCCCGCGGGTGTAGGCAAACGTGGCAGGGACGGAGATCACCACCAGCACACCATACAGATAGTGCACCGCGCGAGGTATGCCGCCCAGCCCCTGCGCAAGCAGCGCAAAGCCGATCATCATCTGCACAAACCCCAGCACCGGGCTAAGCGCGACCGCGCCGAAGAAGTTGCCGTCCATTCCCTCGCCACGGAAGTACTTGATGAAGCCCCATATGCCCAGGATGGTGTTGAACATCATCACAGCCGTGGCAAGGTTGGCGTGTATCTGCGGCAAAGCCATATACTGGCGATTATAGGTTTGCCAACCTGAACCCTTAAACGTACAATCAAAGTCGCCAGATGACGCTCATCCGCGCCGTGCGCACAGACACCTCAGCGACAGATAAGCAAGTGGTCACTGCCCGTTCGCCGTAGCGCCGTGCCGCCCAACTCGTAGTGTTTCAGCCTGCGTCTCGCTCCCGTAACGGGCGCTTCTTGTTAATCCAACCCAGAGTCAGACCGAACTTGTAAAACCTGAGTTTGCCTATGCAAGCCTTCAGCACAATCTCAACACTTGACACCGCAATCGGTTCAGTTCGATACCACAGCCTATACGCCCTGGAAAAGCAGGGCTACTCGATTGACCGTCTGCCGTTCAGCATCAAGGTGATGCTGGAACAGGCGCTGCGCCAGCAGGATGGCTTTGCCATCACCGCAGAGGACGTTGATCATCTCGCGCGCTGGGCAACGCTACACTCACATGGCATTGAGATCCCCTTCAAGCCTGCCCGCGTGATCCTGCAGGACTTCAGCGGCGTGCCTTGTCTGGTGGATTTGGCTGCGATGCGCAGCGCGCTGGCGCGGCTCGGCGCAGACCCGCGCAAAGTCAACCCGCGCGTCCCCGTGGATATGGTGATCGATCACTCCGTGCAAGTGGATTTCTACGGCACGCGCGAGGCGTTCCTGCTTAACCTGGAGAAGGAGTTCGAGCGCAACAGCGAGCGTTACCGCTTCGCCAAGTGGGGACAGCAGGCATTTGAGAACTTCCGCGTTGTGCCGCCTGGCACCGGCATCGTCCACCAAGTCAACTTGGAGTACTTGGCAAAGGTGACCATGCTCAAGGACGGCGTTGCCTACCCCGACACGCTGGTGGGCACGGACAGCCATACCACCATGATCAATGGCTTGGGCGTAGTCGGCTGGGGCGTCGGCGGGATCGAGGCGGAAGCCGTCATGGTCGGGCAGCCGCTCTCGATGAGCATGCCCGAAGTCGTCGGTTTCAAGCTGTATGGCTCCCTGCGCGAGGGCGTGACAGCAACCGATCTGACCTTGACCGTGGTTCAAATGCTGCGCCAGAAGGGGGTGGTCGAGAAGTTCGTCGAGTTCTACGGCCCTGGGTTGAGCAGCATGAGCCTAGCCGACCGCGCCACGATCGCGAACATGGCGCCAGAGTACGGCGCGACGATGGGCTTCTTCCCGATTGATGAGGAGACGCTGCGCTACTTGCGCGCTACAGGTCGCCCCGCGGAGGCTGCCTTGACCGAGGCGTACGCTAAAGCCCAAGGGCTGTTCCGCACCGACGATACGCCAGACCCAATCTTCAGCGACACGCTCGGGCTTGACCTCAGCACGGTAGAGCCAAGCCTGGCAGGCCCGAAGCGCCCTCAAGACCGCGTGCCGCTCTCGCAGGTCAAGCGGCAGTTCCTCAGTGCGTTGACTGCGCCGACGCGCGAGCGCGGGTTTGGGCTATCGCCTGAGGCGCTCGAGGCGCAAGTTGACGTGCGCTACAACGGGCACACCGAGTCGCTGCGCCATGGCGCGGTTGTGATCGCCTCGATCACCAGTTGCACGAACACCAGCAACCCCAGCGTCATGCTCGGCGCTGGGCTGCTGGCGAAGAAAGCCGTCGAGCGCGGGCTGCGCCCTCCGAAGTACGTCAAGACCTCGCTTGCGCCGGGGTCGAAGGTGGTGACGGAGTATCTGCGCGCGGCTGGCTTGATGGAGGCGCTCGAGGCGCTCGGCTTTCACCTGGTCGGCTACGGGTGCACTACGTGCATCGGCAACAGCGGCCCGCTGCCCGAGCCAGTGGCACAGGCAGTCATCGCAGGCAACTTGGTCGCCGCGGCTGTGATCAGCGGCAACCGCAACTTTGAGGGGCGCGTACACCCGCTGGTGCGGGCGAACTACCTGGCTTCGCCGCCCCTTGTTGTCGCTTACGCCCTCGCCGGTCGTACTGATATTGACCTGACCAGCGAGCCGCTCGGCGTGGACAAGGAGGGCAAGCCTGTCTATCTGCGCGACATCTGGCCCAGCCAGCAGGAAATCAATGACGCGATCGCGCGCTATGTGCAGCCCGAGATGTTCGCTCGCCAATACAGTGATGTGTTCAGCGGCACAGAGGCGTGGCGGGCAATCACAGGTGTCGAGGGCGACCTGTACCCTTGGGATGCGAACAGCACCTACATCCAAGAGCCACCCTACTTTGCTGAGTTCACCCTGCAGCCGCCGCCCGTCCGACCCATCGTCGGCGCCCGCGTGTTGGGGCTCTTCGGCGACTCAATCACCACTGACCACATCTCGCCAGCAGGCGACATCGCCCCTGACAGCCCAGCCGGGCGTTGGCTGATCGAGCGCGGGGTAGCTCGGGAAGACTTCAATCAGTACGGCGCACGGCGCGGCAATCATGAGGTGATGATGCGCGGCACATTTGCCAACATCCGCCTGAAGAACTTGCTCATCCCCGGTATAGAGGGCGGCTACACCCGATACCTTGCCGATGGCTCGAACGAGGTGATGCCAATCTACGACGCGGCGATGCGCTACAAGGCGGCAGGCGTGCCGCTGATCGTGCTGGCAGGCAAGGAGTACGGCACGGGGTCTTCGCGCGACTGGGCGGCGAAGGGCAGCGCCCTACTGGGCGTCCGCGCGGTGATTGCCGAGAGCTTCGAGCGCATCCATCGCAACAATCTGGTTGGCATGGGCGTGCTCCCGCTGCAATTCCTGCCCGGTGAAGGGTGGGAGAAGCTCGGGCTGCACGGCGACGAGGTTTACACCCTCCACCTGCCCCCCGTGCTTGAGCCACGACAGACCATCGAGGTCGAGGTGTTGCCAATTGACAGACGCGCGCCGTTCCGATTTGCAGTGCGCTCGCGGCTGGACACCCCCGTGGAGGTGCACTACTACACCCATGGTGGCATCTTGCCTGCTGTGCTGCGAACGATGGTGAGCGCGGCGGAAGCGTAGCAGCTACCCACCACCCCCATCTCAGGCAGCCCTCTAGGAAGTGAGCATGGGGTGAGCATCGGGCGCGTGCGGCGTGCCCTAGACGAGCGCGTGCAACGCGCCCCTACAACGGCTCAGGGCGACAGGCGCGTAGGGGCGCATGGCGTGCGCTCACCATGGCGTGCGCCCTGGTGTGCCAGAAGGCTGCATCTGAGTCCAGTCGTTCCCCTTCCCTTTTGCTCCTGGCTTTCCAGGATAAACTACCTTTGTAGCAAGTGCTGAACGTTGCAGACCTAGGAGACCCAGGCGTATGGACCAGTACACCGTTCGAGACTGGATGACGGCTAACCCAGTGACGATCTCACCCAACACCTCGTTGGCTGACGCCCACCGGCTGATGAAGCAAAAGCGAGTGCGGCGACTCCCCGTAGTTGAGAACGGCCGCCTTGTTGGGATTGTCGCCCTCAGCGATATCTTGGAGGCTGAGCCCTCGGGCGCAACCACGCTGAGCATCTACGAGATCAACTACCTGCTCGCCGAACTCAAGATTGAGAAGATCATGAAGCGCAACGTGATCACCGTTACGCCAGATACGCCGATCCGAGAGGCAGCGGAGCTGATGCTCACCCACAAGATCGGCGGCTTGCCCGTTATTCAAGATGGAAAGCTGGTCGGCATCATCACCGAGTCAGACATCTTCAGGATGATCGTGCGGACGATGTAGGCAGCTTGCAAACGGTAGGTTGACCGACCTCTGAGCCGCCATTGGAGGCGGCTCTTTTCGTCCTCGTCAAGCGACGCGGCTGTTGCTCAAGACCCAAGTTCAAGCGGGTCTGTCACGAGCTGGAGATGGCGTCGCTCAGCCCAAAGGACAACCCCTTGCCAAAGCGACTCGCAGTCCGTTAGGACGCTCTGAGGATCGCTCAGGTCGCCACGCAGGACGCGCGCGCACAGGGTGTCGAAGCCTGCAGGCAGGTCGGGCAGCGCAAGCGCCTCGGCGAACATGCGCGCCGACGCGGAGAAGACGTGCTGATGCGCCGCGCCCGCGAGCCAGCACGCCTGGCGCGCGAACTGCACGGCGGTGACCGCCAGCAAGCTGAATTCGGCGCGCGCCGCCATGTTGCGCCACTTGCCGACAAGCTCAAGCATCTCACCGATGATGATTTCGCGCAGTAGCTCATCGAACGCTGCGCGGCTGTGCTGATACACACATGCGCGCAGCTCGGCGAAGACACCCTGGGAGTCGAAGAGAGGGAGCACATGGATAAATTGCCCATGGGTCATCGCCCAGTCCACATCGAGCGCGCTGGCGTCTGCGCGCGCCTGTGCCCGTGAAAGCACATTGACCTCTGCTTTGCACGTGCCCGTCGCCCATTCGTACCGCCTCGTCTTCCCTTCGCTGAGAACAGCCATCATCTCCAGGTCGGAGTAGGGGCCATCGTCGTTGCGAGCCGTGGAGCCGTATATCCCGACGGCAATCAGCGACTCGGCGTATTGCGCACGCAGCCGCGCAGCGATGCGCTCAGCCAAGGCTAAACGCTGCTGACGCAGGCACGGCGCAACGCCAAAGGTCGAAGCACCCCCTCCTCCAGACAGTGCCATGCTGCACGTAATCCAGCGAAAAGCCATGCCATTTGCGAGTCCCTCTTGGGGCTCTCTATCACTCCCCTTCGGGGAAGCCGCCACCCCCTGTGCTGGCGCCTCGAGCTTCGGCGATCTGGCGCTCGTAACCGCTTTGGTGCAGCGCTGCGATCGGGTCGGGGTGCAGCCCCATCTCCTCGCGGACGCGGGCAAGCAAGGGGCGCACGTCGGTCTCGAAGGCGTCCATCAGCACGCGGTTCGCTCCAAGCAGGTCGTGCTCTGCCTGCCGCGCAGCAAGCTCGGCGCGATTCACGATCAGCGCTTTGGCGTAGGCAATCTGGATGTTGATCACGCTCTGCACCATCGCTTCGATCTTCGGCTCCAGATAGTGGCACTGGTCAATCATGTAGGCAACCTCTCGGGCGGCTTCGCCAGCGGAGACAAGCTCGTGAAAGATCAGGAACAGCTCCAGTGGGTTGATGCTGCCCACGATCAGGTCATCGTCGCCGTATTTGCGGTTGTTGAAGTGGAAGCCGCCTAGCTTGCCTTCGTCAAGCAAAGTAGCGACGATGTGTTCGATGTTCGTGCCGTGGGGGTGATGCCCAAGGTCAACCAGCACTTGCGCTTTCGGTCCGAGCTTCACGCAAATCGCGTATGCCTGTCCCCAGTCGGCGAGGTCGGTATGGTAGAAGGCTGGCTCGTAGAACTTGTACTCGACTAACATGCGCATGTCATCGGGGAGCGCAGCGTGTACGTCGCTGAGGAACTCGATCATGCGGTGGCGGCGGGCGACGAACGACTCCTGCCCGGGGTAATTTGTGCCGTCGCCGTACCACAGGCTGAGCACCTTCGAGCCAACCTTCTTCGCGATCTCGATGCACTCCAAGTGATGCTCGAACGCAACGCGGCGAATCGCGGGGTCTGCGTTGGTGATGCTGCCCCACTTGTAGCGGTCGGCTTGGAAGGTGTTGGTGTTCACTGCGCCGATGCGCACGCCGTGTTGCGCTGCCACAGCACAAGCTTCCTCCCAGTTCGCCACGCGATCCCAGGGGATGTGGATCGCCACGGTGGGGCAGATCCCCGTGAGCTTGTGCACCATCCCAGCGTCAGCCAGCTTCTCGTATAGCGTGCGCGCCGCGCCGGGCCAAGCGTACGTCTTGAAGCGCGTGCCCGTGTTTGCGAAGCCCCACGAGGGCAGCTCGATGTGTTGTGCCTTGAGCTTTGCCTTTACAGCTTCGACGTCAACGCCTTTTGCAGCGAGCTGGTCAACCAGTGCATCGTATGCGTTCATAGATTCACCTTTCCGCGACGAGGCTAGTGCGAAGTATGCTGCAGCGCGCCTGTTTTGCAACTTGGGAGGCAGTTACGATCGCACCTATGCTCACCAAACTTCGCTGGGGGATCCTCTCCACAGGAAGCATCGCCCGCGCCTTCGCCGAAGCGCTGGCACACGCCAAAACGGGCGTGCTACACGCGGTTGCCAGTCGGGATGGCGCGCGCGCTGAGGCGTTCGCTGCACAGTTCGGCGCCTCGCGCAGCTACGGTAGCTACGAGGCGCTGCTGGCGGATGCGAGCGTCGAAGTGGTGTACATCGCTACGCCGCACCCCGCCCACATTGAGTGGATCATCAAGGCGGCTGAGGCTGGCAAGCATATCTTGTGCGAGAAGCCACTGACGCTCAACTACCCGCAGGCAATGGCTGCAGTTGAAGCGGCGGTCGCCAACGACGTGTTTCTGATGGAGGCGTACATGTACCGCTGCCACCCGCAGACAGCGTGGTTGGTCGAGCTGATCCGCCAGGGTGCCATCGGTCAGGTTGGGCTGATCCACGCCGCCTTCAGCTTCAAAGCGCCGTTTGACCCGAACCACCGTCTGTTCTCGAATGCGCTGGGCGGCGGGGGCATCCTCGACGTTGGCGGCTACCCCATCAGCATGGCGCGCCTGATCGCCGGCGTCGCCTTGGGCAGATCAGAGGGCTTTGCTGAGCCGCTTCAGGTGCTTGGCAGCGCCAAGCTCAACCCTGTGACTGGTGTTGACGAGTATGCCGCTGCGACGCTCACCTTCCCCAACGGGATCATCGCCCAGGTTGCTGCCGGCGTCGCGCTCGAGCAGCGCAACGTCGTGCAGGTCTTCGGCAGCGAAGGGAGCTTGCTGGTCACTGACCCGTGGACACCCTCACGGCGCGGTGGGGTCAGCGTGATTGTGCTCGAGCGCTATGGCGAACCCCGCCAGGTCATCGAGGTGCGCACTGACGAGTGGCTTTACGCGATTGAAGCAGATACCGTCGCAGCGAGCCTGCCCCAGCGCCAGTCCGCTGCGATGTCTTGGGAGGACACTTTGGGCAACATGCGCGCGCTGGACGCTTGGCGGGCTGCCGTCGGCTTGACGTACGACCAGGAGCAGCCTGAGGCGCCCGAGATGAAGCTGACGTTTGCTCGTCGCCCGCTGCGTCGCCGCGACGACGCCCCCATCCCAACGCAGCCTCTGCCGGGGCTAGCGAAGCCCGTCTCACGCTTGGTGCTCGGCGCGGATCACCAAACCACAATCAGCTATGCCTCCGCCATGTTCGACGCTTTCTTTGAGGCAGGCGGCAACACGTTTGACACCGCCTACGTCTATATGGAGGGGCAGGCGGAGGTCATCCTGGGTCATTGGCTGCGCAATCGCGGCGTGCGCGAGCAGGTGGTGATCCTAGGCAAGGGGGCGCACACCCCTTTCTGCACCCCTGAAGACCTGGACAAACAGCTCTGGATCAGCCTCGAGCGGATGGGCACGGACTATGTGGACATCTACTGCTTGCACCGCGACAACCCCGAAGTGCCGGTTGGCGAGTTTGTAGACGTGCTCAACCAGCATGTCGCTGGCGGGCGCATCCGCATCTTCGGTGGCTCAAATTGGAGCATCGAGCGCTTCGAGGCAGCCAACGAATATGCCGCGCGCCATGGGCTGCAAGGAATGTCCGTGCTGAGCAACCAATTCAGCTTGGCGCGGATGGTCGAGCCGCCGTGGGAAGGCTGCCTGAGCGCTTCGACACCTGAAGCGCGCCAGTGGTTCACCCGCACGCAGACCCCGCTGTTCGCCTGGTCTAGCCAAGCGCGCGGCTTTTTCCTCGACGACACCAGCCCGACGTTCATGGCAGATTCAGAGCGCGCGCGCTGCTGGTACAGCGCGGACAACTTCGAGCGATTGCAGCGCGCAAGAGCGCTTGCGCGGCAGCGAGGCGTCTCCGCGACGAACATCGCCCTCGCCTGGGTGCTGCACCAGCCCTTCCCGACGTTTGCCCTCGTCGGTCCTCGCACGCTCAAGGAGCTGCGCACAACCCTGCCAGCGCTCAACGTCAGGCTGTCGGAGCAGGAGCGGCGCTGGTTGAACCTGGAGGACGAGACACGCTAGCTCCCCTGCTGCCGTCACGCGCAAGCGAGGCATCTTCGGGCTACCTGCGTTGGCTCAGCCAGGGCTCACCGCGCCGCAAGCGCACTAAGCGCGACGAGATAAAGCGCTCGCAGCTCAAGGCGTGCAGGCAGCCCCTCCACGGCTGCTCGCCTGTGCGACAAAAAACCCGCATAACGGAGTTATGCGGGTTAGCGCTTGCCCAGCAGTCGGGAACTAGAACGGATACATTAGAAGCAACAGCCCCTTCCCTTTGCCGCTGTGCTCGTCCACGAGGTCAACCTCGTCGGCACGAACTATGCGCAGTTTGCCGTGTCTCGCGACGGAAGCTCCGTCAGCGGTTTCTTGTCCGCGGCGTAAGAGGCATTCAACATGCCTACCCAGTCATCCTCTTGTTCCTGCGAACAGCAGCTCGATTCGCCCGTTGCTATCCTGCTCAAACCCGATGACCCGTTCGCGGGTCTTGAGCAGCTTGCCCAGCACCTCATGCATGTTCCGACGCTGCAGCTGCCGGCGACACTCAGCCAGCTTTTGGTCTGTGTCATACGGGAAACCTGTTGATCTTGCTTGTTCTGTAGCTTTGTCAAGCTCGTGCCAGACCATAAAAGCGACGGGTGACACAGCGGCTATTACGATTCGCTGCAAAGCAACATGCGCTTCGAGAGGCTGGGGGAGTGGCTAAACAAACGTTGAAATGAAGTCTCGAGCGTAGAGGCAATGCCCTGGATGCTCGCGCCCTACCCCTGCGCCCCTCGCCCTGAGGGCTTTTCATCACCCGCATCTCAGGCAACCCCCTGGGAGGGAAGCAAGGAGTACACACTGGGCGCGCGCGGCGCGCCCTCACAGCAGCTCGGGTCAAACAGGCGCGTAGGGGCGCATTGCGCGCGCCCGCATTGCGTGCGCCCCGTCCCGCCAGAACGCAGGTGCGCGCAGCGCGCCTCTGCAGTGTCACTCCCCTGTGCTTTGCAGGCTTCTCGCCGCTTATGTTTCAAACACGGACGCCGGACAGGTTGGACGCGCTTCTGTGCAGCGTTGTGGGTAATGGGTAGCCCTGAGGGGGAGGGGTTGGGGGGTGAGGGCAGTGCGACAAGCCCGCTGGGTACCCATGGTGTCGTTCCGCTACTTCTACACTGCTTGTATATCCGTATAATTGGCACAATGAGCGACACCCCAGCGCGCGCCCACACAGCCGAATGGATTGCTGCTGAGCTTCGGCGGGAGATCGTCCGCGGCGCGCTCAAGAGTGGGCAACCCCTTCCCCAAGACGAGCTTGCCGCACGCTTCGGCGTCAGCAAGATCCCCGCTCGGGAGGCGCTGTTTCAATTGCGCGCTGAAGGGCTAGTGTCGTTCTCCCCAAATCGCGGCGCGGTCGTCGCCAGCCTATCCGCCGACGAGGTCGAGGAAATCTACGCCATGCGGATCGCGCTGGAGACGCTTGCGCTGCAGCGCGCGCTGCCCCGACTGGCGCGCGCTGACTTCGTTCGCCTCGAAGGGCTGATCACCATCATGGACGACGAGCAGGATCCACTGCGATGGAGTGAGCTGAACTGGGAGTTTCACCGCTTGCTCTACGCGCCCTGCAAACTGCCGCGCCTGCTCGACACGATCCAGTCACTCCACGTCAACGTTCAGCGCTACGTCGTCGCCTATCTCAGCAGCGTCAACTACCACGCTGAGGCACAGCAACAACATCGTGCCATTCTGCACGCCTGTCAACAAGGCGACGCCGAGCGCGCAACCGCCTTGCTCGCTGCACACTTGCAGCAAGCGTCCGACAAGATGCGCGATTTGCTTGCCCCACACCCGAGAGGAGGAGACCAGCCGTGACCCCTGAGTCTGTTGAAAACCTGCTGCCCGTCTTGAAGCGCATTGAGCAGCGCATCCTGTGGCTCTCGACCTTGATGATCCATCACGCCAACAACGTCCGCCCAAACCCTGACAAGACCAAGGTCGGCGGGCATCAAGCCAGCTCAGCCTCTGCAGTCAGCGTCCTCACGGCGCTGTATTTCTATTTCCTCAAGGCAACCGACCGCGTGCTTGTCAAGCCCCACGCTTCGCCGGCGTTTCATGCCGCGCTTTACCTGATGGGGCTGCTTCCCCGCGAGAAGCTGATGATGCTGCGCCAATTCGGTGGTTTGCAGTCCTATCCCTCGCGGACGAAAGACCCGGTCGGGGTTGACTTCTCCGGCGGCTCGATGGGACTCGGTCCGGTCGCGCCGACGTTTGCCGCGCTCGTGCAGCACTACGCCAAGGCGCACTTCGGCGCGACAACCGCGGAGCGCTTCATCGCGATCAGCGGCGACGCTGAGCTGGACGAGGGCAACATCTGGGAGGCGCTCATCGAAGAAGAGCTGCAACGCCTGCCCAACCTAATCTGGGTGATTGACCTCAACCGCCAAAGCCTCGACCGCATCACCCCCGGCGTGCGCGCGGCGAAACTGAAGCGGCTGTTTGCGGACTGCGAATGGCAGGTGCTCGAAGCGAAGTACGGGCACGAGTTGCAGCGCGCGTTTGCTCGCCCTGGCGGTGAGGCGCTGCGCCAGTGCATAGACGACATGACCAACGAGGAGTATCAGCACCTCATTCGCTGTGACGGCGCCACAGTCCGCGCAGCGCTCGCCCAACGCCCAAACGGGTCTGATATCCTCACGTGCATCGCCGATGTCCCTGATGCGGCGCTGCCTGGGTTACTTGCAAACCTGGGCGGGCATGACCTCGCCTTGCTGATTGACCGCCTATGCGAAGCAGAGCGCACAACCGACCGCCCAACGGTGATCTTCGCCTACACCATCAAGGGCTACGGCTTGCCGATCTACGGCGACCCATTCAACCACGCCGCGCTCTTGAGCAACGAGCGCATCGCTGAGTTGCGCGCCGCCTTTGGCTTGACCGAGGAGACGCAGTGGGACGCCTTTCCGCCGGACTCGCCTGAGGGTCGCTGGTGCGCTGAGCGCGCCCGGCAGCTTCAGCTCGTCCGCCCTACCCTACCCCTCCCGATTTCGCCCCGCGACGTGCCTGACGCGCTGGACGCCACTCAAGCTCCTGTCGTCTCAACGCAGGAAGCGTTTGGACGCGCGATGGTGCGCCTGGCGGACTTGCCCAAAGTGGGCCAGCGGATCGTCACCAGCTCGGCTGATGTCTCGATCTCAACCAATCTTGGCGGTTGGATCAACCGCGTAGGCACGTTCACCTTGCGCGAGGTCAGCGACTACGAGGCGAATCGGGCTCGCATCCTGAATTGGCAGCTCGGGCGCAGCGGTCAGCACATCGAGCTGGGCATCGCCGAGATGAATCTGTTCTCGCTGCTTGGGCAGATGGGTCTAGCCCATGAGCTTATGGGGCAGCTCTTGCTGCCGATCGGCACCGTTTACGACCCGTTCGTCTGTCGTGGGTTGGACGCCATCATTTACGGGTTGTACTCTGGCGCGAAGTTCATCGTGGTCGCCACGCCAAGCGGCGTCACGCTTGCGCCAGAGGGCGGCGCTCACCAGTCCTCAGTCACCCCATCGCTAGGGATCGAGCTGCCCGAGCTGGACTACTACGAGCCGACCTTTGCCATCGAGGTCGAGTGGGCGTTGTGCGAGGCGCTGCGCCAGTGTCTAGACCGGGCGCAGGGTCGCTCGTCCTACTTGCGGCTGTCCACGAAGCCGATTGACCAAGCGTTGCTCGAGCCAGTCTTGCGTCGCGAGGGCAAAGAGGCGCTGCGTCAACAAGCGCTGGCTGGCGGCTACGTGCTGCACCGCTCGCCCGAGTTTGGGCACACCCCGTATGCCCTGCATCTAGTCACCTGCGGCGTGATGGTGCCAGAGGTGCTCCAGGCCGCGGACTACCTTGAGCGCGAGGGAGTTGCAGTCAACGTGATCAACCTGATCAGCCCGCGGCGGGCATACGATAGTTGGCACGCAGCACAGGAACGCGGCGACGAGACCCACGTGCTCGCGCGCTTGTTGCCACCGACGACGCGCCAAGCGCCGATCTTGGCGGTTCACGACGCGGCACCGCATGCGCTCGCCTGGGTCGGCAGCGTCTTCGGTCAAAAGACGCGCGCCTTAGGGGTGACCAAGTTTGGGCAGTCGGGCTATCGCGCCGACCTGTATCGCTACTTCCACATTGATCCGCCCAGCATCATCCGCCACGGATTCGAGCTGGTGGACGAGGCGCAGCAAGCGCAGCGGGCGCTTGTGTTCCGAGCGAGCGCGCTTTGATTCGCTCGCGGGGAGCAGCGCTGCGCCTGCAATCGCGTGTTCAGGTGCGGCTGTGCTCCCAGCGCGCGCACTTTCGAGCGTGCGCTTGTTCTGAACCGCCCTGCAGAGAGGCTTCTCCGCCTGCGGTCATGCACGTTTTGCCACCTGAGTGCATACTTAAGGCGTCAAACCCGCGCAGGGTTGACCAAGCTAGTCCTGCTGATGGAGGTTTTTCGGATGTCAGTCACAACCAAAGCCAAGTCGTTACTGTTCGCGCTGTTAACCAGCACTGTTCTTGCCGTTGTTGCTCAGCCTGCACAGGCTCAGCGCGCGGCGCCAGACTTTCAAGCGGTTGACAAGCAGGGGCGCCCGATTCAACTCAGCAACTTGAAAGGTTGTGGCGTCGTGCTCTACTTTTTCGCCAGTTGGTGCCCGTACTGCCAAAAGCAGACGCCTGCGATCGTTGAGGCGCACAAGCAACTGCGTAAGCAGGGGGTCATCTTCCTGGGGGTCAACGTCTTCGACGGCGAAGAGGAGCAGGTGCGCGCCTTCGCGGAGGCGTACGGCATGACCTTCCCAGTCATCCTGGACGCCGAGGACAGCATCGCAGATCTGTATCGCGTTGATGGTGTGCCGCACACAGTGCTGATTTCACCGCGCGGCACAGTCAGCCGCGAAATCAGCGGATGGTCGCCGAACACAAACTTTATCCGCCCCGGGCGATCAATCGCTGGCGGGAGGAACTGCAAGGTCACGGCTGAGCAGCTTCCGTAAGCCTATTGAGCCTCCGCGCAAGTGCCTGCCCTGCTGCAGGCACTTGCGCAAACTGCCTCTGAACGTTAGAACTCCAGCTTCTTGTAACGCATCGCTACGCTCTCGATCAAGCCAATCGCAATCATCATCGAGATCAAACTGCTGCGCCCGTAGCTGACAAAAGGCAGCACAATCCCCGTGACAGGCATGAGGCCGACCTGCATGCCCAGATTGATGTAGGTCTGCAGGAAGATCACGCTGGCGATGCCGACGCAAAGCAGCCGACCAAACAAGTCGCGGGCGAGAATCGCCGCGCGCAGCGCGCGTAGGATGACGAAGGCAAGCAGGACAACGAAGATCGTCGCGCCAACAAACCCGAGCTCCTCTCCAATTACTGAGAAGATGAAGTCGGTGTGCCGCACTGGGAAGAAGCGAAGTTGCGTTTGCGGCCCCCGTCCGTAGCCCTGCCCCCATAGTCCGCCATTGCCCAGCGCAATCAGTGCTTGCTCGCTCTGATAGGCTTCACCCGGCTCGCGCTCAAAACCCAACAACAGCCGAATGCGGTCAAGCTGATACTCCTGCAGCAAAGGCAACTGCAGTTGGACAACCAGGAAGATGATTGCGCCCCCGAACAGCGCCATGATCAGCGCGTGCTGCCGCTCTAGCCCACCGACGAAGATGATGACCAGCCAGAGAAAGACGATGATCAGCGCTGTGCTCAAATTCGGCTGAAGGAGGATCAGCACAATGCACGGCGCGATCAACAGCAACGACAGCGCGATTGTCTCCAAGTAGGGTCTGCGCCCCTGCCGATAGGCGATGAACTGCGCCAGCACAATCGCCAAGCCGAACTTCGCCAGCTCGCCCGGCTGCAGGTCGAATACCCCCAGGTCAAACCAGCGCCGCGCGCCATACTGCACCTTGCCGAGGAACAACACCAGCACCAGCATGGCGACCAGCGCGAGATAGATCGGCGCTGAGAAACTCTTCAGCAGGGTGTAGTCCAACGCGCTGACCAGCAGCAGCAGCGCCAGCCCTGCCAGCGCGGTGATCATCTGGTCGAGCCAGGCGTCTTCAATCACAGGGTCACCGCGCGTCGCGCTCGAGATCATGGCAACCCCGCCGAAGGTCAACACCAAAACAGCGGCGAGCAACCAAAGATCAAAACGACGCCAATAACGAGCTTGTATCATCTCTTGTATTATACGTCAACCTGCAAATCGTGCCTCATTTGTGAGGAAGCAGAAGCCCTTGCCATAGGCAGCGGATTTGCAGCGCGTGCGCCCTAGCCGCTCGCACAGGTCGTCTGCAAGCACCAGCAAGCCAGTGAGCTGTTGCGCCTTTGCGCATTCCGTCGCACAATTAAAGCATGGATCCAAGCGCTCGGATGGACCCGATCATCTACCCGATCTTGATTTGCGCGGGTAGCCTGGTGATCAGTACGCTGATGTTGACCTATGCTGTGTCGTCAGTGACGATGGCTGTGCGACAGCGCCGCGCCGAAGCAGTGAAGAGCTGGCGCGAGCGCGGTGTGGAGTTTCGGCTTGGGCCGGTGCAAGTCAACTTCCTCAACGAGCCGCGCATGTTCGGTGTTGGCGGCAATGGAACTCTAGTCATGAGCGGCACAGCCATTCACTTCGCCCAGGTCTCGCCCAAACGCGAAATCGTTATCCCCCTCCGCGACATCGAGCGCGCTTTCATCGCTCGGCGCTTCAACGGACGAGTCGGCGGACCATTTCTGATCATCCAGCGCAAGATTGGCGACTTAACCGGCTTCCAAATGCCCAACCCGCAGAAGTGGGCGGAGGCGATCAACACAGCGGTAGCCGCGCCTGTGGAGAGCAGCGCCTTCGTGCCCGTCGAACCCACGCGACCTGCCGCGCCGTCTGCCCAAGTCAGCTAGGGGTCGGTGGCTAAACAAGAGCTGCTCCGCGTTAGCCTCTGCCGAGGCGCCCCTCGGCGCGCCGAGACTGAGCCCTGGCGCGAATTGAGATTGCCCCTGGGTCTGTGACTCGCTTTCTTGAGAACCACGCCGCACTCGTCACGGGCGCGAGCCGAGGCATCGGGCGCGCCGTGGCGCTGATGTTGGCACAGGCAGGCTGCAACCTCGCGCTGCTCGCTCGACACACAGACGCGCTACGCGAAACCCAAGCCGCGTGCACCTCGTTCGGTGTGCATGTCCTGCCGCTCACTGTAGACCTCGCTGAGTGCAACATGATCGCTGCGGCTGTTGATGCCTGCGTCGAGGCGTTCGGCGGGCTGAACGTGTTGATCAACAACGCCGGCGTTCACCAGTTCGCCTCTGCAGTTGACGCCGACCTCGAAGTGTGGGACCGCATGGTCAACGTCAACCTGCGCGCAGCAATGCACGCAACGCGCTTGGCGCTGCCGCATATCCTGGCAGGAACGCGCAACGGACGGCGCGGCGGGGTGATCTTCATCTCTTCGCTCGGCGGCAAGTTCACCGCGCCGACCAATGCTGGCTACGCCGCGACCAAACACGCGCTGACCGGGTTCGGCGGCAGTGTGTTCGAGGATGTCCGCGACGCGGGTGTCAAAGTGTGCACCATCTACCCCGGCTGGACGAACACAGGCTTGCTCGCTGATTGGCTGAAGCCTGAAGAGGCTATCCAACCCGAGGATGTCGCCGAAGCTGTGCGCTTCGTGCTTGCCTCAGCATCAACGGTCTGCCCAACCGAAATCGTGCTGCAACCGCAATCCTCGCGCGCTGCCCGCTTGCTGATGCCGACTTAAGGCACATCGTGAACCGCACCCTCGCACTTCGACTGATCCTGCTGTTCGGTGTCGTTAGCTTGTTGGCAGACACCACCTACGAGGGCGCGCGCAGCGTTTACGGGCCGTTTCTGGCAACGCTTGGCGCCAGCAGCCTGGTCGTCGGTCTTGCTGCGGGAGGCGGTGAGCTGGTCGGGTATGCCTTGCGCCTGGTGAGCGGTCTGGTCAGCGACCGCACCCGCGCCTACTGGGGGGTGACGTTCATTGGTTACGCCGTGAACATGCTTGCGGTGCCTTTGCTGGCGCTGGCTGGGCGTTGGGAGACGGCAGTTGGGTTGATGCTTGCCGAGCGCGCGGGCAAAGCCATCCGCACGCCAGCGCGCGATGTGCTGCTGGCGCGGGTCGCCCAGCACACTGGGCGAGGCTGGGGC
>JANWZM010000258.1 GCA_025054635.1 Thermoflexales bacterium
GCTGTTCAACACTTATTTCGAGCCGTTTCTGGGCAGCGGCGCTCTGTTCTTTGCCCTCTTCCGCGCTGGGCTGATCCGCCATGCTGTGCTCTCCGACTTGAACCGCGAGCTGATTGACACCTACATCGCGATCCGAGATTACGTCGAGGACGTGATCGCGCTGCTCCGCGACTACCCATATGACAGGGCGTTCTACTACGCGCTGCGCGAGCGTGACCCTTGGGCACTGAGCCTGCCCGAGCGCGCTGCGCGGATGATCTACCTGAACAAGACAGGCTACAACGGTTTGTACCGCGTCAATGCGCAGGGCAAATTCAACGTGCCCTTCGGGCGATATAAGTCACCGCGCTACTTCGACGCAGAAAACCTGCGCGCCGTCTCTTGCGCGCTGCAAGGGGTGACGCTGCGCTGGACGCACTTTACTAGTGTGCTCGACGAAGCGCACGAGGGGGACTGGGTCTACTTCGACCCGCCCTACCTCCCGCTCTCAGCGACAGCGAACTTCACCGAGTATTACGCTGAGGGGTTTGGGCTGAGGGAGCATAAGCTGCTGCGCGACGTGTGCTCAGCGCTCAGCGCACGCGGGGTCTTTGTGATGCTCTCGAACTCGGACTGCGAGGCGGCACGGAAGCTCTTCGCTGCTCCACATTTCTACGTGCACATCGTTATGGCAAGCCGCGCGATCAACTCCAAAGGCACCCAGCGCGGCAAGATCAGCGAGCTGCTCGTGACGACCTATCCAGTCAACAACACCTGCAAGGCGCTCTTCGCACAACCAGCGAACGCTGACGCCTGCGCCCTGTGCACGCCCGACGCTGGGGAGCAGCCAAACACGCTGCGCCGCTTGCAAAATCGCTCGGCTTAGACAGAATTAAGGCTTGATACACTACGCCCAAAGGTTGAAACGGAGATGCCGAGCGTCCTAGTTGTTGGCTCGTCGGTCGGTGGCAGCATCGCTGCGGACACCTTGCGCGATTTAGGGGTTGAGACCATCCTGCTGGAGCGCGACTTGAACTACGTCAAGCCATGTGGGGGTGCAGTGCCGCCGCGGGCGTTTACCGATTGGAACTTGCCTCAAGACCTGATTGACCGCAAGGTCACCATCGCCGTCGTGTGCTCGCCCCACCACTACACGGAATTCCCTGTCGCCAGCAGCAAGCCGAACCCTGAGACCGACTACATCGCAATGGTGCGCCGCGAGAAGTTCGACCGCTATCTGCGCGACCGCGCCGTGTCCAAAGGCGCTGAGCTGATTGAGGGCAAGCTGGAGCGCATCGAGGTGACGGAGCGAGGCGTGCGCGCGGTATACGAAGACCGCCGCCAGAAGACCCATACCTTGCACGCCGACGCCGTGATCGGCGCAGACGGCGCTTACTCGACCGTCGCCCGATCGCTGGGCTTGCCGCGCCTACCGATGGCAGTCGCCTACCAAGAGCGGATTCACCTGCCCAATCGCCTGATGGACTACTGGGCAGAGCGCGCCGCGCTCTACCTCGGCGACGACGTCTCGCCGGACTTGTATGCTTGGGTGTTCCCCAAGTACGACCACGTTGCCGCCGGCATTGGCGCTGGCGCAGGGCGCACCCAGCACGCGCGCCAACTGCTGAGCAACCTCAAACACAAGCTGCGCCACCTGCTCGGCGACGGGGTAAGCCTGAAGTTCGAGGCACATCATCTGCCGATGCATCCGCGCCGGCACCTGTCCTACGACCGTGTAGCACTGATCGGCGACGCGGCTGGGCTGGTGCAGCAGACCTCTGGCGAAGGGATTTACTGGGCAATGCGCAGCGGCGAGATGGCAGCGCGAGCCATCGCAAAGCACTTGGACGCGCCGACGCAGGCGAATCTGCGCCGTGACTACGATGCCCGCTGGTGGCGTGCATACCGCCCAACTTACTGGTTCTTGGCTTTGTTGCAGCGCATCTCGTACAACAGCGACCTACAGCGCGAGATCTTCGCTCACATGTGCGACGACCCTGATGTTCGCCGCCTAACTTTCGACAGCTATCTGTCAAAGCACATCGCGCCCGCGCCGTGGATCGTCCAACTTCGCATCACAGCGCACTGGATCGCCACTGCATTTCAGGAGTGGCGCAGACAGCGCCGCGCTGCGCGCCCAGCGGCAGCCGTCCCCTCTCGCTAAGCGCTGGAGCAGTCCCTTGGCGCACGCTGTAATGCAACTGCCCTTCGTCCACAACCTTGAGGACGTTGAGCAGGTTATCCCAACCCCGCTGCGAGTACGGGCGTCCTCTGACTTCACGGGGCGTGGGGTGACAATCGCAATTGTGGATTCTGGCTTTTATCCGCACCCTGACCTGACCCAGCCGACGAACCGCGTGCGCTACCATGTAGACGCGCGGCGCGAGCCGCCCCACGAGGGACTGCGCTTCCGCGTGCCGCATGCGACAAGCTGGCATGGCACGATGGTTGCTGGTGTGTGCGCAGGCAACGGCTTCATGTCTTTCTACCGTTACACCAGCTTGGCGCCAGACGCACAAATGGTGTTGGTCAAAACAGGACGCGTCGGCACACATCACATCACCGAGGCAGATATTGCCCGCGCATTGCGCTGGGTGCTGGACAACGCGTCGCGGTTCGACATCCGTGTGGTCAACGTCTCCGTCGGCGGCGACGTGCCCTCGACTGGCAAGATGACCGCGCTCGACCGACTTGTGGAAGCCCTTGTCGAGGCTGGGCTTGTCGTCGTGTGCGCAATCGGCAACAGCGCTGCGCACAAAGTGATCCCGCCCGCTAGCGCGCCCTCTGCAATTACAGTCGGTGGGCTGGACGACCGGAACACGCTTGACCGCAGTCAGTGGCGGATGTACCGCTCGAACTACGGGCGTGGCGCGCGCGGTGTGCCTAAGCCAGAGCTGATCGCCCCTGCCGCCTGGATTGCCGCGCCGATGCTCCCTAACACACGCACGCACCGCGAAGCGCAGTTCCTATGGCGACTCGAGCGCGCCTCGGACGAGGAGCTGCGACAGATTTTGCAGACCCGCGAAGCCCATCAACGCATCAGCGTCGAGACCATGAGCAAGCCAATCCCAGAGATACGTCGCGCAGTTCGCCAGCGGATCAACGATGAGAAGTTCATCCACCCTCACTATCAGCATGTGGATGGGACATCGTTTGCAGCAGCGATCGTCTCGTCCGTCGTGGCGCAAATGCTGGAGGCAAACCCCGAGCTGACCCCCGCCGAGGTCAAGCAGATCTTGATGCAGACCGCTGAGCCGCTCGAAGGTGTGCCGCCTGAGCGGCAGGGGGCTGGGGTGATCCATGCTGGTGCAGCGGTTGCCCAAGCCCAAGCATTGCGCCCGACTGTGCCTGTCCCTGAGCCGCGCAAGCGACGCCCCTGAGAGCGCAATGCGGCGCGAATACCATCGTTGGTGGAGCCCCTCGCTTGGGCGCGACATGGAGCTGCTTGTCTTCGGTCACCACGGGGCGCGTGTGCTGATCTTCCCCACCTCGCGCGGGCGGTTTTACGAGTGGGAAGACCGCGGCATGTTCGGTCCGGCTGGCTTGGGCTATCACATCAGCCAAGGCTGGCTGCAAGTGTTTTGTGTGGACAGCGTGGACAGCGAGAGCTGGTATAACTACGCCGCTCACCCTGGTCATCGAGGTTGGCGGCAGACGCAGTACATGAACTACATTCGCGACGAGGTGCTGCCGCTCAGCCGGGCGATGAACAGCAACCCCTTCCTGATCGTGATCGGCGCAAGCTTCGGCGCCTACCATGCAGCCTGCTTTGCCTTCAAGTTCCCGCATCTCGTCGGGCGCGTGATCGGGTTGAGCGGGATTTACGATATCAAGCGTTTCACTGGTGGCTACAGCGACGACAACGTTTACTTCAACAACCCGATGGACTTCTTGCAGCACGAGCACGACCCTGCACGGTTGCAAGCACTGCAGCGGATGGACATCATCCTCGCCGTTGGCAAGGACGATAGCCTGCGCAGCGAGTCTGAGCGGCTTTCAGGCATACTGTGGAGCAAGGGTGTTGGCAATGCCCTACGGCTATGGGACGGCTGGTCGCATGACTGGCCCTTCTGGCAGCGGATGCTCCATCACTACATTGCTGGGCACGATTAATCCAGGGTTGTTCTCATTTGCACAGCCTTGATGCGACAAACCTTGCAGAGGAAGAGGAATCACCATGCTGAAAATTGGCGTGATTGTGGGTCGTGAGTGGTCTTGGCCGCCTGCCTTCATCGAGGAGGTCAACGAGCGCAACGCAGGCGTGGTTGCCGAGTTTGCCCGCCTAGGCGGGACGCGCATGAACGAGCCGTGTGAATACGCTGTTCTCGTTGATCGCATCTCGCACGAAGTGCCTTACTACCGCAGTTACTTGAAGAACGCCGTGCTCCAGGGCACCTACGTCGTCAACAACCCGTTCATGTGGTCTGCCGACGACAAGTTCTTTGAAGCCTCGCTCGCCGACCGCCTCGGCGTCCATAGCCCGAAGACGGTTGTGCTTCCCAACAAGGACTACGTGCCGGGCATCGTGCACAGCGAGAGCCTGCGCAACCTGGTCTATCCCGTGCCCTGGATGGAGCACGTGGAGTATTTGGGCGGCTTCCCGGTTGTGCTGAAAGACGCCCACGGCGGTGGGTGGAAGAACGTCCATGTTGTCCATTCGATAGACGAATTGTTCGCGCGCTACAACGAAAGCGGTCTGCTCACCATGGTGCTGCAGGAATACATCAAGTGGGATAACTATGTGCGCTGCATGTGTATCGGTCAAGAGGAAGTGCTGGTTGCAAAATACGACCCGATCAGCCGGCGTTACTCTCGACATGACCTGCCCGCAGACCTACATGACCGCATCGTGAGCGACTCGCTCAAGCTGGTGCGCGCGCTGGGCTACGACATGAACACAGTCGAGTGGGCAATCCGCGACGG
>JANWZM010000031.1 GCA_025054635.1 Thermoflexales bacterium
GCCTCAAACAACGCCTCGTGGCTGAGATGGCTCACGTCAAGGATGACGTTGAACTCAGCCATCACTTCGAGCAGTGCCCGACCGAGCTTAGTCAGCCGTCCGCCGTTCCAAGTGCCGCCGGCGTACCGGGTGGCGTCCCAAGCTAACCCGACAATGCGCACGCCGCGTTCGTACCACCGCTCCAGCTCCTTTGGCTCGAGGATCGGCTCTGCACCCTCCATCAGCACCACAATCCCAACTTGGCGATGCCGCGCTGGATCGCCGGGCTGCATCCAGGCGTTCACGTGCGCTTCGAGCGCGCGTTTGGTCGCGATCAGGGCAACGCGCGGATCTTCGTCTGCGAGGCGGTGGTAGAAGTCAAGATGCGCCATCCCGAGGCGGTGCGCCTCGCGTTCATCGCGGTAGGCAGGCACGTTGGCATCAAGGCGACGACGGGCAGGCTCGACGAAGACCGTGCCGAACACTACCCCGACGCGGCCGCGGATCAGCTCAGGCAAACCCACTGCGCAGCGCCCATTGTGCTTTTCCGTCTCGCTGCCGCGCTCAAGGCGGCGCGTGGCGTGGACGCTGCGGTGATAGTCGCGCCCGTAATACAGCGCGTTGTATGCCCAGTCGCAGTGCGCATCAACGATGAGCGGATGTCGCGGGGCGAACGAAGCCATCGCCGCGCGATTCTACGGCGCTGCCCGCACGAAGCCTAGCTCGCGCGCGAAGGCAGCGAGCCGTGAGCTAACACTTGCCATGAGTGAGCTGTACTGCGGGACAAGCTCAGCCTCCCGCAGCGCCGCAACAAAGTCCTGCGGCGAGTCATACGGGCGGATGCGCGTGCGGCTGATGCCCAACTCCGCCAGCGTATGTGCATCGCTCGTGCAAATCCCCGGCACGCCTGCCTCCAGGGCGACGCGGGCAGCCTCAGCGTTCTTCTCCGCGTCGCGCAGGCGAGCGTTGAACACTTCGATGAAGTCGAACAGCGGCGCATATCGGATCAAGTTGTCCAGCCCGATCCCACAGCGACGCGGGTCAAGCGGGTGCGAAGGACCGCAGATACCGCCCTGAGCATGCACGCGCTCAATGGCTTCTTCCAAAGGCAAGTCAGGCGGGATGCGCTCCTGGATGAAGAGACAGAGCAGCTCGCCCTGTTGAGTCATCGCCTCTTCACCAACGATGATCAGATCAGGCGCCATTTCGTAGGCGCGCAGCGCGCCCTCGATCTCGCTGTGATCGGTGATGGCGACGCGGTGCAGACCAATCTTGCGCGCATGCTCGATCAAATCAGGCAGCTTGACGAGGCTATCGGGGGAGTAGTGTGTGTGGCAGTGTAGCTCAAGGTCTAACAACACGAGGTTGCATGGTACGGCATCGGCTGCAAAGGTGTGAGAGCAAACTGAATGCCCTGCCTTGCCTAGGTGCGATTCAAGCCGCAGCGGAGTGCGGGAAAAGTTTCCTCGGCACAAGCCACAGGAAGCCAGCCATGCCGATCAGCTCGACCAGCGACTGGAACACCACAGCGACGACCGCAAGCTCGAAAGACACTGGAAGCGCTAATGCTAAAGGCAGCACCACGAACGAGTTGCGTGTGCCGAAGCTGAACGCCAACACTCGCCCTTGGCGCGTCGGAAGCTTGAAGAGGCTTGCTAGCACACGCGCCAGTGTCGCTGCGACGAGCAAGTAGCTCCCAAACACGACCAGCAGCCCGCTCAGCACGTCCAGCGAGGCAGTGACCAACTTCACCTGCGTCGCAGCGATAATGAAGACCACTACCGATAGCAGCGGCACAGCCAATCCCCCTAGCCTTTGCACAGCGGCAGCCCGCTCCGGCGCTCGCTCGCTCCACCTCTCAGTGAGGTAGGCTAGGAACAGCGGCAGCAGAATTAGCCCAACAAGCGCAGTGAGCATCTCCTGACGTGCAATCGAGACTAGGACGGCTTCGTCAAGAAAGAGCCACAGATATACAGGGAGCAGAAGCATCTGCAACAGCAGGCTCACTGGCGCGAATGCAATCGCGTTCTTTGTGTCGCCGCCGCCCAGATGCGTGAAGGTGATGAACCAGTCCGTGCAGGGCACAAGCAGCACAAGCAACACGCCGAGCCGAATCGCCGGGTCAGCGGGGAGAAGCTGAGCAAGGACGCCGATCACGCTGGGCACAATCACGAAGTTGCCCAGGATCGCGGCTGCGACGAAGCGCCCTTCAATGAACGCCTCGCGCACATGGGCAAGTGGCACCTGGGCGAAAGTCACGTAGAGCAGCACTCCCAACGTCGGCCAGAGAAACGCCTTGAGCACCTCGACTTGGCGCGGCAGGAGGTTGCCAATAAGCAACCCCAGCGCGATCGCCGAGAGGTAGACGAGGACTTGGTACTTCTCAACCGTCTGCCGGGTCACGGAGCTGATTGCGCTACGACTCGAGGTCGAGCTTGATGTGCAGTTCCCTAAGTTGCTTTTCGCTAACCGATGAGGGAATGCCGAGCATGGTATCGGCAGCTTGTTGATTCTTGGGGAAAGCGATCACTTCACGCAGGTTCGGCGCACCCGCGTAGAGCATGGTCAGGCGGTCAACGCCTGGCGCGATGCCGCCATGTGGCGGCGCGCCGTACTCAAACGCCTCGAGCATGTGCCCGAATTTCTTGTAAGCCTCTTCCAGGCTCAGCCCGAGCAGGCGCATCACTCGCTCCTGTACGTCGCGGCGGTGGATTCGGATCGAGCCGCCGGCAACTTCATAGCCATTGCACACTAAGTCGTACTGCTTGCCCTTCACCCGACCAGGGTCAGTCTCCAGCAAGGGCAGGTCTTCGTCCTGCGGCGCGGTGAACAAGTGATGGTTGGCAACCCAGCGCTGTTCCGCCTTGTCGTAGCTGAACATTGGGAAGTCCAGCACCCACAAGAACGCCATTGCATCTGGATCACCCAACTTTAGGCGCAACCCAAGTTCATGGCGCAGCTCACCCAGTGCCTCATTGAGCGCCATGCGGTCGTCGTCGGCAGCCAGCAGCACGAGATCGCCCGGCTTGGAGCCACTGATGGTCATGATGGCTTGCTTCTCGGCGTCGCTCAGTTTCGCGCCAGCGCCGCTGTTGCGATAGCCGTCCTCATCATGCCAGAGCACGATCAACCCGCGCGCGCCGTTCTTTTTGGCAAATTCGGTCAGCTCGTCAGTCTGCTTGCGCGTGAAATGCGCACATCCCGTAGCGACTAGCCCTTTGACGTGCTGCGCCTGGAAGGGCACAAACGACGTGCCGCGCATCGCCTCGCTAACGTCGAACAACTCCATGCCGTAGCGCAGGTCAGGCTTGTCGCGCCCGAAGCGCTCCATGACCTCCTCGAAAGACAGGCGCAGGAACGGCTTGAACATCAACCGCTTGCCATGCAGGTCAGCGAATCGCTCGGTGAACTCTGTGAGCAGCCCTTCGACCACCTCCAACACATCGTCCCGATCCACGAAGCTCATTTCCAGGTCGAGCTGAGTGAACTCGGGTTGGCGGTCGGCGCGCTGATCTTCGTCGCGGAAGCAGCGAGCGATCTGGAAGTAGCGCTCGACGCCGGCAACCATCAGCAGTTGTTTGAGCTGCTGCGGGCTTTGCGGCAGCGCGTAGAAGCACCCGGGGTGGACGCGGCTCGGCACAAGGTATTCGCGCGCACCCTCGGGCGTGCTCTTAAATAGGATCGGCGTCTCAACTTCCAAGAAGCCGCGCGCGTCCAAGTAATCGCGGATGAACTTGACAAAGCGGTGGCGGATCAGCAAGTTGCGCGCCATGCGCTCACGGCGCAGGTCAAGGTAGCGATAGCGCAAGCGCACAGACTCATCTTGCTCGATTGAATCATCGTTTAACACGAAGGGCGGCGTCTTGGAAGGGTTGAGCACCTCGAGTTTGGAGACGATGACCTCGATCTCGCCTGTGGCGAGCTTTGGGTTCTCCATGCCCTCTGGGCGCTTGCACACCTGACCAACAACTTGAATGACATACTCGTTGCGCAGCGACTCGCCAAGCCTGAACGTGTCCTCTGTCGTGTACGCAGGGTTGATGACAATCTGAGTGATGCCGAAGCGGTCGCGCAGGTCAATGAAGATCACGCCGCCGTGGTCACGCCGCCGATGAACCCAGCCAGCAAGGGTGACGGTGTGACCGACATGGGCAAGGTTAAGCTCGCCGCAGGTGTGTGTCTTGTAGCGCATAAGCAGTCTTTCTTCGCGTCCAATTGTGCTCAGTGAGGACGAGCGTGTGCACTGAGCTTAGAGTGTGGTTCCCTCAGCAGGTGAAGCTCGGTGTTTGGCAGCGCCGCGAATCATACCGCAGGCGGCTAGAAACCACTGCAAGAGTGTAGCTTCGCGGAGCTTACACATCGCACCAGGGAAAAGCCAGAGCAACGCATAGCAAGACATCTCTGGCAGCCAACCTGCTTGCCGCACAAGCTAAAGCGCTTTCCATTACACTTTGGACGCATGTCTGGCTCTGCCCGCGTGCTTGCTGTGCTGCTGTTGCTGATAGCCGCATGCTCGCAAGAACCGTCGCCTACACCAACGCTCATCCCCAGCCCAACGCCGTTGCCGACCCCGACGCCGCAGCCCACACCAACGCCGACCCCCGACCCAATTGCGCTCCTGAACGCTGCCCGTCAGGCTGCGTTTATCGGCGACTATGACCACGCGCGGGTGCTGGCACAACAGGCGCTTGCGTTCCTGCCCGAACGCAGCACCGAGGCGCAAGAAGCGCGTTTGGACTTGGCTCAATGGTCTTTGCGCGACGGCATGCCGACGGAGGCGCTGAACGCCTTGCGCGGCAGCGAGGAATGGACTCAGGACAAGCGCGTTGGTGCGCTCGTCCTGCGCGGGCGGGCGATGGCAGCGTTGGGCGATGTCACTGCCGCGACAGAAGCATACTCACAGGCGCTGCAGCTTGATCCTGTGATCGCACCATGGCTGAGCTTGTGGATCGGCGAGGTGTTGCTCAACGGCGGTCGCCCTGCTGAAGCAATCCCCTACCTGCGCAACAGCATTGAGGGCGCGCCGAGCATTCCCGAGGAGTTCGCTCGGCGCGAGAAGCTCGCGCTGGCGTTCCAGCTCAGCGGCAACTTTGCCAGCGCAATTGAGCAGTACGAGACGATCCTTTCGCGCGCGCAGATCGCCGCCTACCGTGCGCGCATCCGTTGGGAGTTGGCGCAGGCGTTGCGCGCAGCCGGGCAGACTGAGGCAGCGTTCGCGCAGATGCGCGAGATCATCGCCCAGCATCCGCGCGCTGCGCAGGCGCTCAGTGCGCTGCAAGCCCTGCTCGATGCTGGGCAGCCCGTGGACGAGCTGCAACGCGGCATCATCGGTTACTACAACGGTTTGCACGTCCCCGCGCGCGAGGCTTTTCGGCGCGCGATTGTGCTGTACCCTGAGCGCGCAAACGAGGTGCGCTACTGGGCTGCGTTGAACCACCTCAAGCTCGGCAGCCCTGCGGACGCGCTGAGGAATCTGAACCAGACCATCCTCAGCAACCCACGCGGCAGCACAGATGTCATCATCGCCCACGCCGAGAAAGTCAAGCTGTTCGTCAGCCAGGGCAACTTAGCTGCAGCGCGCGAAAGCCTGAACGAGATGCTCTCTCAGCTCAACGCGGACGAACGCGCGCTGCAAGCTGCGCTGGACGCAGCCCAGACGCTGGCGCGCGGCGCTGGCTTGCTTGATGAAGCAATCCGCGCCTACCGCGCGATTGGTCAGGCGACCCGCAGCGAGCTCGGGGCAGAGGCGCTCCTGCGCGCGGCGGCCTGGAGCTACCGCACAGGGCGTTTTGACGAGGTTGCTGCGCTTGCCCAGCAGCTCATTCGCGAGCACAGTGACCAACCGCAGTCATTGCTTGCCCAATTGTGGCTAGGCAAGACGCAGATCGCTGCCGGCGCAATCCCAAGCGCAACAGCAACGCTGGAGGACCTGCGCGCTCGCGCACCGGGCACATATGAAGCCGCGCGAGCGGCTGAGCTGCTCAGCGACCCTACACGTGCGCCTCTCTCACTGCCCTTTGTCAACACCCTGCCCGCATTTGACCCCATTGAGCAACAAGAAGCCGAGCGCTGGCTGCGCGGTCGGCTTGGGCTGCCAGAAGGGCAAAGCTTGGGCGAGCTACGCGCAGACCTAGCGGCTGACCCCCGCTTGGCGCGCGGCAAGGCGTTGTGGCGGCTTGGGTTGTTCAACGAAGCGCGGCTGGAGCTTGAAGGATTGCGCCTCGCCTACAGCCGCGATGTGCTCGCGCAGTATCAGCTTGCCCTCTACTTCCGTGACCTCGGCTTGTATCGCTCGTCCATTGCTGCAGCGGACACAGTGATGCGCCTGATCCAAGTGCGCTCGCCGCTGGAACTGCCGCGCTTCATCGCGCGCCTGATCTACCCAACCTACTACGCAGACCTCGTGCTGCGCCATTCAGCAGAATATGCGCTTGACCCGATGCTGGTCTTCGCCTTGATTCGGCAGGAGAGTCTGTTTGAGCCGTTTGCGATTTCTTCGGCTGCCGCCAGCGGGCTGATGCAGGTCATCCCGCTCACAGGGCGAGAGATTCACAGTGAGCTGAACTGGCCGCCCAACTACGACACGGCTGACCTACAAAAGCCGTATGTCAGCGTTCGCTTCGGCACATACTACTTGGCAAAGCAGCGTACTTTCTTCGGCGGCGACCTGTATGCTGCCTTGGCTGCCTACAACGGTGGGCCAAGCAATAGCCGCCGCTGGCGGCAGGTCAGCGCGGGTGACCCTGACCTGTTCTTCTTGAACGTCACCTTCGACGAGACTCGGCTATACATTCGGATGGTCAGCGCAAATTACGCGATGTATCACGCGCTGTACGGGGGGAAGTAGTGAGTCGGGGTTGGCGAATGGCAGACAGCGTGCGAATGACGCATAGCGAATGGCGAACAGTGCGGTTCGGCTTTGCACTGGGGCTGGTCGTGCTGCTCGCTGGGGCGTTGCGGTTGCATCGGTTGGAATGGATCAGCCTGCAATTCGACCAAGCCTACCCGCTCCAGTATGCGATGGACATCGTGCGCGGGTACTTGTGGGGAGCACAACCGCATGGCTCGGTCGGCGCGCATCCAGCGGTTTACCTCTACGTGATGGCGATCCCCTACTTGTTCACGCGCAACTTTGAGGCAGTGGTCGCTTATCGCGTGTTGCTCGATGTCCTCGCGGTAGGAATGTGTGGCTGGGTCGGCGCGCGCTACTTTAACACCCAAGTTGGGCTAATTGCAGCGTTGCTCTATGCAGTTGCGCCGTGGGCAATCCAGTTCGCGCGCAATTTGTGGCCTGTGCCGCAGCCGCTGTTCTCGCTTGTGCTGCTCGTCGGGCTACTCGAGGTCGCCGTGCGCAAGAACCCGCGCGGCTGGGCATTGGCTGGGCTAGGGCTTGCGCTCGTGGCGGGGACGCACCTAGGCGGCGCGTATGTTTTGCCCGCAGCTCTAGTGGCGCTATGGGTTGGGCGCAAGTCATTCGACCCAAGGTGGGCTGCACTTGGCGCCGTGCCGATTGCGCTAGTAGTAGTCGGCTTCGTGCTGCACGACGCAGCGCGCGGCTTCGAGAGCTTGCGCGCCTACACCGCTGCGAGCAGCGCAGGGACACGCTTTAGCCTCGCTGCTGCTGAGTTCGCCGCTTGGTTAAGCGGCGGATTGGGCTTGAGCAGCCTGACTGGGCAGGCTTTCGGAGACTGGATGCGCGATTTGCCCGCTTGGGCGCCTGGCGTGGATGCACTGCAGGTGGCGTGGTTTGCCCTCAGTTGCGCTTGGGTGCTAGGGGTTGTGCTCCGAGGGCGCGGTGCGCCTTTCGAGCAAGCGCTGTTGATGCTGTGGCTTGCTTCGCCAGTCGCGCTACAAACCCTCTCTAGCCGCCCAGTGATGCTGCAGTATCTGCCCGTATTACTCCCTGCGCCGTTTCTTGTGATGGCGATTGCACTTGACGATGGACTCGCTCGAATACGGCGCTTAGGGCACGTCGCCCATCGGCTCGGCACAGCGCTTGCGCTCGCGCTTGTAGGCGGCACTGCCTTCGGGCACATCACCGTAACGCTGCGCTTTGCCGACTTTGTGAGGACACACGCGACGACGAACGGCTACGGTCAACCCGCCCATGCTGTTCTAGCGGCTCGGAATGCTGCGCTGGATACCCTGCGCAGCAACACGCTCGAGGCTGAGCTTATCGCTGTCATCCCGGATTTCCCCACACCGTGGAACGAGCAGGCGGCGATCCTGCGCGCTGTGCTCGCAGACGTGCCCTACCGCTTCATGAGCGCGAGTGGAGACGGCTTCGTGTTTCGACCTGAGGGGGCGCACTACCTGTTCGCGCCAGGCGCTGAGGGCATGCTGGCGCGCGTTGTCAGTTTCTTTGGCGAGCGCCGCGTTCACGTTGCGCGTTTTGAGACGCAACCAGGACGCGACACATACTACGCCTACCTGCGCGTGACCGAGCCACCTGAGCTGAGCCAGTATGCCACCTCACCACCTGCACGGTGGGACAACGGCGTCCAACTCGAGCGCTACCGCATCATGCTCGAGGACGTTCAGCATGTGCGCGTGGAGAGCCTGCTGCGCGTGCTGCAGACACCCCCGGAAGGCGCGGACTATCACTGGTTTGTCCACATCGTCGAAGGCGAGAACAAGATCGCTCAATTCGACGGTCAGGGCGTCCACCCGTTCGCCTGGCGCGCGGGAGACTGGATCTACCAGTCGCATCGCGTGACCTTGCCTGCGCCCGCCCAGCCGTCATTACACGTGCGGCTTGGCAACTACACCTGGCCGGAGGTTGCCAACGTCACGGTGCGCGTGCCGAATCAGCCTCCTGATGGTGCAGTTCGCCTACCGCTCCCACCTCTCGAATGAGCATGAGGGCTGTGGACGGTTTATCCACTGCTGAGCGACCGCCTGACCGCTCGGCTAGCCCCTGACTGTTCTGACGAATGGCATCCCGAAGGCATGACAGTTGTAAAAAAAGTTCATGCCTCGGGAATTGGTGACGATTGAAGGCAACGAGGCTGCGGCTTACGTTGCCTACAAAACAAGCGAAATCATCGCGATCTACCCGATCACTCCCTCCTCCCCGATGGCGGAGTTTTGCGACCAGTGGAGCGCACAAGGGGTGAAGAACATCTGGGGGACTGTGCCGTTGGTGCAGGAGATGCAGTCGGAAGGCGGCGCGGCTGGGGCGATCCATGGCGCGTTGCAAAGTGGCTCGCTGGCGACGACCTTCACCTCGTCGCAAGGGCTGCTCTTGATGATCCCGAACATGTTCAAGATCGCCGGCGAATTGACCAGCACTGTGTTCCACATCGCCGCGCGATCGATTGCTGCTCAAGGGTTGAGCATCTTCGGTGACCACAGCGACGTGATGGCAGCGCGCTCAACTGGCTGGGCGATGCTGTTCGCCAGCTCTGTCCAGGAAGTGATGGACTTTGCGCTAATCGCGCTAGCGAGCACGCTCGAGGCGCGCGTCCCCTTCTTGCACGTGTTTGATGGCTTCCGCACCTCGCACGAGATTCAGAAGATCGAGCGCCTGTCAGAGGACGACATGCGCACGATGATCCGCGAAGAGCTAGTCTGGGCACACCGAAGCCGCGCGCTTTCGCCAGACCGTCCCTTCATCCGCGGCACGGCGCAGAACCCCGACGTGTATTTCCAAGCCCGTGAGACGGTCAACCCGTTCTACCTAGCCACGCCAGCGATCGTGCAGAACGTCATGATCCGCTTCGCTGAGCTAACTGGACGGAAGTACGGATTGTTCGAATACGTTGGCGCGCCTGACGCCGAGCGCGTGATCGTCTCGATGGGGTCAAGCTGCGATACCATCGAGGAGACCGTGAACTGGCTGAACGCACATGGCGAGAGGGTCGGCGCGATCAAGGTGCGGCTGTACCGACCATTCTCAGCCGAGCACCTGGTTCAAGCCTTGCCGAAGAGTGTGCGCAGCATCGCGGTGCTCGACCGCTGCAAAGAGCCAGGCAGCGCAGGTGAGCCGCTCTACCTCGATGTCGTCAGCGCGCTTGCTGAGCAATGGGAAGGCGCGCTGCCGCGAGTGATCGGCGGGCGCTACGGGCTGTCGTCGAAAGAGTTCACCCCAGCCATGGTCAAGGCAGTGTTCGACGAGCTAGGCAAGCCACGCCCGAAGAACCACTTCACTGTCGGCATTTACGACGATGTGACCTTCACGAGCCTAGACTACGACCCGGCGTTCGACATTGAGCCGAAGAACACCGTGCGCGCGGTGTTTTGGGGTCTGGGCGCGGATGGCACCGTTGGCGCGAACAAAAACTCGATCAAGATCATCGGCGAAGAGACCGACAACTACGCCCAAGGCTACTTCGTGTACGACTCGAAGAAGTCCGGCGCGCGCACCGTCTCGCATCTACGCTTTGGTCCTGAGCCAATCCGAAGACCGTATCTCATCAGCAAGGCGAACTTCATCGGCATCCATCAATTCGGTTTCCTGGAGCGCTACGATGTGCTTGCGCAAGCCGAAGAGGGCGCAACAATCCTGCTGAACAGCCCCTACGGACCAGAGTCCGTATGGGATCACCTGCCGCGCCCAGCACAAGAACAAATCCTTGCCAAAAAGCTCAAGCTCTATGTGATCGACGCCTACAAGGTCGCGGCTGAGGCGGAGATGGGCAACCGCATCAACACGATCATGCAGACCTGCTTCTTCGCCATCAGCGGCGTCTTGCCCCGTGAGGAGGCAATCGCCAAGATCAAAGAGGCGATCCGCAAGACCTATGGCAAGCGCGGCGAGGCAGTGGTGCGCAAGAACTTCGAGGCAGTGGATGCGACGCTGTCGCATCTCTACGAAGTGCCTATCCCTGCCGACGCGCCGATCACGGGCAGCCCGCTACCGCCAGTTGTGCCGCCTGAGGCACCCGAGTTCGTGCAGAAGGTCAGCGCCACGATGATCGCTGGGAAAGGCGATCTGCTGCCAGTGAGCGCGTTGCCCGTGGACGGCACATACCCCAGCGGCACCACCCAATGGGAGCGGCGCAACATCGCCCTCGAGGTGCCCGTGTGGGATCCGAACATCTGCATCCAGTGCGGCAAATGCGTCTTCGTCTGCCCGCACGCGGTGATCCGCGCGAAAGTCTACGAGCCGAGCGCGCTAGCCCACGCGCCACAAGGCTTCAAGAGCGCCGAGGCGCGCTGGAAGGAGCTGGCTGGGCTGAAATACACCTTGCAGGTGTCGGTCGAGGACTGCACGGGCTGTGCGCTGTGCGTCGAGGCGTGTCCAGCGAAGGACAAGACCCAAGCGGGGCGTCGCGCAATCAACATGGAGCCGCAGCTCCCGCTGCGCGAGCAAGAGGCTGAGAACTGGGCGTTCTTCAAGCAGTTGCCCGAATATCCGCGCGTGAATCACCTAGTGTTTAACAACGTCAAGAACGTGCAACTGCTCGAGCCGCTGTTCGAGTTCAGCGGCGCGTGCGCAGGATGCGGCGAAACGCCTTACCTGAGTTTGTTGACTCGCCTGTTCGGCGACCGCATCTATGTCGCAAACGCGACAGGGTGCTCCAGCATCTACGGCGGCAACTTGCCGACGACTCCATGGTCGTTCAACCGCGAGGGGCGCGGCCCTGCTTGGAGCAACTCGCTATTCGAGGATAACGCCGAGTTCGGCTTCGGCATGCGCCTCACTCTGGACAAACAGAACGAGCAGGCGCGCGAACTTGTCACTGCGCTGCGCGAGCAGATCGGTGAGGCGTTGTGCGACGCCATCCTGAATGCCGATCAAAGCACCGAGGCAGGCATCCAAGCCCAGCGTGCGCGGGTAGCTGAGCTCAAAGCAAAGCTGCAAATGCTCGACAAGCCCGAAGCAAAGCGACTGCTAGCGCTGGCGGACATGCTTGTTCGCAAGAGCGTGTGGGTCGTCGGTGGTGACGGCTGGGCATACGACATCGGCTACGGCGGTTTGGATCACGTGCTTGCCAGTGGACGCAACATCAAGCTGCTTGTCCTGGACACCGAGGTTTATTCCAACACTGGCGGGCAAGCCTCGAAGGCGACTCCACTTGGGGCAGCCGCCAAGTTCGCTGCCAGCGGCAAACATCAGCCGAAGAAAGACTTGGGCTTGATGGCGATCACCTACAGCAATGTGTACGTCGCCCAAGTCGCCATGGGCGCGAACGACGCCCAAACGATCAAAGCCTTCCGCGAAGCAGAAGCTTACGACGGTCCAGCGCTGATCATCGCCTACGCTCACTGCATCGCGCATGGCATCGACATGGCGAAAGGGATGAATCAGCAAAAGCTCGCCGTCGAGTCAGGCTACTGGCCGCTGTATCGCTACAACCCGGTGTTGGCAAAGGAGGGCAAGAACCCCTTCCAACTCGACAGCAGCGCGCCGAAGATCCCTTTGCGCGACTACGCATACAACGAGACGCGCTACCGCATGTTGGCGCAGAGCAACCCCGAGGAGGCAGAGGCGCTGATGAAGATCGCTCAGGAAGTCGTCAACGCACGCTGGCGGCAGTATGCAGCGCTGGCTGGCTTGAAGAACTAGTGAGGGTTGTTCGCATGAGTGACATTGACCTGAGCACGAACTACATGGGCTTGCAGTTGGCACATCCGATTGTGCCCTCTGCAGGTCCGTTGACCCATCGGCTTGACCGCATCAAGCGCCTGGAAGACGCTGGCGCACCCGCGGTTATCCTCGCCTCGCTGTTCGAGGAGCAGATCGAGCAGGAAAGCCTCATCCTCGACCATTACCTGAGCTACGGCACAGAGACCTTCGCCGAGGCACTGAGCTACTTTCCAGACCTGGGTCGCTACAGCGTCGGGCCGGAAGAGTACCTTGAGCTGATCTGCGCTGCAAAAGAGCAGACCTCCATTCCGATCATCGCCAGCCTCAACGGCGTCAGCGGCGGCGGATGGACCGAGTACGCCGCCAAGATCGAGCAAGCCGGCGCAGATGCGTTGGAGCTGAACATCTACTACATCGCCACTGACCCGAACATCACCAGCGCTCAAGTCGAGCAGCGCTACCTCGATGTGCTGACGCAGGTCAAGCACAACGTGCACATCCCTGTGGCAGTCAAAATCGGGCCGTTCTTCAGCGCGATGAGCAACATGGCGCGCCGACTGTGCGACGCTGGCGCAAACGCGCTGGTGTTGTTCAATCGCTTTTACCAGCCAGACCTAGACATCGAGGCGCTGGAGGTCGTGCCCCATCTGGTGTTGAGCAACTCGGATGAGCTGAGGCTGCCACTGCGCTGGGTCGCCATTCTGTACGGGCGGGTGAAGTGCGCGTTGGCGCTGAGCACAGGGGTGCACACCCGCGATGATGTGCTCAAGGGGATCATGGCTGGGGCGACGATCGTGACGCTGACCTCGGAGCTGCTGCTGCACGGCGCTGGTCGCATCAACCAACTGGTGCGCGAGATACGCGAATGGATGGAACAGCACGAATACATCTCAGTCGCGCAGATGCGCGGCAGCCTCAGCCAGCGCGCCGTTGCCAACCCAGACGCCTTCGAGCGCGCAAACTACATGAAGGTGTTGCAGTCGTGGCGCCCCGAGCCCTCAGCGTTAGTGAGCAAGCTGCGCCGATGACCTTGGTTGCGCAAAAGAGTAACTGGTAGCAAGATTTCTTTGAGGTGTGGGTAAAGACGATGGCTACTCCGGTGAACGCACAAGCCCCGTCGCCTCCACAATTGAGCGACAAGCGCTACAAGCTGCTGGAGGCGACGATGCGGCGCTACGGATATCAAGGACATGCGCTGATCGAGTCGCTGCATACGGCACAGGAAGCATTCGGCTACTTGGACGATTTCACCCTGCGCTACATCGCCAAGTCGCTCCATTTGCCGTACAGCAGAGTGCTCGGCGTGGCGACGTTTTACAACTACTTCACGCTCAAACCACAAGGCGAGCACGCCTGCGTGATTTGTCTGGGCACGGCGTGCTACATCAAGGGCGCGCCTGAGCTCGTCAAGGCAATCGAAGATCACTACCACATCAAGGTCGGCGGCACGACCGAAGACAAGAAGCTCTCGTTACTGGTTGCACGCTGCGTCGGCTCGTGTGCGTTGGCGCCGGTTGCCGTGCTCGATGGAGAGGTCGCAGGCAAGCTGCAGCCAGAAGAGCTGCTCGCCCGCGTTCGCGCGAGGGTGGGTGAGGAGGTGCCAGCATGAACCAAGAAGAGCTGACGCGAATGGCTGCCCAAGAGCAGGGCGCACAGGCGAAGTATGCCTACCACGTTCACGTGTGCACAGGCACAGGCTGCCATGCGATGAACAGCGAGGCAGTCGCCAAAAGCCTGCAAGCTGAGACGCAGCGCGCAGGGCTGAAAGATAAAGTCCTCGTCAAGTGCGTCGGCTGCCGTGGGCTGTGCGCGCTCGGGCCGATGGTTGAGATCGTGTCAACCCAGGACGGCAATGGTTGCGCGCCGCACTCGTTCCTGTATTCGCACGTCACCCCTCAGGATGCGCCTGAGGTGATCCAGTCGCTGGGCAGGGAGCCAATCCAGCGGCTTTACCTCTCGACAGACGAGCCGTTCTTCACTCGGCAACTCAAGATTGTGCTTGAGGATTGCGGCAAGGTAGACCCAGAACGTGTTGAGGATTACGTCGCCCGCGGCGGCTACCAAGCCTTGCTGCGCGTCTTGACCGAGATGACGCCGCAAGAGGTAATTGATGAGGTCACCCGCAGCGGTCTGCGCGGGCGCGGCGGGGCGGGCTTCCCAACGGGCCTGAAGTGGGCAACCGTCGCCAAAGCAGACCCGAACCGCTACCGCACCTATCAACCCCCCGATGTGCAATCGCGCAAGTTTGTCATCTGCAACGGTGACGAGGGTGACCCCGGCGCGTTCATGGATCGCAGTGTGATGGAGGGCGACCCCCACCGCGTTCTGGAGGGCATGGCGATCGCTGGCTACGCTGTCGGCGCGAACCAGGGCTACATCTACGTCCGCGCAGAGTATGGCTTGGCAGTGAAGCGGCTGTGCACAGCGATCCGCCAAGCGCAGCGAGCGGGTTTGCTGGGCAACAACATTCTCGGCAGTGCCTTCTCGTTCAACGTTGATCTGCGCTTAGGCGCAGGCGCGTTCGTGTGCGGCGAGGAGACGGCGCTGATCGCCTCGGTCGAAGGCGGACGCGGGCTGCCGCGCCCAAGACCACCCTACCCAGCCGAATACGGCTTGTGGGGCTGCCCGACGCTGATCAACAACGTCGAGACGCTGGCAAACATCCCGCCGATCATCAACCGCGGCGCAAGTTGGTTCGCCAGCATCGGCACGGAGAAAAGCAAAGGCACCAAGGTCTTCGCGCTCACAGGGCAGGTCAAGCACACCGGCTTGATCGAAGTGCCGATGGGGATCACCTTGCGCGAGATCGTCTTCGACATCGGCGGAGGTATCCCTGGCGGGCGGCGCTTCAAGGCGGTGCAGACGGGCGGTCCGTCAGGCGGTTGCATCCCCGAGGAATACCTGGACATGCCGGTTGACTTCGAGTCGTTGGCGAAGGTCGGCTCAATCATGGGGTCGGGCGGGATGATTGTGATGGATGACACCACCGATATGGTCGAGGTAGCGCGCTTCTTCATGGACTTCTGCATGGAGGAGTCGTGCGGCAAGTGCATCCCCTGTCGGGCAGGCACTGCACAAATCCATCACATCTTGACCAAGTTCCAGACCGGGCAAGCCACACCGCGCGACCTGAAACTGCTCGAGGAGCTGTGCGACGTAGTCAAGCACACCAGCCTGTGTGGCTTGGGGCAGTCTGCACCGAACCCAGTGATCAGCACGCTGCGTTACTTCCGCCATGAATATGAGGCAAAGCTGCGCCGCAACGGGAATGTCGGATGAGTGAGGTGAGACGATGTCAGTGGTGACTCTGAAGATCAACGACCAGGACGTGAGCGCACGCGACGACGAAACCGTCCTGCAAGCCGCGCGCGAGGCAGGCATCTCAATTCCTGTCCTGTGTCATTTGGATGGCTTGTCTGACGTCGGCGCCTGTCGCCTATGTCTAGTCGAGATTGCTGGTGTGAATCGGCTGCTGCCTGCATGCACCACCCGCGTGCAAGAGGGGATGGTGGTGCAGACCGACACCGAGCGGCTGCGGCGTTATCGGCGGCAGATCGTCGAGATGTTGTTTGCCGAGCGGAATCACGTCTGCGCTGTGTGCGTCGCCAACGGGAATTGCGAGCTGCAAGACCTCGCCATCGCCGTGGGCATGGATCACGTGCGCTACGACTATATGTTCCCCTCGCTAGGCATGGATCTAACCCACGAGCGCTTCGGCTTAGACCACAACCGCTGCATCTTGTGCACGCGCTGCGTGCGCGCCTGCGACGAGATTGAGGGCGCGCACACGCTGGACGTGTTCGGGCGCGGGGCGAAATCGCGCATCATCACCGACCTAGGCACGCC
>JANWZM010000091.1 GCA_025054635.1 Thermoflexales bacterium
CGAGAGCGCGAACGGCTTCAGCAAGTGCGTGTGGGTCGCGCGGGGGAACGACCAAGCCGGTCTCGCCGTGTTGATTGATCCACGACGTCGCTGAGCCGACCTCGGTTGAGATCACTGGCAGCCCGCTCGCCATCGCCTCCAGGATGGCGACTCCAAATGCCTCAGCGCGCGAGTTAGCGGGAATCACGTAGATATCTGCCTTGTGATACCACAGAGGCAGATCCTCATCGCTGACCTCGCCGGCGAAGGTTACACGCTCCTCGACGCCAAGCTCCCGAGCCAGTTTGCGCCAGCTTGATTCCATTGGCCCTGTGCCTACAACCAAAGCGCGAGCTTTGGGTAGCTCCGTCAGCGCTCTGATCAAGTCGTCTAGTCCTTTGTAGTAGCGCAGCCGACCAACGCTGAGCAGGGTCAGTTCGCCGCACACGGCTTGCCTCGCGGAGGGTATGAACCGTTCTGTGTCCACGCCAAGCGGCACAGGACGGCACTTGTGCAAGCAGACATTTAGCCAGGGTGAGGTGCGTGCGTAGATTTCACTCGTCGGTAGGATGAGGTGGGCGCAGGCGATCACTCGGCGCAGGAACGGCGCATACAGGCGTAGCAGGGCGCGCTGCCGCACAATGTCGCTGTGCCAGGTGACCACTGTTCGGCGCGCACGACCAAACCACAGATTGCACACCTCGCCGACCGGGTAGGGAGCGTGCAGGTGCGCAATATCCGCGCCCTCTGTCAACCGCCACACCCAGCGTGGAAAAGCAAGGCTAATCGGCGCGGACTGGATGTTGAGCTGCCGCGGCACTTTTACAACGCGCACGCCGTTGATGCGCTTATCGCTGAAAGGCAGCCCTGCCTGCTGCGTCACCAGCACGCTGACTTCATGCCCGCTCTGCGCTTGCGCCTCCGCGACGAGCCGAATGTGGTTCTCGATGCCGCCGAGCACAGGGAAGTAGTCTTTGTAGATGTGGACAACCCGCATGGCTTCACCTGGCGATGGCGCGGTAAACCTCAAGCGTCCGCGCCGCAGCCTCGCGCCAACTGAAGCGCGCGGCTTGACGCAAGCTCGCTTGGCGCAGATTCGCCTGCAAAGTCTCGTCGGTGAGCATGCGCAGGCACGCAGCCGCGATGTCGTCGGCGCGATGCGGGTCGAACAACACTGCAGCGTCGCCAACCACCTCAGGCAGCGAGGAAGTGTTCGAGCACGCCACTGGAGCGCCGCACGCCATCGCCTCCAACGGCGTCAGTCCAAAGCCCTCGTAAAGCGAGGGGAAGACGAACAGGGCACAGGTGGAATACAGCGCCGTCGCTTCAGCGTCACTTACCAGACCGACAAAGACAACCTTGTGCTCGAGCCCCAGCGCGCTCACCAACTGCTGCGCCTCGGGGTAGCGCGGGTCGTAGTGTCCAGCAATGACAAGCCTTGGGGCGCGATCCCCCAACGTTGCGACGACGATGCGCCAAGCTTCGACCAACCGCGGCAGGTTCTTGTGCGGCTTGTTGCTCGCCAAGTAGAGCGCGAAGGGTTGGCTCACTTGGGTGAGTCGCTGC
>JANWZM010000164.1 GCA_025054635.1 Thermoflexales bacterium
TTTGAGGTGTATCGCTCGCCTGAGGTTGAGACTGACGAGCTGAACTTCACGCTGCTCAACATGCCCGAAGATCACCCTGCGCGGGACATGTGGGACACGTTTTACACGACCACGCCTGGCGTCATCCTGCGAACGCACACCTCGCCCGGGCAGATCCGCGTCATGCGCGAGCGCAGCAAAAATGGGCCGCAGCCGCTGCGCGTCATTCTGCCCGGCATGGTATATCGCTACGAGCAGGTGACTGCGCGCAGCGAGTCGCAGTTTCACCAAGTCGAGGGGCTTGTGATCGGGCGCAACATCACCATGGCGGACTTGAAAGGCGTCTTCGCCGAGTTCGCTCACCACATGTTCGGCAGCGCTGGTCAAATTCGCTTCCGCGGCTCTTATTTCCCATTCACGGAGCCGAGCGTCGAAGTGGACGTGTACTTGGGCACAGAGACCGAGCGCGCGCGCATGTTGACCAAGGGCACAGGCTGGCTGGAGATCGCCGGAGCAGGGATGGTGCACCCAACTGTGCTGCGCAACGGTGGCTACGACCCCGAGGAATGGACAGGATTCGCCTTTGGGATGGGGCCCGAGCGCCAAGCCATGCGCGTGTACGGTATCAACGACATCCGCTATTTCTGGCAGAACGACCTGCGCTTCCTGGAGCAGTTCTAACCGCTTCAAGCTCGCCTAATCCGCACCCATGCTCACGCCGCGCGTCCTGCTGTTGATCTACAACCCAGTTCTCGAGACAGCGGGGGGAGTGCGGCTGCATCAGCACTTGGGATGGAACGACCCCGACGCGCTGTGCGCAGGGTATATCGAGGACGTGTACCGTGCTAGCCACGGCTACGTGCGCTACCAAATCGTCGAGCGCATTGAGCTCGATGACTACCCACGAAAGCAGGATGGGTTTCGCTACACGGACGAAACTTACTTGCGTGCTTGGCGCACCCAGAGCGGCTTCCACCAACCAGATACCGCCGACTACACCGAACTGCTCCAGCGCAGCGACTTTGTCCGCAAGTTGGAGGCTGGTGTGGTAGATGAGCTCTGGGTGATGGCGTTCCCCTACGGTGGGCTTTACGAGAGCTGCATGGGCGGGCGTGGCGCGATCTGGTGCAACGGGCCGGTGATCCCTGGCACTGAAGGCGTTTCACGGCGGTTCGTGGTCATGGGCTTCAGCTTCGAGCGCGGCGTCGGCGAAATGCTGGAAAATCTCGGACATCGCGCCGAGAGCATCCTGGAGCATGTCTTCTCCGACCTGCCGTCGCCTGAACAGGCATCGCGCCGATTGCTTGACCGGCTACGCACAGCGCTGGCGCGCTTGCTGGGGCGGCGCAGCACTTCATCAACCGCCCCAGATCTCGCGGGCAATTTGTGGTGGGCGTTCATTCGCCACGAGAAAACACACCCTGGACAGGCAGCCTGCGGAAACGTGCATTTTGCGCCGAATAGTCGGCAGGACTACGACTGGGGCAACCCTGCGCCCGTGTTGAGCAGTGCCGACGACTGGCTGAGCTATCCAAACCTCATGGGTGAACAACGCTGGATGACCTGCGCGGATTGGGGCAACGGCGACATCCGCCTGCACCACCTGTGGTGGTTCGAACGCTTCCCTCACGTCGAGGGGTTCACCCCAACTGGCAAGCGCAACAATTGGTGGGATTACGTGGTTGGGCTCGCCTTCTGACAGGCTAGCCCAACCATGCACTGTGCTGACTAGCGCTTGCGACGCAATTCGAGCTTGACCTCGATGACATCTGGCGCGTCCTCAGGAATCTCAACATCGTCTTCGACGACAGCCTCGTAGCGATCAGCCGTCCAGCCGAAGCTGTAGATCTCACCGCGTTCGAGTGCCACGCCTGTTTGGAAGCGCCCGCGGCGGTCGGTGCGCGCCACGTCCAAGATCTGCTCCTCACTTCCGTCGAAGTCATTCCAGGTGACCCCAGGCTTGAGGGTGACGAAGATAGCGTTGGGGATTGGTCGCCCAGTCACTGCGTCCACGATTTCGCCGGCGATCCGCACACCGCTGCGCTTTGCTCTTCGTCCGCCCTCCTGTCCGCGTCGTTCTGGCTGCGTGCCGCCGCGCTCTGAGGGCGCGCTACCCCCTACGTCTTCCCCGAGCGCCTCTTCGAGGAGAGGCAGCGCCAAGTTTACTGGGCGCAGGGCATTGATAAATCCGCCGATTGGGATGCATGTGTCGCGCTCGTCAACGCGGCCGTCGCCGTTAGTATCCTGAACGCGGCGGCAGTCGGCTGCCCCGCGCGCCGTTGTCACCGCCGCTTGGGTCGGCACGCCGACAAGTTCGCCGTCCACGTTGAGCGCAGCGCCACCGCTGTTGCCGCCAGCAATCGTCGCGTCGGTCTTGATCCAGGCACGGCGGATATTGCCCTCGCTGTCGAAGCCACTGACGCTGCCCTTGGTGAAAGTGATCGTGCTTCCACCGATGCCGGGGTAACCGTAGATACGCAGCTCGTCCTCGATGTTGACCTTGTCCGAGTCACCCAGCGCAATAAAGGGCAGGTCTAGTCTTCGTGGGTTCACCTCTTTGCCCGAAATCTCCGCAACGATGCGCAGCACAGCAAGGTCAAGCGCTTCGTTCACACCAACGACCTGCGCGATATACATCGGCACAGGAGGCTCGTCAGGCTCGACTGTGAAGAAGACGGCAAGTAGCCCCTCCAATAGCTTGATGTTGGGGTCTTGCCCGAGCTCCTGCTTCAGCACGGTGTAGTCTGTGACATGCTGGTTAGTCAAGATGACGCCGTCGGGCGAGAGCACTGTGCCGCTGCCCCAGCCGAAGTACTTTAGCTCCTCACGCCCGCGCGCGTTCTTCACGATTGCCATCGGGCCGAGCTGCACCACACCCTGCCAAAACGACTTAGACAGTGGCGCAGCCGACTGCTGGGGTGATGCTGCGCGCAAGGGTACTGCCGGTGCAGCAAGCACCAGCGCGGTCAGAAGAGCAAGCCCAAGCCCGAGTACGCGCTTGTTCGAAAGAGACAGGTTCATGGCAATTTCGCAGACTCCACAAATGCTCGGAAGGCAGCTTCTGTTTGCGCGCGATTTCCTTCCGAGGCGAGCCAACTGAAGATGTAGACACGTTCGCCCTTGCGAACGCCAATGTCCTCGCCGAGCACAACAGCAGGCAAGTTTTGCCGCATCAGCCCGCTGCTGTCCTCAACTAGGACATAGCTCGTCGTGCTTGCAGGCAGCCCCTTGATGGTTTGCCGACTTTGGACGTCGAGCACTTTGAAGGCAAGGTGTTCACGCCCGCGGTTGATGGCAAGCTGGTTGGCAGCAAATGAAAGTGCATCCACGTCCTCCATCGCAGGGTCAACTGCAATCCAGCGCAGCTCAAACGTGGTAGGGTATTCCGCAGCAGCCATGTAGCGCACGCGAATCAACCCGAGATCCGCTTCGCGTGCGTCAATTTGCCACCCGTCGGGGTACTGGAAGGACAAGCCAGACGGGTTGCTGTAAGTCCGGACCCGCGACTCGACAGAGGCGCGCAACGCCAAGCCTGCCAGTAGTGCAGCAACCGTGACGACAATCGCAAGGGCTGCGGACCACTGGTCGCGCCAATTGACTTGGCGAACAGGAAGAGGCTGTTGTGAGGTTGCTTGTGCGGTGCTCATTGTTTGTGCTCCTCTTGGTCAGCGGTTGTCCGCGTCTGCGCCTGCCAAAGTCAGTTGATTGGCTCGGCGCATCAGCAGGAAGGTTGCAGCCAACAGCAGCGCGGCTACGACTGTGGCAAGGACAAGCGCAGGCCAACCAGCGTATTCAGCGCGGCCTGCACCTTCTGTGCTGAGAACCAGTGAGGTGCTGGTGACTACGTCAGAGAGCCAAGCGAACAGACCGTTAATCACAGCCGCGAGCGTTAGCCCAGCCGGCATCCACCAGATCGGCTCGTTGTCGAACTTGGCACGCGCGATGAAGTAGCCTGTCAGTCCACCGAGTGCAGCTTGCACCAGCGCTGTTTCGGCGATCACCAGCGCTGCCGTGCCCAACGCCTCTGGTGCGATGCTGCCGCTATCGGTGATCAGGCGCACGTTGAGCACGGTGGCATACCCTAGCCCAGCCGCCGTGCCGTATAGCACACCGTCAACGCGCTCGTCGAACTCTCCACTGAAATAGACGCTGTAGCGCACGGCGGCATACTTGAGGAATTCCTGCGTGAACCCCACGACTAGGATCGAGCCCAAGATCTGCGTCAGCGGGTCTCGCCCAATCCAGTCGGGCGCGCGAAAGAAGTCCTCGATGAGCGGTTGACCCACAGCAAGTGCAAGCAAGCCACCAAGGACAGCAACACCGAAGACAAAGTGCCTCGGCTCAGGCTCCAGTCGGTCTTGCGCATGGAAGAACCCGAGCCACAGCGCAGCAGGGACGATAGCTAACACAATCCCCAGAGTCAGTGTTAGCTCGGGGGCGAGCGCAGGGCGTAGCTGACTGGCAATCAGTTCAACGATGCCGACAAAAGCAAGCAGACCAAGCAGCTCGACGATGCCTGCTCGCCACAACCCCTTACGGTCACGTGCGACGTTCAAGACACACCTCCTTAAGTTAGCCACGTGCAGATAGCATGCCAGCGCGAGCAAGCATGCAGCTGCTATAAGTTTAACCCCCTTTAGCGACCGTGCTCGGGGAAAAGTCTCTACCTGTGAGCGATTGAAGCATGTGACTCACAGCTTGCCTGGTGCACAGTGTGCCCTAAGCGAATATCAACAGCCACTCGTTGAAAAGCAAACCGCGCAGCGCGCTACAGACAACTACGCATGAGCGGCTGCGCGGTTGCGGTTTGGTAAAGGCAATCTCAGCGCAGGTGCGCCTCGAGAAACCAGAGGTGCTTGTCCAGCCCGCGTGTTACCTCAATAAGCAGGTCTGCTGTCGTCTGGTCGCCAGCTTCAGTCGCGACGTCAATATCAGCGCGGGTGTGCTTTGCCGCAAGGGCATAGCGCTCAGCCAGTGCTTGAACGGTGGCAAGCTCACCAAAGGCGCCAGCGGGATACTCTGGCAATTGCGAATGTGCTGCTGCCATGCGCATCGTCCCAGCAGCCTCGCCGCCGAGTTGAACCGCACGCTCTGCGATGTCGTCAATGTAGTGCTCCAGCGCCTCTGCGAGCTCATCGTAGAGCTTGTGCAAG
>JANWZM010000035.1 GCA_025054635.1 Thermoflexales bacterium
CATACCACAACGGGTAGCGCTTGCCGAGGTCGCGGCGGAAGTCCTGGATTTGCTTAGCGTGCTCGGCGAGCAGCTTGATAGCCAGAGGGGTCTCGTCGCTCATGCCCTGATTATCACCTCATGTGATGCGTAAGCCCTGGCTGCACGGCGACGTTGCGCCCCGCGCCTCATAGCATGCAGATATAATCCAAGTGATGCTTAAAGCGCTGCGTACCCGTCGTTCCTCGTCGGCGTAGGTTGCCGATGAGCGAGTGCGTTTGCGCTGCGCCAAGCAAACAACGCGGACAATCTGCGCCCCCGACACAAGCGTGTTGGGGGCGTTTCTGTTGAGCGACAATGACAGACACCCTGGTTCACGTTGGCATTTTCGGCGCGACAGGATATACCGGCCTGGAGCTGGTGCGCTGGCTTCATCGTCATCCGCGCGCCAGAATTGGCTTCGCGCACAGCGAGAGCCACCCTGGCACGCGCTTGAGCGACGTCCTACCTTGCTCCTACGACTTGACTCTTGTTGCTCTGGACGAGGCGCCGCTGGAGAAGGTTGACGTTGTCTTCTCCTGCCTTCCCCATGGCATCAGCGCTGAGGTGTGCCAGCGCGCCCTGCGAGCGGGCAAGCGTGTGATTGACTTGTCCGCAGACTTCCGCCTGCGCCAGGCACAGACCTACGCTCAGTGGTATGCCCACGCGCATCCGCTCCCAAATCTCCTTGAGATAGCTGTTTACGGCTTACCCGAGCGCTACCGCGCACAGATTGCCCAAGCTCAACTGGTGGCGAACCCTGGCTGCTATCCAACCAGTGTGTTACTGGGTTTGTTGCCCTTGCTCGAGGCAGATGCGCTGGATGGTGACGTCGTGATTGTGGACAGCAAGAGCGGCGTCAGCGGCGCTGGGCGCAAGCCCACGCTGAGCACTCACTTCGTTGAAGTCAACGAATCGCTTGCACCCTACAACATCGGTCACGTCCATCGGCACATCCCAGAGATCGAGCAGGAGCTGAACGCAGTGAGCGGGCGCAGCGCGCGCGTGATCTTCAGCCCTCATCTGCTGCCAATCTCGCGCGGCATACTCAGCTTGATCTACGTTCGGCTGAAGCCAGAGCTGGCGACGATGGATTGGCACGCGCGCTACGTTGAACGCTATGCAGGCGAGCCATTCGTCCGCGTGCTTCCGCTTGGGCAGATCAGCACAATCGCTCACGCTGCACACACCAATCTAGCGGTGATCTCCGTCCATCCTGTGGCTGACGTCGCACCGTGGATGCAGGTCGTGTGCTGCATTGACAACCTGGTGAAAGGCGCCAGCGGACAGGCAATCCAGAACATGAATCTGATGTTTGGGCTTGATGAGCGGGAGGGCTTGCAGTGACAGCGCGCAAGGTGCATGTGATCAAGGTCGGCGGCAACGAGCTAGATATCCCCGGGTTTGCAGCAGCATTCGCTAGCGCGGTTGCCGCCGTGTGCCGCCGTGGCGAACGGCCTGTCGTTGTTCACGGCGGCGGCAAGGAGCTTACCGAGCTGCTCGACGCGCTGAACATCCCCGCGCGCTTCGTGGACGGCTTACGAGTCACCGACGCGCGCACCCGCGATGCCGCGCTGATGGTGCTGAGCGGTTTGGCGAACAAGCGGCTGGTTGCTGCGCTGCGCGCACACGGGCTGGATGCGCTCGGAGTCAGCGGTGTTGATGGCGAGCTTGTTCAGGTTGTGCCTATTGCTCCAGAGCTGGCTTACGTAGGCAAGCCCAGCTTGGTTCGAGCTGCGCTGATCGCCAATTGGCTGGCGCAAGGGTTGACGCCTGTAATTGCGCCGATGTCACTCGGATTGGACGGCGAGGTTTACAACGTCAACGCTGACCATGTTGCCGGCGCAGTCGCTGCTGCGTTGAAAGCCGACCTGCTCACGTTCATCACCAACGTCGTCGGGGTGCTCGACGCAAATCGCATCCCAATCTCGCGCCTGACAGCGGCTGAGGCAGAGACGCTAATTGCCACAGGCGTCGTCACGGGCGGCATGATCCCAAAGGTGCGCACGGCGCTCGAAGCACTGCACGCCGGCGTGCCGCGCGTGCGCATCACCAATCTCGACGGCTTGGCGCAAGACCACGGCACGACCTTTGTTGAATGACAACGCTTGAGAGGTGAAGACATCATGTCACGCATTCTTCAATCCTTGCCTAAAGGTGAAAAGATCGGCATCGCCTTCAGCGGCGGCTTGGACACTAGCGCAGCAGTGACCTGGATGCGCGAGAAGGGCGGTATTCCCTACGCTTACACCGCCAATCTCGGTCAACCCGACGAGCCAAACTACGACGAAATTCCTGCTCGCGCCCTGCGACACGGCGCAGAGAAGGCTGTGCTGGTGGACTGCCGACGGCAGCTTGTCCAGGAGGGTTTTGCAGCCATCCAGTGCGGCGCATTCCACATCAGCACGGCTGGCAAAACCTATTTCAACACAACCCCGCTTGGGCGCGCAGTCACCGGCACGATGTTGGTCAACGCCATGAAAGAGGACGGCGTCAACATCTGGGGCGACGGCAGCACTTACAAGGGCAACGATATCGAGCGGTTCTACCGCTACGGACTGTTGGTCAACCCCGACCTGCGCATCTACAAGCCCTGGCTCGACCCTGAGTTCGTCAATGAGTTGGGCGGGCGCAAGGAGATGAGCGAATGGCTAGAGCAGCGCGGCTTCAAGTACAAGATGTCGGCTGAGCGCGCTTACTCCACCGACGCCAACATCCTCGGCTGCACTCACGAGGCAAAGCACCTAGAGTATCTCGACACCAGCGCTTACATCGTCAACCCAATGATGGGTGTGCGCTTCTGGGACTTAAGCGTGCCCATCGAGCCAGAGGTCGTGCAGGTGACGTTCTACGAGGGAGTCCCCGTCGAGATCAACGGGCGCGAATACCACGACCCTGTGGCGCTGATGACCGAAGCCAATCGCATCGGCGGACGGCACGGGCTAGGGATGAGTGACCAGATCGAGAACCGCATCATCGAGGCAAAGAGCCGCGGCGTGTATGAAGCGCCAGGCATGGCGCTGCTGCACATCGTATATGAGCGACTGGTGACAGCGATCCATAACGAGGCGACAATTGATAACTATCGCACGATGGGGCGCAAACTCGGGCGCTTGCTCTACGAAGGGCGCTGGTTCGACCCCCAAGCGATGATGCTGCGCGAGAGCCTGCAACGCTGGGTAGGTAAAGCGATCACCGGCACAGTAACACTGGAGCTGCGCCGAGGCGACGATTACACCATCTTGAACACAACTGGTCCGCACCTGACCTACCACCCAGAGCGACTAAGCATGGAGAGCGGCAAGGCGGAGTTCGGCCCGATTGACCGCATCGGTCAGCTCACGATGCGCAACTTGGACATCGCCGACAGCCGCGAGAAGTTGTCGGTTTACGCTGAAGCAGGCGTGCTCAACCTTGAAGGCGCGGCTGAGTTCGGCTTGCTTGAAGGGCGCAAGAAACCCGCTCCACCTACACCGCCAACGCCGAGCGAGCCATCGGCTGAATTGCTCAGCGACCTGGAAGGTTGACCCTGCAGTAGCGATGGCGATCCGCATCCGACCCGCGCTGCCTGCCGACGTGCCTGCGATTGCTGCGTTAATCGCGCAGAACGTCCGTCGGGGCGGGCTGCTGCCGCGCAGCGAGGCGAATATCCGCGCCCACTTGGGCAACTTTCTCGTCGCCGAGGATGAGGCAACCGGCGCAGTTGTCGGATGCGGGTCGCTGCTGCCGACGACTCCCACGCTAGTCGAGCTGCGCTCGCTCGCTGTAGATGAGCGCGCGCGCGGCGCTGGGGTCGGCGCAAAGCTGGTTGCCGCGCTTGTCGAGCAGGCGCGGCAACGCGAGTTCGGCACAATCTTCGCCCTGACGCGCGCGGTGCGCTTCTTCGAGAAGTGCGGCTTCGCTGTCGCGCCGAAAGAGGTGTTCCCAGAGAAGGTGTGGAACGATTGCGTGCAGTGCCCGATGCTGGAAAACTGCGATGAAGTCGCGGTGATGATGCCACTCCACCCGGCAGCGCAGCCTCCGCCACTCGGTGCGCGCGACGAGGTGCTGCAAGCTATCCGCGCTGGGCGCATCGCGCGCCGCGCCGTCAGTCGCGAGAACCTGATCCCGCTCGAGACCGTCTCGCGTCTCGGCGCGCAACCGCCCGATAACTCTTCCTCCATGCCCAAGCGCGGCGTGCGCAAAACCGTTCTGGCTTACACGGGAGGGTTGGACTCTTCCGCCTGCATCCCTTGGCTGATCGAAACCTACGGCTGCGAGGTGGTGTGCTTCTTGGCAGACATCGGTCAGCGCGAAGACTTTGAGGCGCTCTGTCGCAAAGCGCTGCAGGTCGGGGCAAGCAAAGTCGTCGTCCGCGACTTGCGCGAGGAGTTCGCCAACGAGTACCTCTTCCCGCTCATCCAAAGCGGCGCAATCTACGAGCACAAGTATCTGCTCGGCGCAGCAATCTCCAGACCTTTGATCGCGAAGCACCAGGTCGCCGTAGCTGAAGAGGAAGGCGCAGACGCGCTTGCGCACGGCGCAACGGGCAAGGGCAACGACCAAGTGCGCTTGGAAGTGAGCTACCTTGCGCTGAACCCTTCCTTGCGAGTGATCGCTCCGTGGCGCGAGTGGAACTTCCGCGGTCGGCGCGACGTGTACGACTACGCGCGCTCTCGCGGTGTGCCCGTCGGCGACTACAGCGACGACCTCTACACGACTGACGAGAACTTATGGCACTTCAATCATGAAGGCGGTCGGCTGGAGGATCTGGAGTATGAACCAGAGGAGCGGTTATGGAAATGGACGAACGCGATTGACGAAACGCCCGACCAGCCCGCCTATGTCGAGATCGAGTTCCTCAATGGAATGCCCAAGCGCCTGAACGGCGAGACGCTGAGCGGCGCTGCTTTGATCGAACGTCTGAACGAGATTGGCGCCGCCCATGGGATCGGGCGAACCGACATTGTGGAGAATCGGCTAATCGGGATTAAGTCGCGGGGGCTGTACGAATCACCAGCCGCTTGGATCCTGCGCGCTGCCCATCAGGCACTGGAGGAGATCACGCTAGACCGCGAGACTGCGCACTTCAAGCAGGTCGTCGCGCTGAAGTATGCCGACTTGGTCTACAACGGTCAATGGTTCACGCCGCTGCGCGATGCGCTGCAAGCATTCGTGGCAGTCACCCAACGCGATGTCACCGGCAGTGTGCAGTTGCGCTTGTTCAAAGGGAATGTCCTGATCGCGCGCCGACGAGCGACCTACTCGCTGTACCGTGAAGACTTGGCGACATTCAACAACGACGAGGCGTATGACCAACGCAGCGCTGATGGGTTCATCCGCCTGTTTGGGTTGCCGATGCGGGTGAAAGCGCAACTTGACGCCCGCCGCGCCCGTCGCGCTGAGCCGCCAGCGATCAGCCAAGGTCCAGGACGTGAGTAACGCGCGATCACAGATCGAAGCGATAGCGACATTTTTGGCGCTCGCCACGCCGATAGAGCGGATTGTCCGGAGGCAAGTCAACAATGTCCACGAGGACACCGCCTGCTAGCTCGCATGTGCGCCGCGATGCCCAATTGTCTGGGTTGCAGGTGATCCACAGAGGATTCAAGCCATGGGCGCGCGCCAGCGGGAAGATCAGACGGCAACTGCGCGCGGCGTAGCGATTGCCACGATACGGCGGGTCAACATGGTAGCCGATGTGCCCAAAGTAGGTGATGATCTTGGGCAGGTTGCCGATCCTGAGTGTGATCTCGCCAACGACAATTCCTGAGTCGCGCAGGCGCATGTGGAACTGGTAGGTCGGCGCCATCGCTGCCGCCTCGTTGAGCGGCCAGGTGCTGGCGAGCACAAGCTCCAACTCCTCGTCGCACAAGGGGGGAACTGGCAAGAACTGCACTTGGCGTAGCGATTCCAACGTCTCGTAGGGCACATCAGCGGTTATAGCACGGAGGCGCGATTCGCGGTTTTGCGGGAGTGACTACATGAATGCATTCCGAGGCTTGTCATATCGCCCTCACCCTTACACCCCTCTCCCACAGCTTTTCAGGCAGCCCCCTGGGAGGGAAAGCAGGGGATGCGCATTGGGCGCGCGCGGCGCGCCCCTACAGCGGCTCAGGTCAACAGACACGTAGGGGCGCATTGCGTGCGCCCCGTTGTGCCAGAACGCGGGCGCGCGGCGCGCCCTTACCGTGTCGTTCCCCTGCGCTTTGCAGGCTTCTTGCCGCTTATGCTCCAAACACGGACGCTGGACAGGTTGGATGCACTTCTCTGCAGCGTTGTGGGTAATGGGATAGCTCCCACTGTGTATATGTATTCGAGCCTGGATACTCCCGGTTCTGCCACGCGCCATTAGGAGCGCCCTGCGGGGCGCGTGTCATTGGCGGAAGCTCAGGGCAGGGTATGGTTGACCCATACCAGCGGGTTGACTAAGACCCCACCGACAGCAAGCTCCCAGTGCAAGTGTGGTCCGAGCGTGCGCCCAGTGTTGCCGGAATAGCCAATCACGTCGCCTGCCTGCACCAGCGCACCAGGCTCGACGTTGAAGCGCGACAGGTGACAGTAAGTGGTATATACCCCGCGCCCGTGGTCAATAACAATGGTGTTGCCGCGAATCGGGAAGCTATCGGTGGCGACAATTTTGCCTGGGGCAGCAGCGCGCACAGGCGTGCCCACGCTCGCGCTGAAGTCAACACCGGTGTGGTAGGTGTAAAGCATCCCTCGGTTGAAGTTGCGCCGCGCGCCGAAGTAGGACAAGATCTTGCCCCGAATCGGCAGCACAAACGGACCTGTCCAATACTGTGTGCCTGTGAAGCCATTGATCAGCCCAGCCAATGAATCACGCTCCTCCACATTCAGCATCGGGTCGAGCAAGGGCACAAGCTTTTGATTAACCACCAAGTTCTCAAAGCCGTAGCTGCGCGCGCCGACTTGGATGCGCCCCTGCACCTGGCTGGCTAAGCCCTCTGCGGTGATCGCGCGCAGGGCAACAGGATAGACGCCTGGCTCTTGGGTGACCTCGATGCCGCTTAGGGCGATGTACCCAAGTAGCCCACCCTCAGGCGTGCGTTGCTCAGCGAAGCGCAAGGTTCGCTCGCCCAGTGTGCCTGCCAGGTCTTGCAGAGGAACACTGGACTTCACTTGCACGGCAACCACATCGCCCTGCTTGGGCAGGGCGGGCAAAACCTGCACGCTGATGAACGGTGCCGGAAGTGTGCTGTGAGCAGCACTGCCATTGGCAGCTTCGTCAGGAATGCGCACGAGCTGACCGAAGATCAAACAGTTTCGGCAAGCCAGCGCGTTTGCCTTCTGGATCGCCTTGGGCGAAACGCCATACTGCGCTGCAAGCAGGGTCAGTGTGTCCCCCGCGCTGACGCGGTGCAGGCGAAACCGCCCAAGCAGCGGACCGGGCAAGCGCAGCGGCTGACCGGCGAGCAGCGCGTGAACATTCGTCACGCGGTTCGGCTCGGCGAGCGCGGCGATGGTGTAGCCGGTCTCAGCCGACAGGGCGTGCAGCGTGTCGCCAACTTGAACGACGTGCTGACCAGGCGAGGTGCTAATTGGGGGCGGCTGCAACGGCGGCTCGATGGGGGGCGGCGTTGCCACTGCCTCGATGACCGCCGTTGGCATCGGCGCCGGCTCTTCTGGTGTCGAGGGTAGCCCTTCTTGAGCACGAGCAGACTGACTCGCAGCTAGGCAAACGCAGAGTGCACCTACCAGGAGCGTGTGATGAAGGCAGCGCGTGTCCACTGTGCCTCTTTGCAACGCGACCAAATTGTATGTGACTAGGTCGCCCAGGTATCATTCCGAC
>JANWZM010000042.1 GCA_025054635.1 Thermoflexales bacterium
ACACTCAGGCTCAGCCGCTCAGATTGTAACCCCCAGCTTATTCGTCTTACAATCTCGAAGCCATGCAGTTCACGGGTCGCTGCTGGGTCTACGGTGACGATGTCAACACTGATGTCATCTTTCCGGGCAAATACACCTATACGCTGACTGACCCTGCCCAGTTTGCTGCTCACGCGCTTGAAGACCTGGATCCCGAGTTTGCCCGTCAGGTTCAGCCAGGTGATGTCATCGTTGCTGGCAAGAACTTCGGCTGTGGCTCTTCGCGCGAACAGGCTGCGGTTTGCCTAAAGATGGCAGGGGTGCGCGCGATCATCGCCAAATCGTTTGCGCGGATTTTCTTCCGCAACTGCGTGAACAACGGCGTGTTGCCAATTGTCTGCCCAGAGGCGGTTAATGCGATTCAGAAGTTCGACCTGGTGACCATTGACCTCGACCAGCACCAGCTCACGGTGCTGGGTGAGCTGCCGCGCGTGTTCGTATTTCCCCCGCTGTCGCCCTCCGTTGCTCAGATCATCGAGGCAGGCGGGCTGATCCCGATGCTGCGGCGTAAGCTCGGCACAGAGCACTTGCCGATGCCCGAGATCAAGTTTGGCGGGGGTGATTGACCAGTACAGCGCAGCTCACGGGAGGACCTGCAAACCAGTCTCGCTGACCTCGAGCACCCAGTAGCGCGCGCGCAAACCAGCACCGCCGAAAGCCACTTGCATGACCTCACCGATAGCCTCGTGGTCATGTTCCGCAAATGCGATTAGTCCCGGCCCTGCACCGCTCAATCCCACTGCGGCTGCGCCCGCAGCAAGCGCTTGGCGCTTCGCCTCAAGTGCGCCGGGGATTGCGGGCAAGCGGTAGGGCTCGTGGATGCGGTCTTCGAGGGCGCGGCTGAGCAAGCCGAAGTCCCCATTCCGCAGCGCTTCGACGACAAGCATCGCTCGACCGATGTTGAATACCGCGTCGGCTCGCGCGTAGTGCGAAGGCAGCACCGCGCGGGCGTGACTGGTCATGAAATAGAAGTCAGGCACGCACACCACCACTTTGAATGGTGGCAGCGGAACTTGACGCGCCAACACCTCGTTGTCGCGCCCCACGACCAACACCAAGCCGCCTAGCAATGCCGGCGCAACATTGTCGCCGTGCCCTTCGATCTCAAAGGCGCGCATTAAGATGCGCGCCTGCGCGGCAGGGCTAAGATATCCATCGGGGTCGAGGATCGCCTGTGCAAACGCCAAGCCGGCTAACACCGCGGTTGAACTAGACCCCAGACCGCTGCCGCAAGGCACTTGGTTGTGACAGACGATGTGGTAGGACAAGTCGCGCGGCTTGATCGGCAGGTGCATGGCAAGTTCGTCCGCCATCGTCCGCGCCACAAGATGCCCTGCATCAGTCGGCAGAATGTCTGCACCCTCGCCATGTGAGACAACGGTGAAGCCACGTCCATCCCCCTCGTACAACTCGAACGTGTTCCACAGATTCAGCGCCAACCCCATACAGTCAAAGCCAGGCCCAAGGTTGGCGCTTGTCGCTGGCACGCGCACAGTGAGCAGGCGTTTCATCGCACTTGCAGCACGTCCAACAGCGCCTCAATCTGAGGTTGGATCGTGACTGGGGCGGGCAAGCCAGATAGCGCGGTGTCGGGATCTTTCAGCCCGTGACCGGTCATCACGCAGACTACGCGCTTGCCACGCAGGTCTAGCCACCCCTCTCGTCGCCCCTTCGCGATTGCGGCGAGGCTCGAGGCACACGCAGGCTCGACGAACACCCCCTCGGTCTGCGCCACCATGCGATACCAGTGCAGGATTTCCTCGTCAGTCACGTCGGTGATGTGTCCGTTGCTCTCGCTCAAGGCAGCGAGTGCCTGTTGCCAGCGGACGGGATTGCCGATGCGGATTGCTGTGGCGATGGTTTCGGGCTTTTCGACGACGTGCCCACGCACGATTGGTGCAGCACCTGCTGCCTGAGCACCGAGCAGCCTTGGGCGCGAGCGGATCAGACCGTCCTCGAGGTATTCAGTAAAGCCCATCCAGTAGGCGGTAATGTTGCCTGCGTTGCCGACCGGCAGGCAGAGCCAATCAGGCGCCTCGCCGAGCGCATCGCAGATCTCAAACGCGGCTGTTTTTTGTCCTTGCAGTCGCGCGGGGTTGATGTTGTTGACCAGCACGATGGGTGCACGCTCAGTTGCCTCGCGCACCATGCGCAAGCCATCGTCGAAATTGCCGTTGATTGCGATGACCTGCGCGCCGTAGCTGAGCGCCCCAGCAAGTTTGCCAGCAGCGATCTTTCCATCTGGAACGAGGACGACACAGGCAAGCCCTGCGCGCGCAGCATAGGCTGCAGCGCTAGCAGCAGTGTTGCCCGTACTAGCGCAGATCACCGCCTGTGCGCCATCAGCGACCGCTTGTGTGATCGCCGCGGTCATGCCTCGGTCTTTGAACGACCCTGTAGGGTTGACGCCCTCGTACTTGAGGAGCAACTCAAAGTCGCCGCCCAACGCCCGAGCCAGGCGCGGTGCAGGAATCAGCGGCGTGTTGCCTTCGAGTAAAGTGACAGGGGGGACAGAGGAATTAATTCTGAGTCGAGGACGATAATGGGCGACAACGCCATGCCAGGTAGAGACAGTATGTGCTGCAGACACCATCACTTCAGCGACGCTTCGAAATTCTACGCTGCTCCATACAGTTTGATTAGGTGCATTGACTGGTCACACGCTCAAGTTTCAATTCCTTGACAAGCTCTGAAAGCGGTCTTGCAGTCGGGTTTGGGCAAGGTGGTTGAGCAAGTGGAATGCCTAGCTTAGGCTTAGACTGTAGGTGCACCAGTAGATACCTTAGCAGAAGAAGGCTGCAGCCGACTTTTAGGGAAGCTGAAGCTTCGCACCTCACCCCAAGGCGCGATAGTGTTTTGAGAGTTGCTCGACGCTAGCCTGATGCATCAGGCTAATTGCTTCAACACCCTCGAGAATGGATTCGGGCTTCCAGGGCAGCTCCGTCAGCGAGGATACTAGCCGAGCAAGCACGAGTCCGTAGGCAGAAGCAAGAACACGGCAGGTCGTGAAGTCAGCCTTTGTGCGGACGAAATCGAGTTCAGCATCTAGGAAAACGCCGAACTCTGATCGGCCGATCCCGCGCAGCATTGCGAAGAGAATGCGGTTTCGCTCGCTGAGCGTTGTTCGAGTCCACCAGTCCTCAAAAGATGCAGATTCAGTGTGCCTTAGTCGTGCAGCCGGCCAATACCAAACTTGCCAGCCGCAATCGCGTAAACGCACGCACATCTCTACATCCTCGTAATATCCTGGTGAGAAGATCTCATTCAGTAACCCAACTTCGCGCACGGCTGCTGCACGAAGCCCGATTGCTGCTCCGGTGACAAACTCGACCTCACGCGGCACGCTAAACTCAGCGCTGTCTGGGCAGCGATGCGCGTAGTGCCTGCCCACCAGACGCGGCCGCTCAAGGTATCCACCAGCATGCTGGAGTGTCTCTCCATCAGGGTAATAGATTTTGCAGCCTACCGCGCCTAGGCAGGGCATCCGCTCTGCTGCTGCTGTCAAGTTTGCGAAAAGATCTGCTTCTAGAACTGTGTCCTGATTAAGCAAAAAAAGCAAGTCGTCTTCTCTCACCACACCGCTGTCAAGCGCTGCGCGAAGTCCGATGTTGGCGCCCTGAGTGAAGCCAACGTTACGCGCTAGGGCGATTTGGTTAAACGGAATCTCCTTTGCCCGAGCCAGTTGGACATACGTGGCAATGACTTGTCTTGTGTCGTCACGACTGGCGTTGTCAACAATCCAGATACTTGCTGGAAGTGTCGACTGGGCGAGGACACTTGAAAGGCACACCTGCAGATGCGCTGCGCCATTCCAGGAGACCAGAACTAAGTGTGTGTTCACCTGGTTACGTGTTGCTACTTTGTGAATGCAAACGTTGTTCTGCAAGCGCTTTGAGAATAGCCCCAATTAGCCGCTCGAGGTCATGCAGGCGCAACTCAAGTTGATCCATTCCTTGTCGCATCTTGGACCTTTCCTGCTGGAGCTCGCCAATCAGCATCTGGCACTCAGCAAGGATATTCCCTAGCTGCTTGTCCTGCTCGGCGAGATTGCGACTTGCCTCGACAACGTAGTCCACGCGAGTCTGTAGACTAGAGACGTGCATTTGCTGGTCTTGGGTGTTGCGTGCGATGAAAGCTTCCAGCTCCGCGATGCGCTCTTGGTGAATCTGGATGTGCGATTGCAACCCAGCCAGATGTGCCTGCTGGTCTTGGGTGCTGCGTGCGATGAAAGCTTCCAGCTCCGCGATGCGCTCTTGGTGAGCTTGGATGGCAGCCTCGATTTGTACTTGCAGCGCAGCAAGGTGGACTTGCTGGTCTTGGGTGATGCGCAAGACAAGCGTCTGCAGCGCTTCGATTTGTGCCTGCTGAGGTTGCACGATGCGCTTCAGGTGCTGCACCTGAGCAGAGAGCGTGCTGTTGACAGCGTTTTGCTGGGCAACTACTGCCTCCAGATACCATAGCAGCAGTGACCTTAGAGCAGGCTCTAACACCAGAGCAACAGGTGTCGATGCACGAGGAACTTGGACGTTGAATGAGCTATCTTGATTGGGCTGCTGTTCAATCATGTGTGAGCTTGACTCAGGCTAGGTGTAAATGATTGTAGTCCCCTTCTGTCTGCAGCAAGCTGCGGGTTGCTGCAAAATTCACATAGGGCTCGCACAACAACAGACCATCGAAGAGACGCGCGCATTGACTCGAGAGGTTCAAGGGTCTTTTGTGAGCGGTGCTGCTTGCGCTCAGCAAGACACAGGAGTGCTGAGGCTGTCGCCTGCGCGTCGCCTGGGTCAACAAGCACAGCTATGCCTGCCTGAGCGGCACTTTCGGCAAGGTCATCGCCCTTTGAGAGTACCATTGGCAACCCTGCCCAGATGTAGCTGAGCACTCGGGTGCGCAGGGAGAAGCGTGACTCAAGGTGTTCACGGTGCAAAGACACACCGATATCAGATTCGACCAGGTAACAGCTCCACTGGTCGTAGGGCACCCAGTCCAAGAAGAAAACGCAGCGCTCGTCCAGCTCTAGCCGTCTGCTGTGTGCGCGCAAGGAGTTCCTGACAGCAGATTGGTCTGCCTGAGGTGCGTGCGGGTGGCTCACACCGGGGAAGATGAACTTAAAGTCTTCTCTTTGCTTCCGTATGAGGGCAGCAGCCTCAAGCAAGGTCACAGGATCAAGCCAGGGCCAGGCGCCGCCTCCCCATAGCACGACAACATCTGACGCGCAAACGCTGGGGAGCACGCTGCGGATCACATTTTGTGTGTGCGTTGGAGGGGAATCGGGGATTCCATACGGGAGCAGACCCACTAGTCTGCACAGCAGTGGATCATGCTGGTAGTTCAAGGCATTGACGCGTCCTGCAGCAGCTAGCATGCCGAGCCAGAAGTCCCGCTGTCGTTCCGTCCCCACCACGAAGAAATCGCCGCGCTGCAGGACGTAGCTCATCATCTGCTGGTAATCCCGATGCCAGCGCATGCGTATCTCAATCGGACGATCAGCATCCATTTCGAGGTGCTCAAAAAGCGTGATGTCGTAGCCATCTACAACAACGGGCACAGCCCAAGAGTCAAGCGCCTCGCGACATTGCCAAATAGTGTCTGGGTAGGCGAATACAACCTCGTGCTGACGGATCCACTCGCTCATGCGAGCTTCGGTTAAGTTTTGGAAGGACTCCAGCTTGAGCAAGGCAGGTATGGACGCAGAGGGGCTCTCCAGTGGCTTTGGCGCAGCAAGGGTGACAGCCAATCCCTGGTTGGCAAGCGCTCGGGCAATCTCAAAGTAGCGGATGCCAACCCCTGCCATGCGTCGCCCGATGAAGTCGTGGGAAATGATGAGCAGACGAGACATGTTCTGTGAGACAACGCGCAGAGCGCACTATACGATGAGCATCGCGTCGCCGAACGAGTAAAACCGATAGCGGTTTTGAATCGCCAGCGCGTAACTCTGGCGCATGAACGCCATCCCCATGAACGAGCCTATCATCGCCAGCAGTGTGCTGCGCGGTAGGTGGAAGTTCGTGATCAGCGCGTCCACTGCAAGCCAGCGATACCCTGGGGTAATGTAAAGGCTCGTCCACCCTTGAAACCCGATCTGCGCAGGGTTCTGAGCGCGCGCCTGAGCCCATGTCTCTAGCACGCGCGCACTGGTGGTGCCAACGGCGACAATGCGCCCGCCAGAACCCCGCACTTGCTGAATCACGCGCGCTGTGTCCTCGCTCAATTCGCACCACTCGCTGTGGATGGTGTGTGCCTCAACGGTCTCCTCGTCGATCGGCTTAAATGTGTCCAAGCCGACGTGCAAAGTGACGAAGGCAAGCTTGATGCCAATCTGCTCCAGACGCTGCAGCAGCGCCTGCGTGAAGTGCAACCCTGCGGTTGGCGCGGCTGCGCTGCCAGCAACTCGAGCATACACGGTTTGGTAACGTTCGGCGTCAGTCAATGGCTCGTGGATGTATGGCGGCAGAGGCACTTCGCCGAGGCGCTCCAAGTGTGGCTCAATCGCTTCGTTGAACGTCAGCGTTGCTGCTCCACTCTCACCTTGTTCTTCGACGACAGCCTCGAGCCCGTGCTCGAACAAAATCCGCGACACGCGCCGACCGCCGACGAGCGCTTGCCAAGTGCGCTCATTCTGCTTGCGCAAAAGCAACACCTCGACCTTGCCGCCCGTGGGTTTGTGCCCGTGCAACCGTGCTCGCAGCACGCGCGTGTCGTTCATCACCAGGGCATCGCCTGGGCGTAGCAACTCCGGCAGCTCGTAAAAGCGCCGGTGCTGATGCGTCTGTGATGCGCGATCGCAAACGAGCAGGCGCGCATGGTCGCGCGGCTTGATCGGATGCTGAGCGATCAGTTCTGGCGGCAGGTCATAGTCCAGTTCTGAAGTGAGCATCGCTGGTCAATGCGCCTGATTCTAAAAAGCTATGCGATTGCAGGCGGATCCGGCCAAAGGTCTTGCTGCAAAGCGCGCAGGATAGCTGTGTTGAAAGGGAAGGCGGACTGGTATGTTGCAGCTTGTCTGGGCGTGAGCAAACGTTGGAGGTGCTGCAAAAGCGCAGCCGCGCGCTCGAGGGCACTGCTTGCCTCCTCATGTCGCCCTTGAGCGCGCAACACCTGAGCGCGCGCAAACCAAACCTGCTGTGGGTTCTCAGCCTGCGGGATCTGCTCAAGCACGCTGACCCCGCGCGCTGAGTAGGCTTCAGCGCATTCGAGGTCACCCAACCGCAAGCAGGCGACTGCTAGGAAGGCGCAATCCACGCTGATGTCCACATGACCGAGCGCCTCGCGCAAGGCAAGCCCTTGCTCCATACATGCGCGCGCCTCACCGAGTCTGCCTGAGCACAGCAGGGCAGCGCCTAGATTCGCCAGGGCACTTGCCTGCTGCGCAGGGAGATTTAACTCGACTGCGCGCTGATGCGCTTCCCGCAACCATCGCTCGGCTTGATCGACCTGCCCCAGGTAGATGAGCGCAAACCCGATGTTGTTCGCTGCCGCGCACAGACCGCGCCCGTCCTGAATCTCAGCGAACAAGTCATATGCCTCTCGGGCGAGGCTAAGCCCGCGCTCGAATTCGCCCAGTCGTAGGACGAGCGCCGCAGTATTGACCCGTGCTGCTGCCATCCCCTGAGGCATCATCAGGGCGGCATAGCTAAGGTGAGCGTGCTCGTAGGCTTGGATAGCCTCGTCAAACCGTGATAGCCGAGCCAACATGCGCGCGGCGAGCGTGCGAGCTTCTGCCTCACCGTCTAGGATGCCTCGTCGTGCAAACAGCTCGCTGGACTCCTGAGCGTAAGCCAGCGCTAAGGCGAAGTCATTTTGCGCGGACGCCAGCTTTCCCAGCGCCAACAGGAGCTGCGGCAGCAGAACAGAGGACTTGTCGCTCAATTCGACAGCATAACTAAGGGCTTCGCGCGCCTTGTCAAACTGCTCGCGCTGCAGGGCAACTTCAGCGATGTTGAGCCAACATTGGAGCTGCTCGGCGCGGTCGCCGCGCTGCCGGGCGAGCTCGAGTGCCTGCGACAGGCGACGTTGTGATTCTGCCTGCTGACCTGCGCCAGCAAGTGCACGACCGAGCAGCGCAAGCGCCCTAACGTCGCTGTGCAAGCAGCAGGCAGCCGCGCGCTCCAGAGCGTCAACCGCTTCGCTCCAGGCATTGCGCGCCAGTGCGTAGCGACCGAGACGGTATCGCACCTCAGCGAGCCATGCGGGGGGAGCGTTGGGCTTGTCCACGAGCGCGCACAATGCATCGAGCGTAGCTGCTTGCTCTGCACGTGCGCCGCGCGCGTGTAGGATTGCCTCTTGCAGACACAGCAACTCGAACTGCACTTCAGGCGAGTGGGTCAACTGCATCCCACGCTGAATTGCTTGCAGCGCGAAATCGGGCGCAAGGATCTCAGCCGCGTGATGGGCTGCTCTTAGCCAGGCTCGAGCCGCCTCCTCGAGTTGCCCAGCTTGCTCCAAGTGCGAGGCAATTTGCGCTGGCTCTCCCTGCGCATGGGTCAGCAGCCGTGCGGCTTGCTGATGAAGCCGCTGCTTGCGCACGGCACTGGCTTTGCTGAGCACCACGCGCTGTATCTCCGGATGAGCGATGAAATATTCCCCTTTGCTCGCAGCAAGCCAATCCCACGCCATGAGCTGGTCAACCCGCTCCTCGATGACATCAACCTCCTGCCCAGTCATTTGCTGAATTTGGGTCAGGCTGCTCACGCCGAGGATAGCGATGCTCTCGATGATGCGTCGCCCGAGCGGGTCAAGCGTCGCCAAGTTGTGCGCGATTGCCTGGTCTAGCGAGCAAGGTTCGGCGTCAGAGCTGCGCGCGCGCAACATCTCGATGACCGCTAGCGGCACACCTGCACTGCACTCCAACAGCATGTCCGCTTGCTCGCTCGGGATTCCTGCGCTTGTCAATGCACGCAGTGTAGCCTCATGCGGCAGTGACGGGAGTGGAACAAGCCAGAGCAATTGGCGTTGCTGTGTAGCAGCAAGCAATCTCTCCAGCCCAGGCGAGCGCGCGCGTCCGGCAAGTAAGAGGACAATCGGCGGCGCCTGATGCGTTGTCAGAGCGCGGACGAGCACTTCGAGTGAGTCTGGATCGGCTTGGTCAGCATCGTCTATTGCAACCAGGACGGGACGACCTGCGGCGAGCGCCTGCAGTGCGCTTGCTGCACTCGCGATCAAGCGTGCGCGCGCCAGGTGCGCGCTGCGTTCGGCTATAGATGGCAGGTCGCTTAATGCTGTCCTCTCCAGCGGTGGAAGACGCGGGAAAGCGACGCGCAGCTCAGGCAGCAGCCGCTGTGCCTCGAGCAGATTTGCCAACGGAAGCCTGGACGAGAAAGACACTTGGCTAGCCGCGCGGGCAAGCTGGTCGTTCAGCGCCTCGCGGAGCAGTCGCGTCATCAGGCTGAACGGTGCAGACGAGCAAACGCTTTGCGCTGCGCAGTGTGCCCACACTGAGACTTCGGGGCGTTGCTCGCGCAAGCCCTCGATGACCATTTTGAGAAGTCGGCTCTTGCCAGCTCCTCCCGCGCCCTGCACATAGATGACGAGGGGTAAAGCGTTTGCGCTCGTCGCGCTCAGAACCCGTCTCAAGACTTGCTCAGCGCAAACTGCAACTGCTTCCAGGACAAGCTGGCGAACAGCGCGGCTCGCTTGAACATCCGACGGCTGGGATGCGGTTGTTACGAGATGGACAGGGTGACCGAATGCAAGTGCATAGGTCTGCTCAGCGCTCTTGCCCTCGAGGAGAGCCTGATACAGGGCGCGTGTCTGCTCATCTGGCACAACACCGAGTTCGCGTTCGAGGAATGAGGCAAAAACCACGTAACTTCGAACGGCGTCAGCGCGCTTTCCAAGCCGATCCATCAACCACATGGCGCGGCGGTGCAGTGCTTCGGCAAGTGGGTCGAGCCTGAGGGCGCGTTCCGCAGCCTGCAGCGCGCGCGCAAAGTCGCCAATCTGGGTGTAGCTGTCTATCAGCCGCAGGAGGACATCTCGTTGAATGTGCGCGAAGCGCTCACGCTGTGCCGATAACCAATGCTCAAACTCAGGCGCGCTATGCAGCTCCAGCCCCTGCAGCAGCGGACCGACGCAAAGCTGAGCCGCACGCTCAGCCGCTTGGATAGCAGAGGGTATGGGCTGCGATGTTGCCTGCTGCGACAAGCGGAGGAACTCGCGCGCGTCGACTTCGCAAAGTGTGTCGTTTAACTGCAGCGTCTGACCTTCGAGCTGAAACACAGACTCGGCAAGTGCACCGACTGCGCGCCTTAGTTGCGAAAGTGAGCGGCGCAGGCGCTGGCGTGCCCTGTCTTGAGGGACATCAGACCAGAGCAGGAAGCTCAGCTCGTCGCGCGAGACGGGGCAGTCACTCAACGCCAGCACGGAGAGCAGTGCAACGGGTTGGCGACGGCTGATCTGAACAGCTCGTCCACGCACTACAAGCTGTGGTGCGCCGAAGGCGATGAATCGGACGGGTTTTGCTCGGTGCACGCCTGCTCCTTGGCTGCCCCGATGCTTGAGTGCAGCTCCTGCGCCCAGCCTCAAGGGCTTGCTACTGCTTTGCCAGAGTCACTTGGTTCACACCAGCGAGGGCGTTCTCGTAGAGGGCTAGCACGAACAGCAACGACGACAAGCGGTTGAGGTAGCGGACAAGCTCAACGTTCTCGATGATGCCATCATGGAGCAGACGGACGACCACGCGCTCCGCGCGTCGGACGATGGTGCGCGCCAGGTCGAGGTAGGCAGCGGGCAGCGAATCGCCGGGGACAACGAACTCCTTGGGCAATTGGATCAGCGCTGTGATCTCGTCTGTGCTTTGTTCGAGCCAGCCCACACGCTTTTCGTCTATTTTACGGAATTGATGTGCCACCTGCTGCGTTGCCGCCAACTCAGCCATCATGTGGTACAAGTCGCGCTGGGCAGCCAACAGCAATTCGCGCGTGCGCGGGCTTTGCGCAGCCGCGCGCGCGATGCCCATCGCCGCATTGGCTTCGTCCACCGTGCCGTAGGCTTCAGGCTGCAAGGTGTATTTGGCGACTCGACCCTCGCCGAGCAGGCTGGTGAATCCGTCATCCCCCATACGCGTGTAGAGTTGAGCCATACCTGAGATTATAGGGAAATGCATCCTACCTCTCAGCCAAGACTTACCCGCGCGATTTATCTGTAGCATTAGCGCAATGTTGCTCAAGGGAGAGCGCGCTGTTTCGTCACAAGGGGCAGAGGCTAAGAAAGCAGCACCTGTGTGGCGACAGCGGATTCGTCCGCTAGCTCTCTTCGGCGCAGGCATAGCTGCCGCGCTCGTTGCTGTGCTGCTGCGTGACTTGCTTGTTCCTTCCGCGCGCCCACTCTCGCCACGGGAAGTCGCTCAGATCGCTGCTTTGGTCATGGCATCAGCGACGCCACCTCCGCCAAATGCCGTGTTGGTGTACCGCGCAATCCAGCCCTCGTTGGTTCTTATCCGGGCTGAGATACCTCGGCGAGTTCAGGCAGACCAACGCGACAGCATCGGTGCTGGTGTCATCGTCAGCGAGCGCGGCGATGTGCTGACCAGCCTACATGTCGTCGAAGGCGCGCAAACCATCACGCTGACTTTTGCTGATGGCACAGAGTCGGAAGGCAGAATCATCAACGCACGTCCCGAGAACGACATCGCCGTGCTGCGCGCCGTCAACCCGCCTCAGCAAATCGTGCCTGCGGTGTTGGGCAGTCCGGGGAGTTTGCGCATCGGCGACGAGGCTTACGTCGTCGGTCATCCTCTGGGCTTGAGCAGCTCATTGAGCGCAGGCGTGATCTCTGGCTTAAACCGCACGTTCAAGCCAACGAACAGCCCGTATCGCTTAGAGGGGTTGATTCAATTTGACGCAGCAGTGAACCCTGGCAGCTCTGGCGGGCCGCTGCTGAACCAGTATGGGCAGGTTGTTGGCATCGTCGTGGGGCTAGTTAACCCGGCTGACGTGCGGGCTTTCGCTGGGATCAGCTTCGCAGTGCCGATTGACGTTGCTGGCGGCGCGGCTGGCTTGCCGCCGTACTAAACGACAGGAGACGAATCCCAAATGACCCAACCCGAACCTGGTGCTGTCAACCGACAGCCACTTGAGCATCTGCTTTACGAAGTCAAGAAAGTCATCGTCGGGCAAGACCACCTCCTAGAGCGGTTGATCGTTGCCCTACTCTCGCGCGGTCACATCCTAGTCGAAGGGGTGCCTGGCTTGGCAAAAACACTCGCCATCAAAACACTCGCTGAGGCAATCGGCGGCTCGTTCAAACGAATCCAGTTCACCCCTGACCTCGTTCCAGCAGATTTAGTCGGCACGCGGATTTACAACCAGAAGACGGGAGAGTTCAACACGGCGCTCGGTCCGGTCTTTACTAATCTGCTTTTGGCGGACGAGATCAATCGCGCGCCTGCCAAAGTGCAGAGCGCCCTGCTCGAAGTCATGCAAGAGCGCCAGGTGACCATCGGTGGTGAAACCCATAAGGTGCCAAATCCCTTCCTCGTTATGGCGACGCAAAACCCGATTGAGTCTGAGGGCACCTACGCGCTGCCAGAGGCGCAGGTTGACCGCTTCATGCTCAAGGTCATCGTCGGCTACCCTGCGCCAACCGAGGAGTTCGTCATCGTCGAGCGCATGATCGGGGTGCTCCAGCCCGTCCAACGTGTGCTCAGCCTGGAGCAGCTTCTGGAGATGCAGCGCCAGGTTTACAACGTGTATGTTGATCCCTCACTGATTGAGTATGCAGTGCGGATCGTCAACGCCACGCGCAACCCTCAGTCGGTTGGATTTGGCGACTTGGCACGCTACATCCAGTTCGGCGCTAGCCCGCGCGCCTCAATCAACATGATGCTGGCTGCGCGCGCGCTGGCATTCATCCGCGGTCGGTCTTACGTTGTGCCTCAAGACGTGCTCGACGTCGTGCTCGACGTCACTCGCCATCGCATCGTGCTCACCTACGAGGCGCTCGCAGACAATGTCACCCCCGACGCGCTGATTTGGCAGATCGTTCAGCGCGTGCCCGTGCCTGAGGTGTCGATCCATGAGCGAGCCAACGCGCGCGCCGTCGCCTGAGCGCATCCTGCTGCGCCTAGACTGGCACGTCCTACGCCGCCTGGACGGCATGTTGCAGGGCGATTACCGCAGCCTGTTCCGCGGGTCGGGGTTGGACTTTGCTGATTTGCGCGAATACCAGGCGCTCGACGACGTGCGCCACATTGATTGGAATGTGACCGCGCGGCTGAACACCCCCTACGTGCGTCAATATTTGGAAGAGCGCGAGATCACCGCGTGGTTTCTGCTCGACCTTAGCCCTTCAACCGAGTTCGGCCCGCCAACCCACCAAAAGCGCACGGTGCTTGTTGACTTCGTTGCCCTGATCGCCCGATTGCTCACTCGACGGGGCAACCGCGTCGGCGCGGTGTGCTTCACAGACCGCGTGGAACGCACAGTGCCACTTGGGTTTAGCCGCAACCACGTGCTGCGCCTGATCACCGATGTCCTGCGCACTCAACCTGCGCGCACAACTGCACTGACCGATCTGAAACCGCTCCTGCAGCATGCTCTGCGCGTGCTCAAGCGGCGCTCGCTCGTCTTTATCGTCTCGGACTTCATCAGTGCGCCAGGATGGGAGCCCTCGCTGCGCTTGCTCGCCCACCGCCACGACGTGGTCGCGGTGCGCCTATACGACCCGCGCGAGCACGAGTTGCCCGATGTCGGCTTGGTTTGGCTGCAGGACGCGGAGACAGGCGAGCAAGTGCTGGTTGACACTTCCGACCGCCGCTTCCGCCAACGCTTCGCCCAGCTCATCGCTGAGCGCGAGGCAGCGCTGAAACGCGCGTTCCAGTGGTCAGGCGTCGAAGTGCTGCCGCTTTCAACCGAGCAAGACCTGGCGCGCGCGGTCGTCAACTTTGCCCTGCGCCGCAAGCGACGCCGAGTCAAGGTAGGTGCGTGATGACGCTGCAGTTGCCCTTCATGCTGGCTGCGCTCATCGTGCTACCTGTGTTGGTAGCGCTCTACATCCACACGCAGCGTCGGCGCTTTCAGCAAGCCAGCCGTGCAGCCGCACTAGGCTTTCAGACGGCACAGCCCATTCGAGGGATGCGACGACACGCGCCAGCCACGCTCGCGTTCATTGGCATTACGCTGCTGCTGCTGGCGCTCACCCGACCCCTGGCGACGATCCGCCTACCGCAAATTCGCGGTGTCCTCATCCTCGTCGTTGATGTGTCTGGCAGTATGGCTGCGGATGACGTGAAGCCCAGCCGCATGGAGGCGGTTAAGGCAGCAGCGCGCGCCTTCATTGACTCGCAACCGCCGACAGTCGAGATCGGCGTTGTCGCGTTCAGCGAAGGAGGCTTGACCGTGCAGATGCCCACCACAGACAAAGCAGCGCTGCGCGCAGCGATTGATCGGCTCGAGCCAACGCGAGGCACCTCACTCGCCAGTGGCATCCTCGGCGCGCTCAAGGTGATTGACGACCTGAACGAGGATGTCGAGGGCGCAGCCAGCGGCTTGCCTGACGATTCCGCGCCACCACCACAAGTTGTGCGCCCTGGCAGCTACGCGCCTGAGGTGATTGTCTTGATCAGCGACGGCGAGAACACCGCACCGCCCGACCCAGAGGAGGGCGTGCGCGAAGCTGCGCATCGTGGCATCCGCGTCAACACTATCGGCGTTGGCACGCCAGAGGGCGCTGTGCTCCAGTTGGAGGGTGGCTTCTCTGTTGTCACACGCCTGTACGAGGACGTGCTGCGCCAAATCGCAGAGGTCACTGGCGGGCGCTACTACAACGCGCGCAACGCGGACGACTTCCGCGCGATCTACAACGATATTGGCTTACAGATGACCCTTGAGCCGCAGCGCATCGAGATCACCGCCGTGTTCGCTGGGCTTGGCTTGGCGCTCATCCTCGTCAGCGGACTGATGTCGTTGACCTGGTTTGGGCGGATGCCCTGAGTTTGTGCAAGGAGGAGATGGGTGTTTGAGTTCCAGTGGCCCGCAGCGTTACTTTTGACGCTTCTTGCGCCGCTCGCGCTGCTTGTGCACGTCCTTGTGCAGCGACGGCGCAAGCGCGCAGCCGTACGCTTCTCCAGCTTATCGCTGCTCTCTGCTGCGCTGCCGAAGCAGAGCCGTTGGCGGCGTTTTGTGCCGCTAGCACTGTTTGTTCTGGCGCTGCTCAGCGCTGCAGTGGCAGTGGCGCGCCCAACGGCTGTGGCAGTTGCAGCCGTGGATCGCACGACGGTGATCTTAACAATGGACGTGTCGCTCAGCATGTGCGCGACCGACGTGCAGCCAAATCGCTTGTTCGCAGCTCAAGAGGCAGCGCTGCGCTTCATAGACCGCCAGCGCCCTGAAGTGAAACTAGGGGTCGTTGCCTTCGCAGGTTATGCCGAGATTGTGCAGACACCAACGACAGACCACGATGCGGCTCGACGCGCCATTCAAAACTTGACTGTGGGTCGTCGCACCGCGATTGGCAGCGCCATCTTGCGCTCAATTGACGCTATCGCCGCAGTTGACGACACTGTCCCGCCCATCCCGCGCGGCGTCGCCGAAGCACAGCCCAGCGCCAGACCCGCAGGCGCCTATGCGCCAAGCGTGATCGTGCTGCTGACGGACGGGGTGAGCAATACTGGTCCGCGCCCAGAGGTCGCTGCGCAGTTTGCCACTGAGCGCGGTATCCGCATCTATACCATCGGCTTCGGCACTGCTCAACCGCTCTCTGAGCTGTTCTGCCCCTCGGAGCAGACAGGAGGGCGACCGCTTTACGTCAGCCGTGACCAATGGGGGCCGGGGGGCATCGGCGGAGGACAGTCTGCTTTCCGCCGCGGCATTGACGAGGACGCCCTGCGCCAAGTTGCGGAGATGACCGGAGGGGAGTACTTCGCTGCCGAGAGCGCCGATGAGTTGTTCGCGGTCTTCGAAAACCTGCCCGTGAACTTCGCTGCGCGCACGCAGCAGACTGAGATCAGTGCGCTTTTTGCAGCGCTCAGCGCCTTGTTTGCTGTTGCTGCGTTCGGGTTGTCGTTGGTCTGGAATCCGTTGTCCTGAATTGGGGATCACCTTCGAGGCTGTGTATGAAGTGGTGAGGCTCATCCCTCGGGGGAAGGTGATGAGCTACGGGGGTGTGGCGCGTTTGTGTGGCAGTCCGCATAGCGCACGCTACGTTGGGTTTGCCTTACATGCGCTGTTGCCTGATAGCGACATTCCCTGGTGGCGAGTAGTGAATGCTTGGGGGCGTATCTCGAACACATATCTGCCAGAGGAGCAGCGCCAGCGGCTAGAGGCTGAGGGGGTTGTCGTCGGTGACGACTGGCGCATTGACATGCGCTTGTTCGACGCCGAGTCAGTTGTTGCTGAGGAACTTGCGCGTCAGAGGTCGCTCAGATAGTCGCGCAGCCGGCGGCTATTGCTGGGATGGCGCAGTTTGCGCAATGCCTTCGCCTCAATCTGGCGCACGCGCTCGCGAGTGACGCCAAAGGCATTGCCCACTTCTTCTAGGGTGTGCATGCGACCATCGAGGAAGCCGAAGCGCATCTCAAGCACCTCGCGCTCACGTGGGCTGAGCGTTGCTAAGATCGAGCGCACCTGTTGGCGCAGCAACGCGCGCGAGGCTGAATCGGATGGAGAAGACTCGCTCTCGTCGGCGATGAACTCACCAAGCTGGCTGCTCTGCTCCGAGCCGACGGGTGCTTCCAGCGAAACAGGGTCGAGCGACATGCGCATGAGTTGCTCAACGCGCTGCACGGCTTGAGCAAATTTGCGCGCTAGCTTCGGCTCAAGCGGCTTACCTGTCGCGAGGGACTCACTGACGAGCGCCTGCTCGCGCTCAGTGAGGAAGTCCATCTCCAGGGCAAGCTCCTTCGCTGTTGGCTCTTGACCCTTCTCTTGGGTCATCCGCCGCTGCACGCGCGCCAGCCGGTTCATGAGATCAATCATGTGGGTCGGGAAGCGGATGGTGCGCGCCTGGTCTGCAATGCTGCGGATCACGGCTTGGCGCACCCACCATGTGGCGTAGGTGCTGAACTTGAAACCACGCCAAGCCGCAAACTTGTCAATTGCCCGCAGCAACCCTAGCGTGCCTTCCTGGATCAAATCCATCAAGGGCACGCCGCGACTGACGTAGCGCTTAGCAATGCTGACCACAAGGCGCAAGTTGGCGCGGGTGATGTGGTTGCGCGCCTCCTCCGCTTGGTTTGCCAGCGCTTGCAGGTGCGCTAGACCCGTCTCGGGCATGGGCAGCCAGCTTTGAACCTCTTCCCATTCAGGGATCAGTTCACCCGTGTGCGCGAAGTGCTCTGCAACCTGGCGCGTGAAGGGCGCAGGAAGCGCGATCCCCGCGATGATGATGGTGTAGAGCGCGCGCGCCAGCCCTTCAAGTTTCGGGTCACGTCCCCACCCAATTGGGCGCAGGTACTGGTGCAAGGCGGAGGGATGAGGCGACAGCGCCAGCACAGGCGTTTCAGCAGCTTCGTAGAGCAGCGTTGCCAGGTCGGGTAGCGCAAGATCACGTTGGGCACACTCTGCCTGCACTGCCTGCCAGGACTGAATCAGCCGCTCGTAGATGCTCTCCCAAGGTGGGGATGAGGTGGGGTTTGTCTGCAAGCCGCGCACAAGCTGCTCCGCATCCATTAGGGCACACAGGCGCAGCTCTTGTTCAGCCGTCAGCAGCGGAGTAGCGCCGATCTCGCGCAAGTAAACGCGCTCTGTGTCGCCGAAGTCTCGGTCAGGAATATCTTCGGCTGAGAGCGTCTCAGTGCTGGTGTCGTCAAGGGCGTCAGTTTGGTCCGAAAGGGCAAGCGCATAAGCTGCCGCTTCAGCGTCAGCTTCCTCGTCGTCAAAAAGATCGACGGTCTCTTCAGCAAGAGACGCCTCTTCTAGGTCTAGCTCGTCCTGAGTCAGCAGGGGGTCATCCTGGACCTCATCCGACAGTGACTTGCTCTGCTCAGACTGATGGCGTGCTTTCATACTCCAGTGATGGTTTAGTCGAACGCGCCTGCACTACCGCGTAAGTGTAGCGCCTTCTGGGCATAGAGCAACCGGCTTAACGCCAAGCTCAATTGCGCGTGGTGCTGCCGGATCAATCCAGGTGTGCCAATTCGAGTTGCTTCCTCGATAAGCGCAGACAGCGCAAGTCGGTCGCGTTCGGCGTGATTCAAACGCATACGGAGCGCGGTGCGGATCGCCTCCTCGCGCTGCCAGTTTGGGTCTTCAACGTCAACCCCCTGATGCAGCGCCCGAGCAGTGTCCTGCGAGTCAGCCGCGTTTCCGCGCAGGTCGTGGTCGGCAATCATCTCTAGCCAGTCATCGCCGTCGTCTGACGCACTGCCCCTCTCCCCAAGCGCAGCGCGGTAAAGCGTGCGAAAACCCTGGCGCAAGGCTGGATTGGTGAAGTCCTCCTCACCCAGTACTGTTAGCCCGGCGCGGGTCAGCGCAGCGTTGACGTCAAATATCAGCTCTGGGCGCTTCAAGATCAGCGCGAGCAGGTGCACTTCCAGCGCCCAGGCGGTTTGAGGGCGGCGCTCGCCGCCTGAGTTGGGTTCTTGTGCTGGGGACGTAGCAGTCTGCGACTTGTCCCTCGTGCGGGCACTGCGTTCTGCCGCCTGAATCGCTTGTGCCAAGCTGCGCTCGCTGACCTTCGCCCGTCGCGCCAGATATTGGACATACGTATCGCGCTGGATAGGATCGGCGGTGTCCAGCAGGATAGGCAGTGCAGCCTTGATCGCTTGCGATTTTTGAAAGGCGTCATTCACATCGTACTGGGTCAGCAGCGCCTCCAGCACATGCTCGACGATAGGGCGCGCCTTGTCAACTGTAGCTGACCAGGTCTCGGGCGACTCAAGGACGATCTCATCGGGGTCCTTCCCTTCGGGCAGCAACGCGACGCGCAGATCGGCGTTGAGCCGCGATTGGACGCGAATTGCGCCGCGCGGGTCGAAGCCGATGTCTGCAGTGCGCTCGAGTGACTCGCGAGCAACGTCCAGACTGCGCCAGATAGCCCGTGCTCCAGCCGCATCGGCGTCTAACGCCAGCACAATCCGCCCCGCTAGACGCTTGAGCGCGCTGAGCTGCGCTTCAGTCAGGGAGGTGCCCATGCCAGCGACGACGTTGGTAAACCCTGCCTGATGGCAGCCGATCACATCCATGTAGCCTTCCACCAGGACAGCGACCTGCGCGCTGCGGATAGCGTTGCGCGCTTGATCCAACCCGAACAGCAGCTGCCCCTTGTCAAAGAGCGCCGTTTGTGGTGAGTTCATGTATTTCGGCTCGCTGCCGTCTAATGAGCGCGACCCAAACCCGACCACCTGACCGCGCGCATCGCAGATCGGGATCATCAACCGACCACGGAAGCGGTCGTAACGCCACCCTGCCTCGTTCTCGACCAGCAGACCAGCGTCGAGCAGCTCCTGGCTACTGAATCCGCGCTCTGTGAGATATGCCGAAAGCGCGTGGTAATCTGCAAGGCTATAGCCCAGTTTCCACTTGGCGATAGTTTCGTCGGTCAAATGGCGTTTCTCGCGCAGATAACGCAGGCAAGGTTGCGCTTGAGGCGCACTGAGCAGCAGGCGGTGGAAGTAGGCTGCGGCTTCGGCGAGCGCTTCGCGCAAGCGCTGCTCGTAGCTTTGTGCGCGCTGCCGTTCTGGCGTCTGCTCTTCTAGCTGGACGCCAGCTCGGCGTGCCAACTCGCGCAGGGCTTCGCGGAACGTCCATCCCTCCTTCTTCATCACAAAGGCGAACACATCGCCCTGCTCGCCGCTGGAGAAGTCTTTAAATGTCTGAGTGTGCGGAAAGACAAAAAAGGATGGGGTGCGTTCGCTTTTGAACGGCGAGAAGCCTCGGTAGTTGCGACCGACGCGCGTGAGCTTGACATATTCGCCGATGACCTCGACGATGTCAAGCCGGCTGCGCACTTCCTCGACGACGGACATTCGTTACGGGCAACTTTGCGAAATCACTCTCCAAGGGCTGAGCAATGGGCTGTATCCCTGTGCTCGGTTTAAGCGTCCACAGAGATTCTGCCACAAGTTCCTTCAACGACCGTGGATAGGGTTAGTGACCACGATGGAGACTCTGCGATTTGCTAAAAGCTTAGCATGCTGTATGCTCCTACCAAAGGAGATAGCCTCACGATGGAAACACCAACCTCTGACAACCACCGACTGCTTGCAGCGTTGTGCTACCCGCTCTCCCCGATTCTGGGGGTCATCCTGCTGCTCATCGAGTCAACAAAGGGCGATCCCTTCGTTAAGCCGCATGCCGTACAGAGCATCGCGCTCGGGGTGGTGCTGCTGATTGTGGGGACTGTCTCCACATTTATCCCTTTCCTTGGCTGCGTTGTGCTGCTGCTCGCTATCGCTGTGACCATCTACTACGCAGTGCAGACCTACCAGCTCAAGGCATTCGAGATTCCTGTCGTCACCAACTCCTGCAAGCAGCAAGGCTGGATCTGACCCGCATTCCTCAGACACGCACAGCGACCTCGTCCAGCCGAAGACTGAGGGCAGTGCTGGCGCCGTCCGTGCCCATGCTGATGCCGTAGATCGTGCTGGCTGCTTCAACGGTGTGTCGGTTGTGCGTGATCACGATGAACTGAGTGCGGTCGCTCAACCCTTCTAGCATCGCGCGAAACCGCCCGACGTTGCTCTCGTCGAGCGCTGCGTCAACCTCGTCCAGCACGCAGAAAGGCGTTGGCTTGACCTGCAAGATAGCGAACAGCAGCGCCACTGCCGTCAACGATCGCTCGCCCCCGGAGAGCAGCGCGAGCGATTGCGGGCGCTTGCCAGGCGGCTGGGCATGAATTTCGACGCCGCAGGCGTCGAGGTCATCTGGGCTCGTCAAAGACAAGCGCGCTTGCCCGCCGCCGAACAGCGCTTTAAACGTCTTCTGGAAGGCTTCCGCAACTGCCTCGAAGGTTTGACGGAAGGCAACTTGCATTTGGGCATTAAGCTCAGCGATGACCTGCTGCAGGGCAGCAGAGGCGCGCTCCAGGTCATCGCACTGCTCGCGCAGGAAGCGATGGCGCTCGTGCAAAGCCTCATACTCGCTTTGCGCCTCGAAGTTAATTGCGCCAAGCCGGCGGATGTGCTCCCGCACTTGAGCAATTCGCGCCTCTAGGTCCTCGGGAACAGACTCGGGCAACGGCGTCTGCTCCAAGAAGTGCATCACAGGGTCAGCTTCCGCAGGGAGTTCCTTTGCCAAGCTGTACTCAGCCAATGCTGCATCAGCGCGCTGGCGCAGTGCTGACAGGTCGTCCTGGCGGCGGACGACCTCAAGGGTTGCCGCGTTGAGCGCAGACTCGCGCTCGCGGATGACGCGCTCAAGCTGCTGGCGACGCGATTCAAGTGCATCTCGACGCTGGTCAAGCTCTGTCAGCTCCGTCTGCAAGGGAACGAGCGCTGTCTCAGCTTCTCGAAGGGTTTGCTCAGCGCGTTCAGCGAGTTGGACTGCTTGGAGCAACTCTGCTTCTGCGGCTGCGCGCTGCGACATGCTATTGACAAGCGCTTGAGCGCGGATTTGCTGTCGAGCTTGCGCGGCGTGCAGGGCATTTTGGCGCTCTTGCAGCACGAGCTCGGCGCTGCGCAGCGCATTTGCTGCTGCAGTCGCGCTCTCCCGTGCTTCATTCAGCGCCTGCAACCAGCCGCTGGCAAGTTGCGTCTCCAGACGAGCGTCCGCCTCGTGCAAGGCGCGCTGCGCCGCTGCTTGCGCTGCGACGCGCTGGGCTAGCTCTGCTTCCGCCGCGCTGAGCTGAGCGGCAACCTCCTGGAATTGCTGGTCAACTTGAGCCAGGTCAGCTTCGAGCATGGATCGCACGTCCTCGAGGCGCTGCACCGCGCGCTCCGCCTCGTCGAGTCGGCGACGGCGACTCATCGTCTCGCGGTTAAGCGCTTCACGGGTGCGCACGGCTGTCTCCCAGGTGCGTTGTGCTGCTTCAAAGGCGCGCTGTGCCTCATCGCGTCGCTGACGCGCCTGCTCCAGTCGCATTCGCGCCTGCCCAGGGTCGAGATCGAGCATCTGAGCGGTCTCAGGCTGTGTCTCTGGTACGGTGCTGCCTGCAGTCAGCGAGAGCAACGCTTCGGCGAAGACGACCTCGCCGTTGCGTGTGATGCACACCGCATTCTCAGGCAGTGCTGCTCGCGCCACCTGGGCTTGTGCAAGCGTCGCACAAAGAAAGGTGCGCCCGAGGAGCTGGTCAAGCACAGGGTGAAGCCAGCTCGGCGCACGGATGCGCTCGAGCAGTGGCGTGACGCCTGCGCGTTGGGCAAGCGCTCTGCGCAGTGCAGCGCGATCTTGTTCTGCCGCGGCAGCATGCGCGTGATTCAACAAGATCACCCCAAGACGTCCTTCCTTGCGGCGCGCCAGCCACGCCTGCAAGCGATCAAGCACGAGCATGGGGTCGGTCGCTTGAGGCAGATGCAACACAAGTGCGCCTAGCCACGTCCCGAGCGCAGCCTCGACCGCGCGCTGGTCTTCAGGGGCATAGCGCAGTAGCTTTGCGAGCACACCCTGGCTGCCTTCAAAGCCTGCGCGCTCCGCCTCAAGGGCAAGCGCGCCTGCGCGCATCGCGCCAGCCTCAGCGAGTTTTGCCATCTGAAGGGTAAGCCTTGCTTCTGCTTCGGCAGCGGCATAGGCTGTTTGCGCCTGGGTGAGCGCCTCGCGGGCGCTATCCATCTTTGCCTGTGCCTCTTGAAGCTGGGCATCGAAGAGCGAGGCTTGCGCGCTTTCCTGTTCGGCTGCTCGGCGTAGGTTTTGAAGCGAAGCCAGCGCCGACTGACGCTGTGCACTTGTCTCGCTTAAGCGATGCTGTAGCGACTCTGCCCTTTGGCGGAGTGCTTCGCGTTGTGCGCGCAGGGCAGCAAGCTGGCTGTGCGCGTAGTTAACCGCCGCATTTGCGTCGTTGAGCTGCTGGCGCGCGGCTCGCTGAGCGCGCTCAAGTTCGGCGCGTTCCGCTTGACGCTCAGCTGCTTGCGCTTGCGCTTGAAGCAACGCCTGTTGGCTTGCTGCATACGCTTCCTGCGCTGCGTCTAGCGCTGCCTGCGCCTCAGCAAGTCGCTGCATTGCCTCAGCGACCTCACTTTGGGAAGCCTCCACCTCGCGTTGAGCAGCTTGGTGCTGGATGTCGGACGCGCGCGCGCGTTCGGTGGCGATTGCCAAGGCGCGCGCAGTGTCCGCATGTGCGCGGCGCGCTTCGTCGTAGCGTGTCTTCGCTTCATTCAGCGCAACCTGTAACGCTGTCCGCTTCGCAGCAACCTGCGCAGCCTCGCTCTCAAGCTCAGCGAGCGCAGTGTGTGCTTCAGCCAGTGCAGCGCGTGCCTGCGCTTGCGCTTCAAGCGCAGTCTGAAGGGCAGCTTTCGCCGCCCGATAGTGAGCGCCAAGCCAAAGGCGCGTCAGCCTCTGAAGCTCATCGTTCAAAGCGCGGTATTGGCGCGCGCGCTCCGCCTGGCGCTCGAGTTGCTTCAGGCGAGGCTCAATTTCGCTCAGGATGTCGCGCGCGCGCCCGAGGTTTTGGCGCACCTCCTCTAGCTTGCGCAGTGCCTCCTCACGCCGACTGCGGTAAGCAGTGACCCCAGCCGCTTCCTCAAACAGCGCTCGGCGCTCCTCAGGCCGCTGCGCCAAGGCGCTGTCCACCAAGCCTTGTCCAATGACTGTGTAAGTGCGCTCAGCCAAACCGCTGTGCCCTAGCAGGTCAGTTACATCGCGCAGGCGGACGCGGTTGCCGTTGAGAACGTATTCGTTCGATCCATCGCGATAGGCGCGCCGACCGATCTCAATTTCGGCAAAGCTAGTCGGGAAGAAACCGTCGCTGTTGTCGAGGGTCAGCAGCACCTCAGCCATGCTTGCGCGCGGGCGCTTGGCACTGCCGCTGAAGATCATGTCCTCGGTCTTTTTGCCGCGCAACAGCGAGTATTGCTGCTCGCCCAGCGCCCAGCGGATGCCATCAGCGATGTTGCTCTTCCCGCTGCCGTTTGGGCCGATGATGCAGGTGATCCCTTGACCAAATTCGAAGTGCGTCCTGCTGGCGAACGTCTTGTAGCCATTGAGGGTCAATGATTTCAGGCGCATGCGCGGGCAACATTGTAGCGATTGCTCTTGCTGGCACAAACCGCGCCCAGGCTTGTTGTGCGTGCGCTCCTGCCTATAATCTCGCTGACTCGATGGAGATTCACCCGGTCGAGCTGCATGGGCGCACGGTTTGTCTGAAGCCGCTCCAGCTTGCCCACGCTGAACCACTATGGACATACGCCGACGACCCAGACATCTGGCGATACATGCCCTACGGCACGGTGGATACTTTGGACAAGCTCGTAGCGCTTATCCAGGACCTGCTCAGCCGTCAGGCGCGCGGAACGGATCTGTGTTTCACCGTGTTTTATCTACCGACAGGTGAACCAATTGGCATGACGCGCTACTTGTCCATCGAGCGCGCCCATCGCAATCTTGAGATCGGCGGCACTTGGTATGGGCGACCCTTCCGCAGCACGCTTGTCAACCGAGAGTGCAAGTATCTGCTGCTGCGCTATGCCTTCGAGACACTTGGCTGTGTTCGCGTGCAACTTAAAGCTGACCTGCGCAATGAGCGCAGCCAGCGCGCCATCGAGCGCCTGGGCGCTGTCCGCGAAGGCGTGCTGCGTAAACACATGATCATGCCTGATGGCTACACCCGCTCATCGGTGATTTACAGCATCTTGGACGAGGAATGGCCTATGGTCAAAGCGCGGCTGGAAGCAGACCTGGCGATTGGCGTCTGACACGGCGTCAAGACATGATGCCCTCAAGGACGCACGCAGAAAGTCTTTTGCAGGGAGAGAGGCACTTATGAAAGTCGGTATCTTGACTGGCGGGGGCGACGTACCCGGGCTGAATGCAGCGATCAAAGCCGCAACGCTGCGCCTGATCGAGAGCGGCAACGAGATGATCGGCATCCGACGAGGATGGTATGGCTTGCTGCACCTCAATCCCGATGACCCAGCAAGCATCAGCCAGTTAACCCTCAAGCTGGATCGCGGCGTGGTTCGCACAGTGGACCGCACTGGCGGCACTTTTCTGCACACAAGCCGCACCAATCCAGCCAACGTCAAAGCAAAGGAGGCGCCAAGCTTCCTGAAGCATTTGATCGATCCCAACCAGCCCTCAGCGCGCTACGACTTCACCGATCACGTGCTCAGGGTGCTGAGCTCCCTCGGCATTGACGCACTAATTGCGATCGGGGGCGATGACACGTTGAGTTATGCGCTGCGCCTATACAACGAGGGCGTTCCCATCGTCGCTATCCCGAAGACGATGGACAACGACGTGCGCGGCACGGATTACTGCATCGGCTTCAGCACCGCGATCACGCGCGCGCTTGAGTTCATCCAGAACATGCGCACCTGCGCTGGCAGCCACGAGCGCATTGCTGTGATCGAGCTGTTTGGGCGCAACAGCGGCGAGACTGCGCTGATCTCCTCCTACTTAGGCAACGTAGACCGCTGCTTGATTGCCGAAGTGCCCTTCGACATTGAGAAGTTGTGCGACTTTCTGCTCGTGGACAAGCGCAACAACCCCAGCAACTACGCCATGCTCGTTGTCTCGGAGGGTGCACGCGCAGTCAACGGCGCAGTTTTCGAGCGCGGCGAGGCAGACGCCTACGGGCATCGCAAGTTGGGCGGCGTCGGCGATTACATCAGCGAGCAGATCAAGGCGCTGACAGGCGAGCACACGATGTACCAGCACGTCGGCTACCTCATGCGCAGCGGTGCGCCTGATGCGCTAGACGTGATGGTCTCGAACAACTTCGGCACGCTGGCGGCTGACTTGGTGCTCAGCGGTCAAACAGGGCGGATGGTGGCGTTGCAAGGAGGGCGCTACACCAGCGTGCCGCTGAGCGAGGTCGGCGGCGGACCGCGCCCTGTAGACGTTGACGCGCTCTACGACGCCGAACGCTATCGTCCGCGCATTCGCGACGTGGCGAACAAGCCGATGTTTCTCTACTGACCAAACCACAGAGCAAGGGGGGCGCCCTTTCTCGAGAGCGCCCCCGATGCAGCTCGGTCGAACAGTAGTGCCGCTTTATAGCGGCGTTGCGCCTAAGCGAATCACATGCCGCTTGTCCCCCTGCACGCCGTCCGTGGCGTTGACGCAGTCAACGACAGACCGACTGTGTTGAACGACAAAGCCGTAATCCACAACCCGATGCCCAGTCACGATGATTGAGCAATCTGCCTCTCGAACCAGAGCCTCGGTCAACGGTTGGGAGAGCAGCTCAATCGGCTGTCGCAAGAAGACATCCCCGCCAACGCGGAAGCGCGGCACGTAAGGGTCGTGATATTTCACCTGCGCGCCGCGGCGCATCAGCAGCTCGATCACGCGCTCGGCAGGTGAGTTGCGCGGGTCGTCTATGTCGCGCTTGAACGCGACACCCAAAATCAGAATCTTTGCCTCACGCATCGGTACTTTGACGCTGGCTAGGGCGCGCTCAGCAAGCTCGACGACGTGGAACGGCATGCTCTGGTTGACCTCTGCCGCCAGCTCGATGAACTTGGTGTAAAAGTCGAACTCGCGCGCTTTCCACGACAAGTAGTAAGGGTCAACGCCGATGCAATGTCCGCCAACCCCGGCACCTGGTGTGAACGGCATGAAGCCGAAGGGCTTCGTCGAAGCGGCACGAATGACTTCCCAGATGTCGATCCCCATGCGCTCGCTGAGCAACGCAAGCTCGTTCACCAAAGCGATGTTTACAGAGCGAAAGATGTTCTCAAGCAGCTTGGTCATCTCCGCGGCGCGCGGCGAGGACACTAGGTGAACGGGTGCACCGAGCGCCCCCAGCACAGCCGCCGCACGTAAAGTCGCCTCACGGGTGATGCCGCCGACGACTTTCGGCGTGTTGGTCACCGTCCAGTCTGTCCGACCAGGGTCAATCCGCTCCGGCGAGAAGGCTAGGTCAAAGTCAACCCCGGCTTTCAAGCCGCTGCGTTCCAAGATCGGCTGAACGATCTCTTCCGTAGTGCCAGGATAAGTTGTGCTTTGCAGGATAACAAGCTGACCGCGCTGTAGATGAGGCTGGATACCCTCCGAAGCGGCGACAACGTAGGACAAGTCCGGTGCGCGCATGGCGTCGAATGGGGTTGGCACGCAGATAAAGATTACGTCCCGATCGCGCAGCGCGCTGTAGTCTGTGGTCGCCTGGAGGCAGCCTGCTGAGACCACTGCCGCAACGCGCTGACTAGGCACATCAGGGATGTAGCTGCAGCCCGCATTGAGCTGCGCAACTTTGCGCGCGTCAATGTCTATTCCAATCACATGGCGATGCGCGGCAGCGAAAGCAGCCGCTAGTGGCAGCCCTACATACCCGAGACCGATGATGGCGATGCGTTCGTCGGTTCGATACAGGGTTGAACGCTCGGCTTGAGAGAGTTCTAGTCGGTTGTCTTGAGTCTCCATGGTCCGAATTCGAACAGCCAGAGGGCATACCCAGCGGCGATAAGCAGCGCTGCGGCAATGATGAGGTTGGCAACAACACTCGCTGCAGAGGCAATGATTCCCGTGATGCCAAGCGCAGTGCAAACTAGGTAGAGCATCATTACTGTCTCGCGCTTGGTGAAACCCTGGTTGTGAATCCGGTGAGAGGTGTGATCTTTCCCGGGCGTCGTGAGCGGGTTCTTCCCTCGGCGCAAGCGCGAGATGACCACGAGTGTCATGTCGAAGACTGGCAACGCCATCACAATCAACGGCGTCATCCACGAGACCAGCGGGCTTTGACCGACGAAACGGAGCTTGATCGCAATGCAGGCGAGCAGAAAGCCTAGAAACATGCTGCCCGAGTCACCCATGAACACGTTTGCGGGGTTCAAGTTCCACACCAAGAAGCCGATGCACGCCCCCAGTACCGCGGCACTTAGCAACGCTACGAGGTATTGACCATTGATCACTGCCAGCGCCATGAAGAAAGCCGAGATCACCGCGCTGATCCCTGCCAGCAGCCCATCCATGTTGTCGAGGAAATTCATCGCGTTCGAGATGCCGACAATCCAGACGACGGTTAAAACAGCGTCGAGGACTGGGCTAGCCAAGAGGCTAATCCGCACATCGAACGCCCAAACGAACAATGCCGCCAGCATCTGTAGAGGCAGCCGGACATAGGCGCTGATCTGGAAGCGGTCGTCAACCAGTCCGAGGAAGGACATGAAGGCAGCGCCGAGCAGGATCGCTGCAAGCTGTCTGAACCCGAGGCGGTCGCCTGCAACCACTGCGAAGAGCATTACCCCGGCGACAATTGCAATGCCACCGAGCTTCGGCACAGGCACTGTGTGAATGTCACGCGCGCGCGGGTGTGCAACAAGCCCAAAGCGAGGCGCAAGGCGCTTGCTCAGCGGTGTAACCGCAACGGCAATCAATAGTGCACCAAAGAAGATCAGCAGCAGATCGACCATCCGGCTTACCTCGGTGCAGCAAGCTGCTGCACGAATGCCTGCATAGCAGGTTGCTGTTCAGGCGGCATCAGCGGCAGAGCGCGCTCGGCAAACTCTTTCGCTCTCTCCAAGTCGCCGACATCGCGATAGAGCACCGCGAGATTCTTCAGCGCGTTCCAATCAGTGGGGTTCAAACGAACGATGTTCTGCGTTGCAGTGATTGCTGCGTATAGATCGCCTGTCTCGATGCTCAAGCGGGCGATCTCCTGATACACGTTGATCGAGTTCGGGGCGAGCTCAGCCGCTCGCTGCAACAGTGTTTTCGCTTCTTTCAGGTGCTTCGTGCGCTCCTCGGGCTTGTCCAACAGCGTGTTCGCCTTCTCAACATGCCAACTTGCGAGCAGTGCATAAGTCTGGTCAAAACGCGGGTCAAGCTCGAGCGAGCGATCAAACTTCTCCTTTGCCTTGTCCAAGTCACGGAAGGAATACAAGTGCAGTGTCCCCCACTCGTTCCAGATGCCGGCGTTGTTCGGGCTGAGGCTTGTGGCAGTGGCATACTCGAGGTCGGAGTTACGCAGACGCGTCATGCGTAGCTCGGGGTCGGCAGTGATATCGGCTGCCTGACGCCACATGCGCGCAAGGTTTGCGCTGTGGTCGGTGTTAAGCGGGTTGATGATGCGCGCAGCCTCGAGGATGATACGCGCTGCAGCGAGCAAATCTTCTCGACTGAGTGAAGCGGAGGGAAGGGCATCAGGTGTCGGGCGCCGCCAGACTGTCGAGTTAGCGTCAATCAGCGTCGTAAACGCCACATCGTCGGGCAGTCGGCGCTCGGCTGTCTGGACGGGAGTCGACTTTGCTTTCTCTAGCAACGCACGTCCAAGCCAGAGGTAGTAGAAGTCTTCATTCCGCGCCAGGTCGATCGCACGGCGGTAGTGTTCAATCGCCAGATCCCAACCTTGGATGCCGCTGCCAGGAGCGACCTCGCGTGAACCTTGCTGATCCCATGGGCTTGCTTGCTTATAGACGATATCAGCCGCAATTGGCTGCAAGTTGCTGAAGGCAGCGTTGACAGGAACAAACACAGCGACTGCTGCAAGCGTCGTCAGCCCCGTCAAACTGCTGGACTGAGTGATGGCGACAGGTGATTCGTTGCGCAGCGCGAATGCTGCCGCGACCATCACGCCAAGAATTGCTAAGTAGAGGTAGGCAGGGAAGGCACCGAGCTGGTCTGCGATACTCAGGATCGTACCGATGGTGTTCTGCGTCGCAGAGGCGAACTCTGCCAGACGCCCGCCGATGAACGTGCCCATCAGCACCCACAGCAGCAACCCGAGTGAGAGGATCAGTCCTCCTGCTGCCAGTGTCTGCTCCGTAGTATGCAGCACATCGGCGCGGCGCAGCTCAGCGAGGACAAGCGCAGTGCCAACAGCCAGCGTGCCCAGCATCATGCTCAGGATGCCGAGGCTATTCTGACTCTTCTGCGGCAGGAAAGTCAGCGCGCTGGCAAATACCTGACCTGCACTTGTGGCGCGCACAGCATTGTTGACAAAGTCAAAGGCAAGCACTGCCATGATCAAGCCGATGAACAAACCGTATGCAGCGACGGTGCCAAACCAGACGGGCAGCGAGCTGGAGACAAGTGGTGCCGCGCGCGCGGCGCGCGCAGCAGCCTGCTGTGCTGCGCGGCGCTGTCGGCGTGTGCCTCCTGCAAGCACAACGACGGCTTTTGGCTCAGACGCGGCAACTGGCTCTGGCTCAGCAGCCTTGACTGTTTCCTCGCGGATCAGCCCTGTGCCGACAACGACCATAATCCCGATCAGCGCCCAGAAATACGTTCGCGTCGCAGCAATAGCGATGCCGGTGTGAATTTCAACAAAGTGGGCGACCACTGTGGCGATGATGGCGATGATCAGAAGCTGGTCGCGCAAGGGGAGTGAGGTCGCTGGCTCAGTGTCTTCTGCGCGCAATGCGTTGATTAGCGCGCTGATGAACAAAAACGGCATCAACCCAAGCAGAGTGATTCCCCCTGCCAACCCGACACCAAACAGAGGTGTGTTGCCTGTGGCAATCAGGTATCCGCCAACAGCTGCTCCGCCAGCGATCCACAAGGCAATGAACAGCCAGCCCTCGAATCGTGAGGCAATCAACCCCACCCAGCGCGCCCCGTAATACAGCACGCTCATGAACAAGAACATGTAGGCGACAAAGCCAACAACACCTGTGATCACAAGTGCGTCCCAGGTCTCGTTGTGGCTGCGATCCGGCGAAGCATTGCGCGCCTCGAACCAAGCCAACTTGGGCGGGTAGAACCGGTTGTAGGCGACATACATGGACTCCGGTCCGTAGCCAACGAGGGGGCGAATCGCGTTGAACGGGTCAGGCTTGCCATCTGGCATCTGAATAGGGTCGTGTGGTGCAACCAGTCGTGCTGCACCGTCCCAGATCAGCACACGCACTGCATTTGTGCCCTCTTCTGTTGTCAGCACAGTGCTCAAGCGGGCGAAGAGCGGAAATTGCCGGAGCCATGCGTAGTTGGGATCGGGTCGAGTAATATTCAGAAAAATGAGAAAGGATAATCCGCCGAGCGCTGCTAGGATCGTTGCACCCGTTAGCACCAGGCGCAGTCTGCGCTGCCTGATGAGCTGCACCAGCAGCATCACGAAGAACAGCACACCGCCAAGCCAGCCAAGCTGAGGACCGCGACTGCCAGCGAGGATCAGCACGACGATCGCGTTGAACAGAGCTATCAGGCTATACAACCCAATTCGAACCACATCTGTCCAACGAGGTTGCTTGTCGCGGAAGACAGCGAAGGCGCTTTCAGTGATGCGATAAAGGTTGATGAAGAAAGTCATCACCAAGTAAGCGGCGATGAAGATCGAGTTGCCCATGTTTCCTGCCACGCGCTCAACCGTGTCGCCGCCCCATGGCAATGGGTCGATCTGTAGGCGTTGGAACAAGCCATAGACGGAGATCGGCAGTGAGTTCAACACGATCAGCGTCAACGCTCGCTCCAGTTGTGCTCGGGTGCGCATGCCCTGCACAATCATCAGGAAGACGATGATGTAAGCAAACGTCGTGTATGTGCCCTGCAGACGCTGATAAGAGCCGAGCAGGCTGGTGCGCGGCGCGACTGACAGTGCTGTGCTCAGCAAATACACCACTACGAGGACGAGCGTTGGCAGCACCAGAGGGGTGCGCCAAGAGACCACGCGCTCGCGCGCAGGGTTGCGGCGCTCCTCGATCCACTTCACTAGCCATGCGGCAGCCATCACCAGCGCGATCGAGCGCAGCGTGGTGAGCTTGTCTGGTTCGAAGACGCGGCTGGAGTAAATGTTGAAGAACAGCGGCACCACGATCAGGGCGGCTAGCCACCCTGCTTCGATGACGCGATCACACCACACGCTCAGCGTGCTTGCAGCGGACGGCCGAACCTGAGACTGGTCGGAGGCAGCCTCACTCCCCCCGGGTAGCACATCCCTCGGTAAAGATGCGCTCAGTCCATCTGCGCGTGTGTCTGCTTTGGTTGAAATGCGAACCGAAGCCATAACCCTCTCGTCTGTGAGGTAAACTGTAACACATCGCGCCCGTGCCCCTGCAAGGTTGAAGAGCGTCTGCAGTTGAGAACACGGCGCTTCTCGCGCCGCTTCCCCCACATCTTTGCCTCTCTCCTACACAAGAGGGGGAGACCAGGGATTCAAGCAGGGCGACACGCCCTCATCCCGGACGCATGGATGGTTACCTTTCTTTCGCTGCCCCTGACCCTACAATTCTGTGCATGTCCGCATTTGACCTGCTGCTTGTCAGCTGCGACGTCCTCACCCGCGATGGCAACGCCTACCGAGTTGCCCCAGACTGCGACATTGCGATCAGTGGCAACCGAATTGTCGAGGTGTTGCCTACTGGGCAGATTGACCCTGGGCAGGCAAAGAGCACAGTCAACGCCCAGGACATGTTCGCCATTCCGGGCTTGATCAACACGCACACGCACGCCGCAATGGTGCTCTTCCGTGGCTTAGCAGAGGATATTCCGATTGAGTCGTGGTTCAACGACTACATCTGGCCGCTTGAAAGCAACGAAGAGCCAGAGGACATCTACTGGGGCACGTTGCTGGCAATCGCTGAGATGATCCAAAGCGGTGTCACGACGTTCGCCGACCACTACTTCTTTTGCGACGAAATCGCCCAAGCCATATCGGAGACAGGCATCCGCGCACACATCGGTTGGGCTGTGTTCGGACATGAAGGTCTGACAAAACTCGACCAAACCGTTGACTTCGCTCGCCGCTGGCAAGGCGGGGCTGGTGGACGCATCACGACCTGGATGGCACCGCATTCACCCTACCTGTGCGATGTTGACTTCTTGCGCGAAACCGCTGCCCGCGCAAAGGCGCTAGGCACGGGCATTCACATCCACTGCAGTGAGACGCACGAGCAGGTCACCTACAGCCTTGAGCAACACGGCGTGACGCCTCCAGGCATGCTTCATCGCGCAGGCGTGTTCGATGTGCCTGTTCTACTCGCCCACGGGATCGGCTTAACTCCAGCGGACATCGCCCTGCTGAAAGACCACGACGTTGCTATATCTCAGTGTCCCAAGACCTACATGAAGCTGGCGATGGGCACAGCGCCTGTGCGCGATCTGCGCGCTGCGGGCATCCCCGTTGGGATCGGCACAGATGGTGTTGTCAGCAGCAACACACTAGATGTATTGGAGCAGATGCGCCTGCTTGCGCTAGACCAGAAGCAAGCCGCAAAAGACTCCACGGTGTTGCCCATCCAGGAAGTGCTGGATATTGCCTTCGCGGGCGGCGCTGCTGCCTTGCGCTCGCCTGACCTGGGCGAGATTGCGCCTGGGAAGCTGGCTGATGTTGTGCTCTTACGCACAGATGGCGCGCACTTCTTTCCGCGATATGACCTGCTGGCGAACCTTGTTTATTCTGCTCGCGCGAGCGATGTGGACACTGTGATCTGCGACGGCAAGGTGCTGATGCAAGGTCGCCAGTTGCTCACGATAGACCTACCTCGCGTCAAGGCAGAAGTCGCTGCGCGGATGCAACGGCTCAACCAGCGCGCCACCGAAAGGCGCCTGGCAACTTACCCTGTGCCGCAGAAGTGAAGCTCGCCCCAGTCCTGCACGCGCCCATCGCGCAGGGTGGCAAACAAGCCCATCTTGTAGCCACCTGCGGGATAGTGTCGGCGGTTGATGCGGAAGTTGTCCTCCTTGAAGCCGACTTTGTAACGCTCGCCTTTGCTCCCCAGCCCGCATCCCAACCCAATCGGGTCAATGTGCAGCTCGAGGTTGACGATGTCCCCGTAGATGTGCCAGCGCACAATGAGGATGTCGGGGTCATTGTGTGGCACAAACTCGAACGGCACGGGCGTGCAGAAGGTGTAGCCGGGCGCGTCGGGGTTGAGTTTTGCTGCCCAGAACGGGTTGTCCGGGCCGCAGGGGGGCAAACTCGGGGTGGGCGTGAGCTGCGGTGTGGGCGTCGCTGCAGGAAGCAGCGGCACGAGCGCAACGGTCGGCTGCACAAGTGCAACTGCTGCTGGCGTTGCTGTCGGAGGCAGCGCAATCACAGGCGCGGTTTGAGCGACGGCGTTTGCTTGGACGAGATCGGCGAACACCCAGCCCTCCTTGTCATCGCTGAGGCGGATGCGCCACCAGCGACCGTCTGCGCTGCGCCCAGTGACCAACGCGCGTTGATCGCGTTGCAACTGCCCAACCTGAGCGAAGGCTGTGCTCGGACCGCTGCGCACGTTGGCAAATTCGTTGGTCACAACCAGGCTCGCTAACTCAGGCGTCGCGGTAGGTGTTGGTGGCTCAGCAGTGGGGGTAGGCTCTGCTGTCGGTTCAGGCAGCGCAGTGGGCGAAGGCGCCGGCGTTGGTGGATTGACGACAAGCACAGCGATGATGTCTGAACGCACACGCATGCCCTCAGCGGTCTGACCCTCAACGAAGAGAATCGTGCTCCCTAGGCGAGTCGGCGTCCACTCGAAAGAGAAGCGCGTGCCTTGCGCTTGCGCCTGCGCAACAGGCATGCCATCAACCGTCAGCATCACCTGCTGCATCACTGCCCCGCTCCACTCCACAGAGAGGCTGAGCGATTGCCCGAGGGCAACTGTGCTGCCGTTGGCTGGTTGCGTGATGCGAAGCGTTGGTGCAGGGGTTGGTTCTGGCGCAGCGCAGCCAAAGATGAGGAGACTTGCCCCAAACAGACTTACGGCGTGCTGCCAGCGCATTCCGCCTCCTGAGGGTACGGCAAGCTACCTTGCAGGCTGAGCTTCTAGTACCCCCTCTTCAGTTTCTCGGATGAGGTGTTGGACGACCGCCTTTAGGTCGCCAGTTTGGCGGTAAACCGCGAGTTGGCGGTCAGCGCTGCTGCCCTCTTCAAGGATGCGATAGGCGTATTCGACTTCTTTACGGCAGCCAAGCTCATCAACTACGTCGCCGATAAACCACTCGAGCAACTCGCGGATCAACTCGCGGGCAGGGCGCTCCTCCTGCTTTCCCAGGTCGAGCAGTTTGCCGTCCAACCCGTAGCGCACTGCGCGCCACTTGTTCTCGCTGATCAGCTCAGTTTGGTAGATGCGGAAGGTGATGTTGTCGCGGCGCATCTTCCACAGCTTGTAGCAGATCGCTTGGAAGATTGCTGCGACGCACACCGCCTCATCCACGCGCGTGCAAGCGTCGCAGACGCGGAACTCCAGCGTGGGGTACTTCTGATTAGGGCGTATATCCCACCAAATCTTGGTGGCGTCGGGGATGCAATTAGTGCGGACTAGGACGTTAACGAACTGGTCGAAGTCAGCGCGGCTGTTGAAGATTGGCGGAATACCCGTGCGAGGGAAATTGCTGAAGATGATGCTGCGGTAGCTCTTCAAGCCAGTGTCTTGTCCGAGCCAGAAGGGTGAGCTGGTGGTCAAGCACAGCACATGCGGCACAAAGTAGCGCGCGACCTTCATGCAGTCAATGGCAAACTCAGGGTCTTCGATGCCGATGTGGACGTGCGTGCCGAAGATGAGCAATTGTTGAGCGAGCTGCGCCATGTCTTTGCGCACGCCGTTGTAGCGCTCCATCGGCGTGATCTCCTGCTCATTCCAATGCGAGAAGGGATGCGTGCCGGCTGAGGCGATGCGCAAGTTGTTCTTGTAGGCTAGGGTCATCACCCCGCGCCGCAGCCGAATCAGCTCGGCGCGCGCCTCTGCTGCCGTGCTGCACACGTTTGTGCCGATCTCGACGATCGATTGGTGAAGCTCTGGCTTCAGCTCCAGCTCCGTCATTTTCATCGTGCGCCGGTCTTCAAGAAGTTGGGTGATATACGAGCGGAGCTCATAGGTGTTCGGGTCAATGATCTGATACTCTTCCTCGATGCCGATGTTGAAGCTGGGTCTCCTCATCTCTGCCTCCTCCGAGCTGGAATACGGGGAACTCAAGCGCGCGATTCAATCACAAAGGTCGGCACAGTGCTGCCGCCGCCCGCTGTGACGTTGAGCAGGGCTGCGGTTGAAAGCCGCGTCAAACATCCAGAGGCATAGGTGTCACCCCAGATGTATGGGTTGGTGTCCAGCATGCGCTCTGCGATCTGAAACTGCCCATCGGCATAAGTTGGGTATGGCTCACTGGGGACAACGACACGCTGCTGAACGATGGTCGGCGTTTCGAGCGCATGCTTAAGGGCTGCCTCCCACTCTGCCTGCGAGACGGTCCAGCCGAGCACGATCCCCTTGCCGCCGTATTCATCAGCAGGCTTGAGCACGAACTGATCCTTGCGTGCAGCGACAAAGGGCAGCAGATCCACGCGCGCGCCGTTATGCTGGGTGAAGCGCTCTGCAACGACGCGCGTCCAGGGGATGTGCTGTTGGATGGCGCGCCGCTCGTCGGCAGTAAACAGATGGGCGTTTGCTTCGTCGCTGAGCACGGCGAAGCTAGTCTTACGATGCAGCACCTTGCAGTGGAACGGGTTGACCATGCAGACAGCATTGTCAACAACAGCGCGCACGACGGGGCTGTCCAATCCTTCGCGCTCGACCAACTCACTGAGCAACACGCGCTTGTAAATGATGTGCACCGGCGCCCCTCCAACGATGAGCTTGCCGTTCGCGTAAGTGCACGCCCGCGGATCTGCGATCACGCACGCGAAACCATGTGCCTCGAAATAGTGCTGGAATTGAACGAACTCGCTGTAGGTTGGCACGCCCTCCCAGTCAAGAATAGCAATGCGCGGGTGCTCGCGCCCGCCCCACTCAGCGTAACTGTGCAGCAAAGCGCTGAGCACATGTCGTCGTGTTGGGAAGAGAGGGTTGACTTCGTAGGCACGCTCGAACGCGCGCATCACGGGCAGGTCGAGCATCAGTTCAACAAGCGCATCGTGGTAGCCTATGCCAGCGGGCGTTTCAGCGTTGTACTCAGTGCACATCAGCGCGCCTGTGGACAGGTCGTAGAACATGTCCATGCGCGCGGTTGGGCTGCTTGCTGAGTAGGGCTTAGGCAAGGCAACAAGCTTCTCTTCCCAGTCGGCAAGCCGAAACTGAGCGCGGAAGCTCGCGTCGCGCAGCGCTAGTGCGTGAGCCTTGCCAAACGCAGGCATGAGGGCGCGGATCGCTTGGCGGATCAGACGATATTGTTCAGACGTGAGGAAGCGGGGGCGGAGAACGGTGCAGACCATGCGCTCGCCGAACGCTAGCCCGCGCTGCCGCTGGTGCGTCTCGAGCTGAGCCTGGCACTCGGCAGCTAAGCCGCCAGCAAGTAGATCATGGTAATGCGCGATTGCCGCGCCAAGGTCGGTCATGGCGCACCTAGTGCATTCTTTGTGCAGCGATTGTATAAGGATTGTTGATCGCGATTCTGGAACGGGGCATGCACTGCTCGCGCCCCGTTGTCCCCTACCCAGAAACCTGCCTTCAAGGAGCTGTTCTACAATTTAACAGACCATAGCATTTCAGGAGGTAACGTCAGCAATGTTCGGCAAAGCCTTGAAACTTTCATCCGTGATCGCTCTGCTCTTAGGGCTCGTAGCTTCTGTCCCCTCGTATGCTCAACCTCCCTCACCTTTCGACGGATGCAATGTTGTTCCTCAGCCTGCGATGAACGAGCCCCTTGAAGGGCGTTTGGTTGAGCTGATCAACGCCCATCGAGCCACGAGACGCCTGCCGCCGCTCAAGCTGGTCACCCCGCTCAACGAAACGGCTCGCTATCACGCCTATGACATGCTCAACGACAGCTACTTCGGAACAGACACACAAGATTTGCTAGAGCCAAGCCCAGGCACGGTTCTAGTAGGCGTCATCTGCTCCTCGATTGAGCGCGTCAGCAAGCACTACAGGGGTGGAACGGTTGCTGGACCTAGTCTGATTGCGCGAGACCTGTCCACTGCAGAGGAAGTGTTGAACCTGTGGCTGTCCAACCCTGCGACCCGCCGCTTGATCGAGAGCACGAGTGCGCGGGAGATCGGTGTGGGCTACGCTGAGGGTCAATCAGAATTCGAAGGGTACATGCGGCTGTGGGTCACTGATCTGGGCGCGCGCCGAAACGTCAACCCGATTGTGATCAACCGAGAGCAACAGCAGACTAACCAGACTCAAGTGGAACTGTATATTTACGGTCGCTGGGCACAAGTGCGCCTGCGCAACGATGAGGGCGAATGGAGCAATTGGCAGGCGTTCAAGAACACTCTCTCCTGGCAGATCAGCGCTGTGCCTGGTGTGCGGCAAGTGTGCGCGGAACTGCGGAGCGGCAGCCGTCGCGAGACAACCTGTGACACGATCCAGTTCGTCGGTGCAACCTCGTAAGGGCTGCATGACAGCCTCTTAGCCAACGGCAGGAGGGAACGCCGGCTGTTCCCTCCTGCTTGCTTTTCTGCTCTACCACACAGCTTGGATCACACCCAGATACAGCGGGATGCCAAGAATGATGTTGACTGGAAAGGTCAGTGCTAGCGCCATCGTCACGTAAAGCGCGGGGTTTGCCTGGGGCAGCGCTTGGCGCATCGCGGCAGGCACGGCGATATACGAGGCGCTCGCGCACAGCACGACAAACAGTAGGGCGTCGCCAATGCCTAGCCCGAGCGTGCGCGCGACCAGTAAGCCGACAACCGCATTCACTGGTGGCAACACCAACCCGCCTAGGATCGGGTAGATGCCAAGCTGGCGCAAGGTCTGCAGACGTCGCCCGACGACCAGCCCCATGTCTAGCAGGAACAAGCTGAGCAAACCTGGAAAGAGCGTTTCGGTGAACGGCTTTAGCGCCTCGCCGCCGCTTGCGCCCACGAGGTAGCCAATCACCAAACTTCCCACCAGCAGAAACACCGAGCCGTTGAACAGCGCCTCGTGCAGCAAGCCGCCCAGAGTGATCCCCTCGCCCTGACCGCGCTGCGCTAGGCGAGCTAGGAGCACACCGACGGCGATGGCTGGCGATTCCATCAGCGCAAGCGCCGCAACCATATAGCCACCTTGCGGCAGATTCAACCGCTGCAAAAACGCTGTCGCTGTGACAAACGTCACGGCGCTGACCGAGCCATACGTCGCAGCAACGGCTGCAGCGTCTGCTGCGCTCAACCGCAGCCGTGCCAGCGGGAAGATGTAGAGCGGCATCGCCACTGACACGAGCAAGGCTGCGGCTAGCACCATCAACGCGCCTTCGCCGCCGTTGATGCGCAGCGCAACGCCACCCTTGAACCCGATCGCCATCAGCAAATACAGTGATAGCGCCTTCGGGATCGGCGGCGGCAACTCTAAGTCAGAGCGTGCTAGAGCAGCAAGAACACCGAGCAGGAAGAAAAGGACAGGGGGGTTGAGCAGGTTTGAGAGAACGACGTCTGCGCTCATCCGTCCCTCAGCGTATCAGGTCGTGCATGAACAAAGCAAACTGGTAGTACAAGGGCAGCCCAATCAGCAGATTAAAAGGGAAGGTGATCCCAAGCGACGAGGTTAGATAAATGCTGGGGTTGGCTTGGGGCAAAGCTGCGCGCACGGCTGCTGGTGCATCAATGTAGGAAGCGCTCGCAGTGATCGAGCCCAGGACAAAGCTGCCGCCCGGTGAAAGCCCAACCAGCGTCCCAAGCGTTGTCCCCAGCAAGCCGTTGAAAACAGGGAAGATCACCCCAAACGCGAGCAGGCGCGGGCCGAGTCGGAAGAACTCGCGCAACTGCCGCCCTGCAACCATCCCCATCTCGAGCAGAAAAAGCGTCAACACGCCGCGAAAGGGGTCTTCAAAGAACGGCTTGACCGACTTGAACCCATTCTCGCCGATGAGCACGCCGATGACCAACCCACCCAGCAACAAAATCACGCTGCGCCCGCGGAGGGTGTCGATCAAAATTTCGCTGATCGGCAGACTGCTGTTCATCTCAGCGCGGCGCAGCTGCCAGCGCGCGATGAACAGCGCGACCAAGATCGCCCACTCCATCAAGCTGACCAGCACCGGCATAAATGGCTCGGCTGGCATGCCAAGCCTCTCCGCCAGCGACAAGGACGCAAAGAAGGTCACGGATGACACTGATCCGTAGAGCGCCGCAATCCCGGCTGCGTTGGGAATGTCAAGTCGGATAAACGTCCGCGCTAGGGCGTATGCCAGAGAGGGGATAACCACCGCTAACGCAAGTGTGACCAGTGCTGGCGCGACGATTCGCCCTAGCCCCGCCTCTGCCAGCTCTGTTCCACCCTTGATCGCAATCGAGAACACAAGGTAGATCGAGATAGCGTTCAAAACGGGCTGGGGGAACTCAAGTTCGCTTCTGACGAGTGTGGCAATGACGCCGATGACGAAGGCGAGCACGATTGGGGAGAGCAGACTTGTGCGGAGAATTTCGATGCTGTCCATGCCAAACCTCAAATTGTAGGTGAAAGCGACACATGCGCTGCAAGGGGTGCCCAGGCGCGAATACATGGTGCGTAGCGTGTTGCATCGCCCTTATATCGCAGGCTGGACTCGGTCAGTGCCTTCCAATACAGGACGACTTGAAGCGCCTCGCCGCGAGACACAGCCCTTGGTGCATCGTAGCCGACGAGCTGCGTCAAGCTGCCAAACTGAACACCGAGCACATGCTCAGGGTCGGCGAGGCAAATGAGCGCACAGGCGCTGCCACACGGATCAACCCCAAAGGTGCACGTTGCCCTTCGATGTGCACCTCCAGCGACTGCTTGCCTCCAAGGGTGCTCGGCGGAACGCGGACGACAACTAGCGCGTGCCACACTTCGCCCACACGCCGTTGCGTGACGGGATACCCTGGCATTGGCTCGATCGGCAGCCGCAACCCGGCTGTGCCTGGCTGCGCCAGACAGAGCCAAGTGGACGATATAGCTCCGCCGCGTCAGTTGTTCGGGGCGCCAGTAGAGGTCTGCTACCCATTCACTCGCAACTGGGATTGATAGCGGAGCGTCTATCCCAATTAGCACGAGCTGGTCATCGAAATTGAACTGAAGAGGCGGCACTCCCGCGACCTGCTCACCATAACCAGCGCGGATACAGCGCCCCACCCAGCAGCGCCTGCTCGAAGGCGACCAAGCGGTAGACGTGCAGCAGCGTGTCGTGCCCATTGGGCAGCAGACCAGAGGAAAGAAGCGCATGGGCGGACACCGAGCCAGATAGCGCGCTGCCCAACACGCCAGCAAGCCCCGTAATTGCCTTGTCTATCCGTTGATTCATTCCTGGACTAAGCTGCCTCTCGTTCGTCGAGCCGAGCCTTGTTGCACAAAGAAGCGGAGGCGCTGCGCCAGTTGGAGCGCCTCCGCTTCCACACCTTGCCTTCCAGCTAATGGCGCTCAAGCCATCGCTGCCATGATCGTCTCCAAACTCTCGCGCGAAGGGCGCAGTTTATCCTCCTGCAGCGCAGCCAGCGGAGTGTCCCCTAGATGGAACACCTCAGCCAAGCTGGGTCGGTCGCTGTTGACGTAGATCAAGCCAGTGATGAAAAGCTGCTTATCGTGCGCCTCCGTCAGCAGCCGTAGTGCGGCTTGCTTGTCCGTCGGGTCGTGGCTGCCGTCCAACTTCTTCAGCAGGATCTTCGAGCCGTCAAACAGCTCAACCTCTTTGACCTCGCCGGGGTCGTACTCGACCGTGATGGCTTCTTGATACATCACGAAGCCGAAGTCGTTGACGCGCTCATCATGCGTCTTGCCCCAAGAGTAGCTCTTGGTGGAGTCCTCGCGGTTGTTGAAGGTGACGCAGGGGCTGATGATGTCCAGCACGGCTGTGCCGCGATGGCTGAAGGCAGCTTTGATCAGCTCGGTCACCTGCTTTGGGTCACCAGCGAACGAGCGGGCGACAAAGCCACATCCAGCAGAGATCGCCAAGTGGCACAAGTCGAGCGGCGGAAACTCGTTCACGCCGGCATGCTTCAGCTCCTGCCCGAGGTCAGAGGTGGCAGAGAACTGTCCCTTGGTCAGTCCATAGACGCCGTTGTTCTCGATGATGTAAACCATGCGCAGGTTGCGGCGGATGACATGCAAGAACTGACCGATGCCGATGCTGCCGGTGTCACCGTCGCCGCTGACGCCCAAGCCGAGCAGCTTGTGGTTTGCTATCAGTGCACCTTGGGCGACCGAAGGCATACGCCCATGCAGGGCGTTGAAGCCGAACGAGCGGCTGAGAAAGTAAGCGGGCGACTTGCTGCTGCAGCCGATACCGCTGAACTTGACGATGTTCTCGGGCTTCAACCCCAGCTCGTAGCAGGCAGTGATGATCTGCGCCGAGATCGAGTCATGTCCACAACCGTTGCACAGCGTGGACTCCAGCCCCTTGTAGTCGAGCTTGCTCAAGCCGATGATGTTCAGGGCAGCGGCGCGCGCTGGGGCTGCGGTTTTAGCGCCGTTGCCGCCGTTCACGGTCACAACAGTCATGGTTCAACATCTCCTCCAAACACTACGCCTTGTGGTAAGCCTCCTGGTACTGGATCGCCTCGCTGATCCAGCGCGCAGTGAGCGGCAGACCGTCGCACTTGTTGGCGGAGCGGATCTTCGCCGCGTCCTGCGGATCGTGCAGCTTGAGAAGCTGAGCGAGCTGCGCGTCGGTGTTCATCTCGACGACGTAAATGCGCTGGTGCGCAGCAAGGAACATCGTCACCTCGTCATTCATCGGCAGCGCTCGCACGCGCAGGTAGGAGGTAGGGACGCCCGCCTTGCGCAGCATGTCGCGCGCCTCCTGGATTGCTGGCGTGGTTGAACCGAAGCCAACAATGGCGACCTCTGCTTCGGGGTCTAGCTCGACCACTGGGCGCGGCATCATCGCGCGAGCGGTCTCAAACTTGCGCTGCAGACGCAGCATGTTGTTCTCCCAGTCATCAGGGCGCTCGGAGAGATTGGCGCGTTCGTTGTGCCCTGAGCCACGGGTGAAGTAAGCCGCGTACGGGCTTTGGTTGCCCGGCAAGGTGCGCCAAGGAATGCCATCGCCGTCCACGTCCTTGTAGCGCGCGAAGCCGCGTGTGGCGTTCACCTGCTCTTCGGTCAGCACTTTGCCACGATCCATCGGCTGGTCGGGGTACTTGAACGGCTCGCTCATCCATTGGTTCATGCCCAAGTCGAGGTCGCTGAGCACAAAGACAGGCGTTTGCAGCCGTTCTGCCAAGTCAAACGCGCGCCACCCAAACTCGAAGCATTCTGCAGGCGAGCCAGGCAGCAGCACGGGATGCTTGGCGTCGCCGTGCCCGAGGTAGTACACCTTCAGGATGTCACCTTGCGAGGTTCGCGTTGGCAGCCCTGTAGCAGGACCCATGCGCTGGATATCCCAGATCACCGCGGGGATCTCAGCAAAGTAGCCCAAGCCGGTGAACTCAGTCATGAGCGAGATGCCTGGTCCCGAGGTGCTGGTCATGGCGCGCGCGCCAGCCCAGCCAGCGCCAAGCACCATGCCGAGCGCTGCCAGCTCATCCTCGGCTTGCACAATGGCGTATGTTGGGCGCTTAGTCTCTGGGTCAATGCGCAGCTTGGGCAGATACTCGTATAAGGCGTCCGCCAGGCTTGTCGCGGGCGTGATTGGGTACCATGCTGCGAAGGTGACTCCACCGTAGATTGCTCCGAGCGCCGCTGCTGTGTTGCCGTCGATCATGATAAGCCCTTTGGTCTTGTCCATGCGCTCGACGCGATAGGGGTCAGTCTTCACCAGGTGCTCGGCGCACCATGCGACAGAGGCTCGCACGACGCGCATGTTTGACTCGACCGGTTTCTGCTTGCCCTTGAAATGGAACTTCAGCGCTGCCTCGATCTCGCTGATCTCAATGCCGAGCAAGTAAACCAGTGCGCCGACGTAGACCATGTTTGCCACATACGTGCGCAGCTTGGGATCAGCCTCGTGAGCGCGAGCAATGTCCCTGACAGGGATGGCGTAATAGTGAATGTCCTTGCGCTCCAGGGGCATCTTGATGTCATCAGCGTAGATGAACACGCCCCCAGGAATGACGCTAGCGTGGTCTTCCAACGCGCTTTCCGGGTTGAGGGCAATCACAATCTCGTTTGTGTCGCGCCGAGCAACGTAGCCGTCTTTGTTCAGCCGAATGGTGTACCACGTCGGTCGACCCTGAATATTGGACGGGAATAGGTTCTTCCCGCTGACGGGGATGCCCATCTTGAACAAGGCGCGGAGCAGGGCAAGGTTCGCCGTCTGGCTGCCCGAGCCGTTCTTGGTGGCAACCATGATCGAGAAGTCGTTCACGATCGCCCTGCCATGGGTGGGCACGGGCTGAGGCTCAGTGGCTTGTTGCTCCTGAGCGGGGTGAGTAGGCGTCAGATCCTTCAACAGCATCATTCCCTCCTAAAAGATACGTGTGTCATTCTTTCTGCCCCTCGAGCGAACGAGAGAGCGTGAATTCACTCGTCCCTGTCGAGGCGCCATCGTTTTGTGCTACTCGCTTGAAGCGCGGCTGTGGGCGACGCTGGAGCAGCTTGGTGTGGTCAACCAGCAAGCGATACGCCGTGTCAACCTCACCGCGGTTGATTGCATCAACGATTCCCTCGTGATACGTCCACACCTCGTGCAGGTAGTCGTAGTCGGAGAAGACGCTTAGCCCTTCCGCCTCGTAGGCATCCCAGTAGGCTTCCAGCAACCCCTTGACGAACGGATTGCCCAGTCGGCGATAGATCGTCAGATGCAGATCGCGGTGTTCGGCATGGGGAATGCGCGGCGGGTCCTCGTCGAGCTTGCTCCAAGCGCGGGCGATCAGCGCGCGCAACTCGGCGCGGTCGTCCTCATTGAGCAGGGCAACTGCTTCGTGAAAGAAGGCAAACTCGACGTGATTGCGCAGTTCGCTGAACGCCTCGAACAACTTGCGCTCGCGCGCCAGCGCGAACATCAGGCTGAAGCGCACCGCCGGCGCAAAGTCATAGTCCGCGACGCGGATGCCTGTGCGGGGCTTGACCTCGACCAAGCCCATGACGCGCGCTACCTCGAGTTGCTCACGCAGCTTGCTGATGCTCAGGTCGAGCTCGTCGCTCAACTTCTCCAACGGAGGAAGCTGTTCGCCCGCCTTAAGTTGGTTGCGGACGATGTAATCGAGGAGTTCAGAGCCAGAAGTGCGCGTCATGGCGACGGATAATTCTGATTATTCCGATGAATCGGATGATTGCCCCCAATTCTAACCTAATTCACCGAGAAGTCAACTAGCCATCTGGCTAGAGATACTCACAGTCTACTTACGTCGCGCAGGTATGCTCACGTGCGGCATGGACGCAGCAACTACAACCTCGAGCGCGACCGCAGACGCCTTGCGGCACACCAGCCTGCCCCGAGGAACTTCGCCCGCAGCAGCAGAGCCGCCGTTGCGTCCGAGCGCCCTTCGCCGCCGTGCGCGCCGCGCACTGTGGTTTGGCGCGCGCATGGTGCTGGGGTTTGTCTGGTGGGAGCTCATCCTCGCGCGGCTCATCGGTCAACAGCGCGTGGAGCGAACGCGCCTGCGCCGGTTCACTACGCTGGCGCGGCGATTCCGCGACTTGGCGGTTGACCTCGGCGGCGTGTGGATCAAGCTCGGGCAGTTTCTCAGCAGCCGTGTGGACTTGCTACCGCCACAAGTGATCGCTGAGCTGAGCGGTCTGCAGGACGCTGTGCCGCCCGAGCCAACCCCGATCATGCTGGCGCGCATCGAGCACGAGCTGGGGCGCCCAATCAACGAGCTGTTCGAGGACTTCGACCCTCAGCCCGTCGCTGCTGCCTCGTTCGGTCAGGTTTACCTAGCGACGCTGCGCCCCGACCCATCGCTCAACGGTAACTCGGCTGCCCCGCAGCGCGTTGTGGTCAAGGTGCAGCGCCCGCACATGCAAGCGATTGTCAATACAGACCTCCGTTCTCTGCGCACCATCATCGGCTGGCTCAAGCTCTACGCGCCGATCCGCCGCCGCGCAAACCTCGATGCGCTTGCCGAAGAGTTCTCGCAAGTGGTGCTCGAAGAGCTGGACTACCAGCATGAGGCAGACAATGCAGAGACTTTTTACAAGAACTTCTTGAATGACCCAGGGGTGCGCGTGCCGCGTGTGTACCGCCATCTGACCACTCGGCATGTCATCGTCTTGAAAAACGTCGAGGACATCAAGATCACTGACTTCGACGGGCTGGCGCAAGCAGGCATCGCGCGCAGCGAGGTCGCCCAAAAGCTGTTCGAGACGTATCTGGCGCAAGTCTTCGAGCACGGCTTCTTCCATGCCGACCCTCACCCCGGCAATCTGTTTGTGCAGCCGCTGGATCAAGCCCTCGCGCGCGCTTGGCGTGTGCCCATCGGCAAGGGGCGGCCCTTCCGCTTGACCTACGTGGACTTTGGCATGATGGGGCGGCTGCCACCGAACTTTGTGCGCGAGCTGCGCGAGTTCATCGTCGCGGTCACCCTCAAAGACGCTCACCGCTGGACGCTCTCAGCGCAGCGGCTAGGTTTCTTCCTGCCTGACGCTGACCTTGATCGCATCGAGCAAGCCATCGCCCTGCTGTTCGACCGGTTCTGGGGTGTCGCGCTGAACGACCTGAGCAACGTCGAGTTCGAGGAGATGTATCGCTTTGGGCTAGAGTTCCGCGATTTGCTCTCTTCGCTGCCGTTTCAGATCCCGCAGAACGTGCTGTACCTCGGGCGGGCGGCAAATATCTTGGCTGGGATGCTGACAGCGCTTGATCCACAGTTTGACCCGTGGCGGGCGCTGCAACCCTTCGCCAACCGC
>JANWZM010000055.1 GCA_025054635.1 Thermoflexales bacterium
AGGGCGGAGCAGGGTAGGGTCGTAGTGTGCCTCGAAACGCCGTCTGCACGCAGCGGTGTATGCGTCGAGCGCGGCTTGAATGCGCGCGCGCAATGCTGCCTCGTCAAACGGTTCGTCCAACGGCAACGGCAGCCATAGCGCAGCCCGCTTGGTGTTGAGCATGTGATCGGGGGTTGCTGCGCCAATCTCAACAAGCGCCGGCGCATCGGGGCGCGCCATGAAGTACAGCACGTCCTCGCCATCATCAAATCGCAGCACAATCCGTTGCCCACGGCAAAGCGCGCCGCGCAGCAGCGGGGCAATGCGCGCTGCGAGCGCTCTGCGTCGTGTGACATCGAGCGCCATCGGCTGACAAGCAGCTTCAGGAGCGCCTCGCTGGGCGATGAATGCCTCTGCCTGCGAGACCAGCGCAATGTGCCGCTCGTAAGCTTCCCTGACCGTCTCACCCCAAGTCACCAAGCCATGGTTCATCAGCACTAGCCCGCGCGCACTTGGGTTTGCGCGCACAGCAGCGCCGACAATCTTGGAGAGCCGAAAGCCAGGGCGGTGATACGGCACGATCAGCACGTCCTCGCCGAAGCAAGCGCGCACCGTCGCTTCGCGCCCAAGGGTGTTAGTCAGCGCCAAGATAGCGTCGGCATGGGTGTGAAGCACGGCTGGCGCGGGAATGAAAGCATGGAGCAGCGTCTCAATCGAGGGACGAGGGGCATCAGGTTCAAGCAGCGCGTAGGTCACCCAGCGTACCATCTCCTCGTCGCTCATTGCCTCACGCTCGAACAAGGGCAGCAGCACGTCCAACCGCACAGCAGGGTAATCACGGCGGCGCATTGTGCGCATGTCGCTGCCGCTGCCTTTAATGCGCATGGCTTGGACAGCGCGCCCCGTAAAGTCAGTTTCGACAGTCTTCAGGCTGTTGTTGCCGCCGCCCCAGAGCACAAGGTCAGATTCTTCGCCGACCAGCCGTGCTTGGTAGATCAGCAGGTCTGTCGCGTCGCAGCTCGTGATGTCTTCGTCGCGCCAACGGTTGAGCATGCGGGGATTGTAGGGGCAGTGGGCAAACAACGAGTTCGTGGACAGCAGGCAGCGAGAGAAAGCTACTGGCAGTCGTACAGCGCAGCCGTGCGGGACTCGAAGGCGACCTTGCACATGCGGTCGAACTTGTCCAGCCCTTCGGACGAGAAGGCGGCGCGCTCAGTCTGCCCAACCACGACGTAGCGCACGCCGAATTCGCTCAAGATGGCGCGGGCAGTGCGCTCGTCAGGTGTGTTGTAGAGCTGTGCCACGAGCGGTTCGCGGCGCGCGGGTTCAGCGAGGCTGCCGCGCCACTGATGCTGATGCCCGCCCCAGCCGAGGATGGTTGGCAGCCCAGTGAACGTGGCGATGCGCCCTTCGTAGCGGTAGGCGCCAAGCGTCGCTGCCTCAGCGATGCGCGCGCCTGCCGGCGCGTTGGCATTCAGCCAATCAATCACGCCGGCGTCGCTAGGGTCATCGCGGCGGAGGTACGCCATGCTGTCGAGCGTGGGTGGTTTGGCGAAGAACTCGCTGCGGGCAAGCACCGACATTGGCGCCCACAGCAGCCCCGCAACTACGAGTAAAGCGCCTAGCCCGCCGACCGCGCGCACCATCAGCGAACGCGCGCGCAGCAGCATCACGAGCGCAACCGCACCAGCAACGCTCCAGAGCGTCCAAGCCTGGTAGTAGAACTTGAACACGGTGTTCATCCGCGTACCGAACAAGTCGCGCACGAAGACGAACTCAACCGCCAGCGTCAGCAGCCCACCCAGCCCGAACAGCAGCAGGGTGAAGGGGGTTGCAGTGTATTCATCCCTTTCCCCTCTCTCCACAGCAGGGAGGACGTTGCCCAAGGATAACTTCACCCACTGCGCGCCTGTTACTGCGCAGGCAGAGACGCCTAGTGCCAGCGCGAGCGCTGTCCATGGATTCACAAGGCGTGCCCACAGCGCCTGCAGGGCTTGTTCACGTGTGACACCGAAGACAGCGCCTTGCTCCAGGGCAGC
>JANWZM010000064.1 GCA_025054635.1 Thermoflexales bacterium
CAACTGCTGCGCTTCGGCTTCCCAGACCAGGTATTCCTGCACGCCGGCGCGTTGGTAAAGCGCGCGCTTGGCGCCGAGGTCGCGCTCGGCGCTGGCGACAGCGACCTCGACGACCAGCTCGGGCGCGCCGACGAGGAAGCCTTCGGCGTCAATCCGTGCTCGCCCGCCGCGGGCGGGGCTGAGCATCAGCACCAAGTCGGGCTGAAGCTCGTTGCGTTCGTTTAGCCGGTAGGAGAGGTTATCGCGCCCCATCACGTGTGGTGTGCGCGCAGCGTAAGTGAAGAGCCAGCCCGTCAAGATGAATTGGGCTGCAGCGTGCAAGTCTTTCGTCGGCGATGCCACGTGGACGATTCCCTCGATCAGCTCGGCGCGCGCGTCGGGCATCGCCGCGTAGCGCCGCTCGAACTCGTCGCGGGTGAGCGCCTCGCCCTCGCGCAGCGGCTCGGTGGTGACAACTCGCACAGCGGGGAGTTTACCCGGCGCAGAACACGGCATGCTCAGGCGAGCGCAGCCCTGCCTCCAGTCGCGCCAGCAGCGCCGCCAAGTCCTGACGCGCCAGCGCCGACACGTCCAGCCACAAGCCGGGGAAGACCTGGCTGCGCCACACGCCCTCGGCGTCGGGCATCAGCGGGCGGTAACGCCCCTCGTGCAGCGCCCATCCGTGCAACTGCTGCGCTTCGGCTTCCCAGACCAGGTATTCCTGCACGCCGGCGCGTTGGTAAAGCGCGCGCTTGGCGCCGAGGTCGCGCTCGGCGCTGGCGACGGCAACTTCGACGACCAGCTCAGGCGCGCCGACGAGGAAGCCGTCGGCGTCAATCCGCGCTCGCCCGCCGCGGGCGGGGCTGAGCATCAACACCAAGTCGGGCTGAAGCTCGTTGCGTTCGTCCAGCCGATACGACAAGTTGTCGCGCGAGAGCACACCGGGCGTGCGCGCAGCGTAAACCATCGCCCATCCAGACAGGGCGTTGTGGGCTGCAGCGTGCAAGTCTTTCGTCGGCGATGCCACGTGGACGATTCCCTCGATCAGCTCAGCGCGCGCGTCGGGCATCGCCGCGTAGCGCCGCTCGAACTCGTCGCGGGTGAGCGCCTCGCCCTCGCGCAGCGGCTCGGTGGTGACAACTCGCACAGCGGGGAGTTTACCCGGCCCAGAACGCGGCGTGCTCAGGCGAGCGCAGCCCTGCTTCCAGCCGCGCCAGCAGCGCCGCCAAGTCCTGACGCGCTAGCGCTGGCAGGTTCAGCCACAAGCTAGGGAAAGGGGTAACACTATTCGCGCTCAGGCTACGCAGGCCACTCGCCTAAGCGCACACGCTCAACGTGGTAGCCAGCGTGCTCTAGCCGGTCAACAACTTCTTGCCCATGGGCTTCATCTCGAACCTCAAGCACGAGCTCGAGCCCTGTGCGCGTCAGCGGGGCAAGCCAGACTGCGCGGCGGTGGATCACGTCGATGATATTTGCTCCGCACGCTGCAACATGGTTGATCACTGCGGCAAGCTGCCCAGGGCGGTCGAGCACGGTTAAGCGCAGGACGATGATCCGACCCTGCTGGACCATCACCTGTTCGATGACGCGAGCGAGCAAGTTGCTGTCGATGTTGCCGCCGCACAGCACGATGCACACGGTTTCGTTTGCCTGCAGCGCAACCTTGTCGGCGAGCACTGCAGCGACGCCGGCTGCGCCTGCGCCCTCAACGACCAGGCGCGCGTGTTGGGCGCAGTGCGCGATACCGCGCGCAATATCGTCGTCACTGACCTCAACCACGTCGTCAACCAGCGCGCGGATGTAGTGCAGCGTGAGTTCGCTGGGGCGCTTAACCGCGATGCCATCAGCAATTGTGTTCGCTGAGTTTGCAGTCACCACCTGACCTGCTTGCAGGGAGGCGCGCACTGGTGCGCATGCAGACGCCTGGACGCCGATCAGCCGCACGCTGGGCTTGAGCGCCTTGACCGCAATTCCGATCCCGCTGATCAATCCGCCGCCCCCAATCGGCACGACCAGCACCTCAAGCTCAGGCAGCGCTGCCATCACCTCCATGCCAATCGTCCCCTGACCCGCGATCACGAGAGGGTCATCGAAGGCATGGACAAAGGTGAGGTCATGCGCCGCTTGCAGCTCGCGCGCCTTGTCCACAGCGTCGTCGAAGCTCGCCCCGTGCAGGATGACCTCCGCGCCGAAATTGCGCGTCGAGACCACCTTGGTCAGCGGAGCAAACTCGGGCATGACAATCGTCGCAGGGACGTTGAAGATGCGCGCAGCAAGCGCGACGCCTTGGGCGTGGTTGCCCGCGCTTGCCGTAATAACCCCCTTCTTGCGCTCTTGCTCGCTAAGGTGAGCGATCTTGTTATACGCCCCGCGGATCTTGAACGAGCCGCCGCGCTGCAGTGACTCCGCCTTGAAGAAAACACGCGCGCCTGTCATCCGCGACAGGCGTAGCTCAGGCAGCATTGGCGTCGCAATGAGCTGGTCGCGCAGCGTTTGCTGAGCTGCATGGATATCAGCGAGGGTGACTGCATCCATCGCGCAGGATTATCGCCCTGGATGCGAACGGAGAGAGGCTGGAAAGGCTCGCTGCGTCCCTTGCTGTATGCAGCATTGGCAGCTTTGGTAGGAAAAGCTACAGCCACTCCGCAGCCTGCGCAGGGAATAGAGTGATAGAACGTTTCGGCGCAGTGCAGTAAGGGAATCTGGGGATAATGTCTGCCATACAGCTCTGTCTGGGCTTGCCGACAGGACCAGCCACCGGCTCAGCCAGAGCAACGCCTCATGCCGACAACCTTGTCCGACTTGCGCCGCGCGCTGAGCTTGCCACTCCTGGGTGACCAAGCGCACGCGGCAATGCGTCCTCAGGGACGTATCGCCCACCCTGCGCAAGACGCGCCGCCGCCGAACCTCGCTGGGGTGCTGATGTTGACCTACCCTAGCGCTGACACACTAAACTTCGTCCTTATCCAGCGCGCTGAGCGCCTGTATCGGCATGGCGGACAAGTCGCTCTGCCTGGCGGGCGGCGTGAAGCAAGCGACTCCACGTTGGTTGCGACCGCCGTGCGCGAGGCAGAGGAAGAGCTTGGCATCAGCCTTGACCAAGCCGAGATCCTCGGCTCGCTTTCCCCTGTTTACGTCCAACCCAGCCACTTCATGGTTTACCCGGCCGTCGCTTACCTCGACAAGCGCCCACGCTTTGCACCAAACCCAGACGAGGTTGCCGCTGTCATTGAAGCTCCGCTCGATGCGCTGCATCCTGCTTACCACGTGGAAGCGGACATCGTCACTGCGCAAGGGGTGTTGTTGCGTGCACCTGCATACGCTTTCGGGGGTTGTCTGGTGTGGGGCGCGACAGCGATGATTCTTCACGAGCTAGAGCTGCTCCTGCGCAGTTCTGCCTAAACTCTATAATCCCCTTATCCATGTTGAACGAGGACTCGAAGCTAGTGCTGGTGGTTGACGACGAGCCACGCATGATCAACTTTATCCGCATGAACCTCGAGCTGGAGCGCTTCCGCGTGGTTTCGGCGAGCAACGGGCTGGACGCCGTCAGGATGGTGCGTGAGATGCTGCCCGACTGCGTGCTGCTCGACGTGATGATGCCCGGCATGGACGGCTTCGAGACTCTAAAGATGATCCGCGAGGAAAGCAACGTTCCAGTGATCATGCTCACCGCGCGCAGCGAGGAGGATGACATCGTCCGCGGGCTGTCGCTCGGCGCAGATGACTACATCACCAAGCCGTTCAGCCCGCGCGAGTTAGCCATGCGCATCCGCGCGGTCATCCGTCGAGCCGAGCTGCCAGCGACGCTGGAGAAGGCGCCGATCCGCATTGATGACCGCCTCTCCATTGACTTCGAGCGGCGTGAGGTAATTGTTGACGGCAAGCCTGTCCGCCTCCGCCCAACGGAGTGGCGGCTGCTATACCACCTCGTCCAAAACGCGGGCTGGGTGATGCCCCACGAGACGCTGCTGAGCAAGGTGTGGGGCTGGGAATACCGCGACGAGACCCATTACCTGCGCCTATACATCACTTACCTGCGCCAGAAAATCGAGAAGGATCCGTCCCACCCGCAGTACATCCTCACTGAGCGCGGACTTGGATACCGATTCGTTGACTTCCGCAACAAACGCGAGCCTTCTAGCAGCGCGAAAGCGCAGCAACAGAGCTGACCTAGCGTTGTGGACGAAGGCGGAGTCTCCTTGCTCATTGCCGCGCTGCTGGGCACAGGCATAGGATTAGCCCTTTCCGCGTTGCCTGCGCACCCCTTCTTACTTGTCAGTGCAGTCGCTTACTGGGGTGAAACAGCATCGAGCACCTCGCCCCTGATGGTTGCCTGGCTCGTCCTCGGCGCGACAACCGCTTGGCTTCTGACAAACCCATTCGCTGCAGCCTTGCTGCACGCTCCAGATGACGCCTGTGCAGGGATTGAAAGGCAAAGGATGCCTGCCGCGCTGTGCCTCAGCTTAGGCGGGCTGCTGGGCGTCGTCGGGGTAGTCACGTTTGCGCCCGGCTTGCGCGAGGGTGCGCGCCTGGTCCAACAAAGCCTCCAGCCGTACGTTAGCTGGGTGCTGGTTGGGCTAGTTGTGCTCGTGATCTTGGTCGAGCCAGCGCTCGTCGTCGAGGGTGCGCTGCCTTCGCTACAGCGGCTGCGCCAAACAGCAGCAGCAATCGGGGTTGGGGTGATCACCTTCTGCCTTAGCGGAGTGCTCGGGCTACTTTTGGCGCGGCGAAGCCCGTTGCCGAGCGACGCTGCTGTGTTCGGTCTGCCCGTCGCGCTCATCGGCTTGTTTACTGTGCCGAGCCTCCTGGGACGAGCCCAGCGCGATGAGTCTGCGCCGTCTCCTTGTGAGATGCCGGCGCTTTCACTGCGCGATGCACTGCGCGGAGGGGCAATTGGGCTTGCTCTAGGCGCGCTGATCAGCTTGCTGCCGCTCGCTGCCGGCGGCGTGTGTGGGGTGCTCGCTAGGCGGATTGTCTTGACGCGCGCCGAAACGGTGCGCGCTGTCGCAGTCGGCGCAGCGCGCGCTGGGTTTTATCTAGTCAGCCTGCTAGTGTGGATTGCCCCTGGCGCAACACTAGCCGCGGACAGCCCGCTGAGCGCCTTAGCCGAAGTAGTCCCAGCGCAGGGGTGGCAAGGCTACTGGTTCGCCGTTGCAGCCATAGCAGCGAGCGGTGGATTGGTATCCAGCCTGCTCCTTGTGCTCGTGACGCGCTGCGCCCCACACATAGTGCGTTGGCAGGCGCGCAAAGCTGCAGCCGCCTCAGCGCTGCTCCTACTCGCGCTGGCTCTTCTCACTAGCGGATGGCAGGGAGGACTCGTGCTCCTTGCAGCAACCGCGATCGGCTCACTTCCTCTCGTCTTCAACACGTCGCCTGCGAGCGCACAAGGAATCGTGTTAGCGCCGGCAACGCTGAGTGCCTTCGGTCTTGAGACAACGATTGCCGAATGGCTTGGCTTGCTGTAGCGCTCACGGCGCGAAGCGCGTCTCGCTCAACGCGCGCAGCCGCTGTGCTGCTTGCTCAGGGGTTAAGTCGCGCTGAGGTTGCGCCAGCATCTCGTAGCCAACCATGAATTTCTTGATGGTTGCGCTGCGCAGCAAGGGCGGATAGAAATGCAAGTGAAGCTGCCATTCGTCATGGGCATGCCCATCGTACGGCGCTTGGTGGATGCCCATCGAGTAAGGGAAGCTGACCTCGAACAGGTTGTCGTAGCGAATGGTCAGCCGCTGCAGCGCGTCCGCTAGCCCACTGCGCTCTGCTTCGGTGAGGTCAACCAAGCGTCGCACATGCCGGCGCGGCAGGATCATCGTCTCGAAGGGCCAGACCGCCCAAAACGGCACTAGACAAACAAAGTGCGCGTTCTCGAAGACCACTCGTGTCTCTGCGGCAAGCTCCTCGCGCAAGTAATCCACGAGCAGGGGCGCGTTGGCGGGACGACCGTGCTGCGTCGGCAACTCGCCGTTTAGATAGCGAACCTGGTTGCGCGTCTCCTTGATGATCTCAGTCGGCAGTGCCCGCGTTGCCCAGATTTGACCGTGAGGGTGAGGGTTGCTGCACCCCATGATCTCGCCCTTGTTCTCAAAGATCTGGACGTAGGTGATGTCTTCGCGCGCGCCCAGCTCTTGGCACTGGGCGATCCAAGCTTCAATGACTTGGCAGATTTGCGCTGCTGAGAGCTGCGCCAACGTCAAGTCATGGCGCGGAGAGAAGCAAATCACTCGACACACCCCCACCTCTGGCGCCGCGACGAGCAGCGGTGAGGTGCTCTGCGGCTCAGGGTCGCTTTGGCTGAGCAGAGCTGGGAAGTCGTTGTCAAACACGAAGACGGACTCGTAGGGTGGGTTGACTGCGCCGTTAGCGCGGTGGTTGCCTGGACACAAGTAACAGTTTGGGTCGTAAGCCAGGCGCTGCTCGGGGGTAGGCTTTTCGACCGCGCCGAGCCACGGACGCGCCGCGCGCTGCGGCGACACCAACAGCCACTCGTCGGTCAGGGGGTTGTAGCGGCGATGCGGGAGCGACCACTCCATGTCTGCACCTCTGACTTCATTGCCTCGGCTGGTAGTCCTCGCCCAAGATGATCAGTATCTCGACTGCGCTCTCTGAGCTGGGCGAGAGCACCACACTGCTCAGCGGCAGCCCAAGCACCTCTGCCAAGCGGCGAGTCGCCTGTGAGCGCCCACGGTAGTCAATGATGAGTGAGCGTCGGTGAGGCTGTTCGGCATCGCCGATGCTCTCCACGACGAATCCTTGCGTCTGCAGGTAGTCGCGCGTCCTAGCCGCCAAGCCACGTTGCTGTGTGCCGTTCTCGATGCGCAGGCGCACGCCAGGTTCACTTTCACTCGTTATTTGCGCGGCAGGCTGCTGCTGCAGCGCCTGGCGCAACGAGCGCAGACGATCGCGCACAGGCACGAGCACAGAGCGCTCGAGCGGCGTCTTCCACAGGCGGGTTGCCTGCTCGTCCACAGCTAGCCGAGCAAACTGCGTCTCGGGTATCTCTCTCGCCAGAAGTGTGAGCTGAGCGATCTCGGCTGGGTTGAGGTTCGTGCTCAGGCTGCTGCCTAGGCTCTGCAGAAGTTGCGCCGTGCGCGGCAGCAACTTCACAACTGCGTCAGTGGTGCGCAGTCGGCTCAGTGCAGCGAACAGGACTGTGTGCTGGCGGCGCATCGCATCAAAGGTATCCGTGCTCTGCCGCAGGTAGGCGAGCGCCGCTGCACCGTTCAAGGTTTGCCATCCTGCCCCGATCGGCGTGCCAAGGTCACCCGAGGGCGAGATTGGCGCCTCAAGATAGACCTCTACGCCGCCGATCAAATCCACGATGTTGCTGAGCGCGCCTGCCCCGACGACTGCGTAGCGGCGGACGGGCATACCGAGGTTGAACTCAAGCGCCTGACAGACCTGTGCTGCGCCGCCTGCATCGAACGCTGCGCTCAGTGTCGCAGACTCACGCCCAGGCTGCGGAAGATGCAGCTCGGGCGGCAGACTGAGCACACCTCCTGATTTTGAGACGGGGTCGAGTGTGACCAGCACTAACGCAACCAACGGCTGCGCTGATGGGTTGCGCGCTTCAGCGCGCGCGTCCACACCGAGCAGCAAGAGATTGACTCGTTCCTCACCTCTCCACAACCCAATCTCAGCCGGCGAGAGCAGCGGCGGTGGTGTTGGGGTTGCAGGCGAGGCGAGGCGCAGGAGATCAAAGCTTGGCGCAAGGCGTGGGAGCACCAGTGCGCCGAAGACCAGCGCGCCAGTGACCAGCGCCACACCGACCAGCACAGCGCAACCACGATTGCGCTGCTGCTGCCGCCGCCAACGACCCGTTTGTGTCGCCATTCAGCTACGCCTTCGAGCGCGGGTCTTGAGCGTAAAACCAGCGAATATGCCCTGTGAGCGTCTCGTATTTCAGTGGCAGAGTCATGCCCTGGCGCGCTTCGCTCGGCACCCAAGCCCAGCACCCTACCTTGGAGTAGATCAAGTCGCGGCTCGCCTCGTCTGCTGGCGAGAGGATGCGCACTTCTTGCAAGCGCACTAACCAGCGGTCTTGCGCTTCGTCATACGTCACCACACGGGCAAGAAACGAAGCTTGTGCGCGCTCCCCATTCGGCAGTCGCCAACTACACTTGACTTCGATAGCCTCGTCTTGAGGCGTCTTGATCGCGTGTCCGGCGCGAGTGAGCACCGTTACGGCGCGCTCGGCGTCTGCAACAGGCACGAACACCAGCGCCTCCGTGTTGAGGTAGACCACCCGAAAGTTGATCCGACCCTCTTCCAGGGGGCGTAACACTTCAATTAGGCTACCGCCGAGCGCCCCGCGGAAGGCGCGCCACAGCTTGTCGGGCGACCCACCCTGAGCCACTTGTGCAGGGTAGAACCAGGACGGCTGACCATCAATGCAAGTCGCCGCGAACACTCGTGTAGGGTCAGCGCAGTCTGCCCATCCCGAGGCTAGCGCAGCTTGCACAAAGAGAGGTTCAAGCAGCGCAAGCTTAGCTGCCATGGACTTAGATTGTAGTCACGGGCAGCCCAAGGCAGGATTGAACAGGGAGTGACTCCGTGAAATACATCGCAAGGCTTGCCCGGCATGCTTCTTGCCTCGTCTTGAACAGATACTCCTCCCACGCCCATCGCGCAGCTAGGACTCCTCTGGACAGTTTCCGCGATGCGACTGCCCATCCTCACCCCCAACTCCCCTCTCCCAGCGCAAAGGGAGTAGGGGGACGAGGGCAAGTCAACGCACCAAATCGCCAAGCATTCGAGCTAGTCACTCCCAGGTTGACAGACTAAAGAACGAGTACTTCTAGTTCGCCTAATTTCCCCGAGTTGTTGGCAGCCCAGCTGCATACCACTGGCGCACGCCACCGCGGACGCTGGTGACGCTAGTGAAGCCAGCCCGAAGCAACACGTCGCGCCCAGCTTGGCTGCGATTGCCCGAGCGGCAGATCACCAGCACTGGACGGTCACGCGGCACCTCGTTCACCCGCGCAGGCAGTTGCCCGAGCGGGATCAGCACAGCCGTGGGGATGCGAATGTGATCCCATTCGAACGGCTCACGCACGTCCAGCAGAAATGCGCCAGACTGGTGCAGCGTGAACGCCTCCTGCACGCTGATCTCTAGTGGCAAGGCAGGGAGCGTCGCGCGATCAACGCCTTGAACGACAGGTTGCGAGACAGGCTGCGACGCAGGTTGTTCTGCGCCGCAGCCAGCAAGAAGGAGGAAGGCGAGCACGACAAGCAACGCCGACGCACGCGCAGTCAGCACGATCATCCCATTGGGCTTAGATGAGTCCAGCAGCAACGGCGTTACACGACGCGAGAGGAAGCCCGCCCGACAAGCACAACGGAGAGCTTGGCGCAGAGCCCGTTTTGCCCTCCAGCCGCACTGTGTGGTAGGCATCGTCACTGCCCGCGCAGCCACGCTTCAGACTATGGAATGACCCATCGCAGCAGTATTGCGTCCCAGCCAGACAGAGCAAGGATCTGATCGGCGACTTGTCCTTCGCCAAGGAGCTTTTGATGCGCGCCGACGGGTAACACCGGTGCTTGTGCAACAAGCGCGTCAAGGCGAGCCGTTTGTGGCTTGGCACTGAAGTTGAACAGTGCAAGCATGACCTCTCCGTCCGACCAGCGCCAGACGCCAAAGCAGGTCTCACAACCGTCCACCAGCGGCAGCAGCGCGAACGAGCGCGCGCGCAGAGCGGGATGTGCAGCGCGCAGCGCCCCCAGACGGCGATAGAAGTTAAGCAGCGAGCCTGGCTCAGTCTCCTGCTCCTCGACTGAGACACCATCGTTTGGCTTATTGTTGCGCGCAGGGGGCTTGAACCATGTGGTCATCCCTGCGCCATGTTCGGCAGCATACCAATCCATCGGCTCGCGGCGGAACTCGTCGTAGGTCGGCCCGCTGCCCTTTACTCCGCGCATGCCGATCTCCTCACCGTAGTAGATGATCGGGATGCCAGGCATCAAGAACGAGGCAGCCGCCATCAACCTCATCCGCGCTGAGTCGCCTTGTACGACGGAGGCGATTCGATTAGTGTCGTGGTTGGAGGGGAAGCGCACGATCTGCGCGCCGCGCGGGTAGAGCTGCTGGAGTGCAGCCAACGAGGGCTGCAGCATCACGGGAGGGAGCTTGCCGTTGATCACCCCGTCGCCCACTTTGTTCTCGTTGCCAACCATGCGCAGGAACCACGGGAAGTCGAACAGCGCGTCGAAGCCGTCCTCGAAATACTGGCGCAGCAGCGTTGGGTTGCCATCCCACACCTCGCCGAGCAGCACCACATTTGGATGCGCTGCTTTCACGGTAGCGCGCAGCTCGCGCCAGAACCAGTGCTCCACCCCGCGCGCGTAATCGCAGCGCAGCCCGTCCACGCCGAGGTCGAGCCAGAACTGCGCAGCTTTGATCAGGTACTCCCGAACGGGCTTGTAAGTGTGATTCCACTCGGGCAGATAGCCTGTCCCGAAGAACGATTCGTAAGTGAGGTTGCGTTCGTCCTTAAACGCGAACCACTGAGCGTATGGTGAGGCAGGGTTGCCGTAGGCGTCCTTAAAGAACGGGTGCTCACGCGAGGCATGGTTTGCTACGTAGTCCACGATCAGGCGCATGTTGCGCGCCTTGAGGTCGTCCAGCAGCGCCCTGAAGTCGTCGAGCGTGCCCAGCTCTGGATGCACGCTGAAGTAGTCCTCAACGTCGTAGCCGTGGTAGGTTGTCGAGGGGTAGTGGGGATTCAGCCAGAGCGTGTTCACGCCAAGCGACTGGATATAGTCCAGCTTTTGGCGAATGCCGTTTAAGTCGCCCACCCCGTCGCCGTTGGTGTCGTAAAAGCTGCGCGGGAAGATTTGGTAGATCGTTGCCTGGTCGAACCATGCTGGTGGGTCAATCGCCGGGCGGCGGTCAGGTGTCTGCGTTGGGCGTGGCGAGGGCGTCGGGGTGAGCTCAGGGGGTGCTGCTGGTGTCAGCCGCGTGATGCACCCCGACAGCGTAACAATGCTGACAGCAAGGGCGGCAGCGGCGTGCGCATTAAGCCAAGTTAACATGACCTCTGGGTTATACAACTCTAGATTGGCTTCTTGCGTATCCTTGCCTGTGCTACGTATCTGGGCTGTGTCGAGTCTGCGAAAATGCGCCCATGCTCGTCTTTGGGCGGCACTCGCTTAACGTCGGGCTGACGCTGCTCGTGTTTGGCGGGGCAATTGGTGTGTGGGAAATGGGGGTGCGCCTCGCACAAGTCCCGCTCTACCTTTTGCCTGCGCCGAGCCTGGTCTTTCACACGCTATGGACAGGCGCTGAGCGATACCTGTCCGCTGCGCTGATCACGTTCGCTCAAGCGGTCGGCGGACTAGTGCTAGGCAGCAGCTCAGCCGTGCTTCTGGCGATGCTGATGGCGTTTTACCCGCGCCTGGAGGCGGGGGTCATGAGCGTCGCCATTCTGATCAAGTCAATGCCCCTGGCGGCGATTGCGCCGCTGCTGACGATCTGGCTGGGCTTTGGTTGGCAGCCAAAGGTGGTGATCGCGGCGCTGCTTGTGTTCTTCCCGATGCTGGTCAATCTGGCGACGGGGCTGAGCGCGATTGAGCCTGCGCGGGTCGAGCAGATGATCGCCTGGAACGCGACGCGCTGGCAGATGCTGATTCACTTGCGCGCGCCGCACTGCTTGCCCTACTTCTTTGCTGCCCTGAAGGTGACGACGCCTCTGGCGTTGATCGGCGCGGTCATCGCTGAGTGGGCAGGGGCTTCGGGGGGACTGGGGCGGACGATGTGGCTGGCATACACCAACCTCAACTTGCCGGTGATGTTTGCGGCGATCTTCATTTTGAGCGCGGCAGGGATCGCACTGTATCTGATTAGCGTCTTCGTTGAGCGCCGCGCAGTGTTCTGGGTGTATGCGGAGCGGCGTTAAGCCTCGCGCACCAGTTGGCGCAAGCGCGGCAGCACGTGGTTGACCGCGTCTTTCAGCGGTCCAGGCAAGGTGCACCCTGCCGCGGCTGGATGTCCGCCGCCGCCCAGCTCCAGCGCAAGCTGCGACACATCGAAACCCGGCTGCCCACGAAGGCTCACCTCAACGTCCCCGCTGACCAACTCAACAAACACAGCAGCGACATCCACCTCCTGGGCGGTCATCAGCGTCCCGGCAAGACCGCCGTCGCCGCGCTCCTCGTGCACACCAAGCTCTTTGCGCAGTTTTTGTGGGATTGTTGCATAGGCAACTCGCCCCTCTAGCTTGGTGTTGACCAAGCCAGCCCCGAGCAAGCGCAGGTGTTCAAATGGGCGCAGCAGCAGCGCTTGGCGCGTGACCTCTTGCAGATTGCCGCCGTGCTGCATCAATTCCATGGCTGCGGCTAAGCTGGCGGGGGTGGTGTTCGTCGTGCGAAAAGCCTGAGTGTCTGTGATCACACCGGTGAGCAACGCATTCGCAATCTGCGGTGTGAGGGGAAGCCCCATCTGCTTGATCAGTTTCAGGACAAGCTCCGCTGTCGAGGAGACATGCGGCTCGACAATGTTAAGCGTGCCGAATTGAAGATTGGTGATGTGGTGATCAATCACTAGCATTGGCAGATGGGCATGACGCTCAGGCGAGAAGACGGCGCCGAGCCGCGTGCGGTCGCTGGCGTCAAGCGCGACAACTAAGTCGAACTCGCCTTCAGCACTCTGCCGGATGTCGTTCAGCCCAGCGAGGAATCCAAACCGCGCGTGAGGCACATCCTGACAAGTAGGGACGACGTGCTTGCCCAAGCTGCGCAAGGCGTGCGTGAATCCAAGCAGGCTGCCGACTGCATCGCCGTCAGGCGCAACGTGAGTGATGGCTAGGATGTGTTCAGCCTCGCGCAGGGCGCGCTCAGCTTCCCGCCAGACCGCCTCGGGGGTGTGCATTGCCTCACTCACTCGGGGGCGAGGCGTGCTCGTGGCGCGGATTGGCGTTTAGCTCGTCGAGCAGCCGCGAGATACGGTCGCCGTGCTCTAGCGAGGGGTCGAATTGAAAGGTGATGTGCGGCGTGTGGCGGGTGCGCAGGCGTTTGCCCAGTTCACGGCTCACCCAGCCTGCAGCGCTATCCAAGCCGCGCTGCACCTCGGCGCGTTGCGCCTCGTCGCCGATCAGGCTGTAATACACGGTCGCGTAGCGAGTATCTGGCGAGACCTCAACCCCCGTGATGGTCATCCGCGCCTCGCGCACACGTGGGTCGTTAAGCTCAACCTCGACCAAGTGGGCGACATGTCTGCGCACTAAGTCATTGACCCTGTTCTCGTACCGCCTGCTCATGCCGACTCCTCCTGCACCACGAATTCGATCACGTCACCGATTTGAAAGTCACCGAACCCCTCCAGTGCCACACCGCACTCAAACCCTTGGCGCACTTCGCGCACGTCCTCGGTCAAGCGCTTAAGCGAGGCGACAGGTCCAGTGTGGACGACCTCGCCTTTGCGCACGACGCGAGCCATCGCCTGCCGCAGAGCAACACCTGTGAGCACGCGCACGCCAGCCACGATGCCAACTTTGGATATCTTGAAGGTCTGGCGCACCTCTGCTGTGCCAGCGACCCGTTCAACCACCTTTGGCTTGAGCATGCCGCGCATAGCTTGCTCGACATCCTCGAGCAGCTTGTAAATCACGTCGTATATGCGTATGTCAACGCGGTCATTCTCCGCCTTGCGCCGCGCAACAGGATCAAGCCCGACCTCGAAGCCGATGATCACTGCGTCGGAGGCGATAGCGAGGTCTACATCGCTCTCGGTTATGTCGCCTGTTGCCTGCAGGATGATCTCGAGCTGGACAGGCGTCTCCGACTTAGCGTTCAGTGATTCACTCAGCTTGTTGAGTTGCTCGACGAGCGGTTGCAGCGAGCCTTGGGAGGCAGCTTTGACGATCATCGGCAGCTTCTTCACCTGGTTTGACGTCGCCATGGCGAAGATCTGGTCGAGGCTGGTCGGTCGGCGCTGAGGCTGGGCAGCCTTTGCCTGGCGATTGGCGAGGTTTTGCGCTGCGATCGCCCGCGCGACGCGCTCATCTTCGACAACCTCGAAGATATCGCCTGCCTCTGGCACGTCGCTCATACCGATGATGCTCACTGGCATCGAGGGCGTAGCGCGCTTGATGCGCTGTCCGCGAAAGTCGAACATGGCGCGGACGCGCCCGCTGACGACTCCTGCCACGAACGCATCGCCAACGTTCAAAGTGCCGTTCTGGATCAGCACAGTTGCCGTTGCGCCCTCGCGCCGGCTGAGCTTGCTCTCAATGATTGTGCCAACCGCGGGTCGGTTCGGATTTGCTTTGATCGTGTCCACTGACTCAGCGACGAGCAAAATGCCCTCGAGCAGGTCATCAATGCCCTTGCGCTGCTTTGCAGAGACAGGGATGAACAGCGTGTTGCCGCCCCACTCATCTGGCACTAGACCGAGGTCAGCCAGTTGTTTCTTCACCAGTTCTGGGTTTGCGTTTGGCTTGTCGATCTTGTTGATTGCAACGATGATCGGCACTTGGGCAGCACGGGCATGGGCAATCGCTTCTTTCGTCTGCGGCATAACACCGTCGTCAGCGGCGACGACGAGGACAGCGATGTCGGTGACCTGTGCCCCGCGCGCGCGCATGGCGGTGAAAGCTTCGTGCCCAGGGGTGTCCAGGAAAGTCACCTTGCGTCCCTCGTGCTCGACCATGTAAGCGCCGATGTGTTGGGTGATGCCACCTGCCTCTTCAGCAGCAACGTTGCTGCGTCGAATTGCGTCCAGCAGCGAGGTCTTGCCGTGATCCACATGCCCCATGATGGTCACGATTGGTGGACGGCTGACCAAACCCTCGGCGCGCTCCTCGACGAGCACGCGCTGCCGCAGCGTAAGGGGCTTTTGCGGGGCAACTGACTCGGCTGCCCCCTCAGTTCGTGTTGCAACTGGTTCTTGAGGCGCGACGAGTGGGATCGGTTCGGGCGGCGCGATAGGGCGTGCGTCCCAGCCAAAGGCGCTTGCGACAATTGCGGCTGAGTCGAAGTCAATCGGCTGGTTGATCGTCGCCATCACGCCGTTCTGCATCAGCTCGCGGATGACGTTGATCGGGCTAACTTCGAGCCGAGCCGCCAAGTCGCGCACAGTGATCGTCTCAGGCAGTTCGACGACTTTAGGCGCAGGGGGAGCAGCCACCTGCGCAGGTGCATCTGGGCGCTGCGGTGCGCTCTCGCGCCGTCCGCTGTGCCCTCCGCTGCGCGGGTTTGGTACATGCTCGCGTTTGCCCTGCCCTGTTTGCTTCGCCGACGACCGTCGAGTATCCTCTGCCATGCTTTGTCCCGACCTTTCCTAGCAGTCTCCTGCTGCTGCCGATCACGAATCGAACTGGCTGAAGAAGGCTAGTATCGCTTGTTCATCCTCTTTGGATAAGGGATGACCGAAGACAGCCTCAAGCCGCTTGTGCTTGATGGCAAGTTCAGCCGCTTGGCGGCTCTTGCACAGGTATGCGCCACGGCTGCCCGGGCGCTTCCCGGTAGGATCCACCACGATATGCCCATCTTCCGTTCGCACGAGCCGAACGAGGTCACGTTTGGGATGAGTCGTGCGCGTCCCGATGCACATTCGCATCGGCACATGAACACGCCGTCCAGACCGTTTCTTCTCGACTTGCGTCATGTGACCTGCTTGCGTTGATGTCCTGCTGGCAATCAGCGGGCGCACTCACTGTCCGGATGTGTCTCTTTGTTCCTCCTCTATGCCTCCCGTTGGCACAGCAGAGCTGCTCTCTGTGCTCATCGCTTCAATGAAGTAGCGCTGAGCCTCCTCGGTAGTCTCCTGAGCCTGCGCGGCAGAGGCAGAAGCTGCTGTTGTGGAGGACTCCAACTGACCGATCACCTTGCTCAACGCCTGCTTGATCTCGTTGAGCGCTTTTGAGCCGATGCCCTCGATTGCAAGCAGCGCCTCGTCGCTGCCAGCGCTGCGTTCCAGAAGTTGCCCGACCGAGACAATTCCAACCGCGGTGAGATGCTGGAGCACACGCGGCGATAGCCCAATCTCGGCTAGGGGCATCGCATAAGCCTCCTTGGGCACGGAAGGCGCGACTGCATTTGGGCGATGTTTGCGTGCCTCTGCAGGCACTGCGCTGCGTGCATGGGAAGCAACTGTCTTACCCGCTTTTTGGTTTGTCTTGAACGCAAAAACTGAATCAACTAGCCGCTTGACTGCAATAAACTCCCCCTGAGACAAGGGCGACTGAACGGTGCGTTGGCGCACCAACGACTCTCTCAGGGCAGGCAGCTCCTGCATAACTTCATCCCCGACCCACGCCTGCAGGGCTGGGTTTGCTTCGAGCGCCTCCAGTGCCTCGCCCAGCGCTTCGCTCGTGCTGCGGATGTCAATCCGCCAGCCAACCAGCCGAGCAGCCAAGCGCGCGTTCTGTCCCTCTCGACCGATTGCTAGCGAGAGTTGGTCGTCAGGGACAATGACCAGCGCGCTCTTGTTGTCTAGCGGGTGTACGGACATCACCTTGGCTGGACCGAGTGCCTTCGTAATGTAGGCTGTGGGGTCTGCTGACCATTCGATGATGTCGATCTTTTCGCCGTGCAGCTCGTTGATGATGTTCTGGATGCGCGTGCCGCGCGCGCCGATGCAAGCGCCGACCGGATCCACGTTTGCCTGCAGCGCAGCAACTGCGACCTTAGATCGCGCGCCAGGCTCGCGCGCAATTGCCTTGATCTCGACTAGCCCGTTAGCGACCTCGGGGACCTCGATTTCCAACAGCCGGCGCAGAAAGTTCTTGTTCGCCCGCGAGAGCGTGATTTGCGGCCCGCGCCCGCGACCTGTGCGCTTGACTTCGAGTACGTAGGCGCGCACGCGCTGCTGGAGCTCGTACTTCTCGCCAGGGATCTGTTCCTTGCGCGGGAGCAGCCCCTCTACCCGACCCAGGTCAAGCACGACTGTCCCACCGACGTTGCTCTGCACGATCCCAACCACAACCTCGCCTTCGCGTTCAGCGAATTGGTTGTATTGAAAGTCGCGCTCTGCCTCGCGCAGCTTCTGCACGATTAACTGCTTTGTGTTTTGCGCCGTGATTCTGCCAAAGTCTTTGGGCGTGACGTCAACCATAATGCAGTCGCCCAACTCAGCGTCGGGCTTGTGCAGGCGCGCCTGTTCGAGGCTAATTTCGGTGCGATCGTCAAGCACTTCCTCGACGACTTCCTTCTCGACGAAGACGCGCATATCCCCGGTCTCCATGTTGACTGAGGCAGCAACGTGTTGACCGGGCATTACATTCGCATACTTGCGGAATGACTGAACCAAGGCAGACTCAATCACGCGCGCAACGACCTCGCGCGGTAGGTTCCGCTCTGCGCCAATCTGGTTAATCGCAAGCGCAAACTCGCTCTTCATCGTGACTCAGTCTTCTCGTGCAACAAGCGTCACTTAGAGAAAAAGAGAAGTGGGCGAGCGCGACGACCCACTTCTGCAGAATTCGCTCCGTGTTCGACTTAACCTAAATTTTACTGCTACCCAGCTAACGTGTCAATCGTGTGACTGAGGGCCAGGGCTTACGCATCACATGAGGTGATAATCAGGGCATGAGCGACGAGACCCCTCTGGCTATCAAGCTGCTCGCCGAGCACGCTAAGCAAATCCAGGACTTCCGCCGCGACCTCGGCAAGCGCTACCCGTTGTGGTATG
>JANWZM010000094.1 GCA_025054635.1 Thermoflexales bacterium
ACACAGACTTTGCCAGGGGCAGGTCCTGAGTTCGCTGCCTGCAATGACGGTGATCGACACACGATCAGGGTGGATTCTGGACCAATTCAGAGCTTGGTCGTGATCGGAGATACAGGCTCAACAGACATTGACACCAGTGGCGACGGCTGCAGGTGCGACACGAAGATCATCAGCATCACCTTCCGACCGATCCAGGTAGAGGCGCCAGCCAGGTGATAAGCCGACTCGAAGAGCATGCTTGGGCTTGGAGGTGCTCGCGCAGGGCACCTCCAAGCCTTTTCAGGCTTCGCGCTGGCATCTCTGTTATGCTGCGGAACAGGCATGCCTCAGCAGCAGTGTGCAGGAGAGCCTGGACTTCAAGCACCTTGTCCCTCTCTTGAGGCAGCGAGGATAAGGCATACCGTGCGCCCCAACCTAGGACTTGGCGCGTTCGTGCACGCTGTCCTGCGCTGGCTCTTGGGCAGGGCAGATTACGCTAGTGCACTGCTGGCACCTGCAGCACCAAAGCGTCGACTTGAGCAACACTTGTGGGATTGACCACGGTGAGGTGGGATGATCACGGTCACTCCTGAGGACGGCATGACGATTACCCACGACGTAGCCTTTCAGCCTGGCGTGTATGTCGTGCCGAACGGCATCACGGTCGGCGCAGACGACGTGACCATCGAGGGCAACGGCGCTGTGCTGGTCGGCGCGGACAAGCGCGGGCGCGGGCTGACGATCAACCGCCGCCGCAACGTCACCGTGCGCAACCTCACCTTGCTGAATTACTACCATGGCATCTGGGCGAACGCCTGCGCCGAGCTGCACATCGCGGGCTGCCGCGTCACCCTGACTCATGAGCTGCCCTCGCCGAGCGTCTTCTTGGACGTTTGGCTGCCGCGCGAAGAGGCATACGGCGGTGGCATCTTCCTCAGTGGCGTTACGGATAGCACTGTGGTCAACAATGACCTGCAACACCAGCAGAACGGCTTGCTGCTGTATGGATGCGAGCGCGTCGAAATCCGCCAGAACATCGCCAGCTACAACAGCGGCTACGGGATTCTCCTGTTCGAGTCGTCCGACAACCGCGTGGAGGACAACACCGCCGACTTTTGCTGCCGGGTGTATTCGACTGCGCCGGGGCAAGCCGAATATCACAACGGCGCAGACGCGGCCGGGTTGGTGATCATGTGCAACTCGTCGCGCAACGTCGTTCGCCGAAACCGCTTCCGCAGCAGTGGCGATGGCGTCTTCTTGGGCGGCTTCCACAAAGACCAGATCAAAGTCCCCTGCAACGACAACGTGTTCGAGGACAACGATGCCAGCTTCAGCCCAAACATCGGCTTCGAGGCGACCTTCTCGCAGCGCAACGTCTTCCGCAACAACCGTGCCAACGCCTGCGCCTACGGCTTCTGGCTGGGCTGGTCGAGCGAGACCACTGTCGAAGGCAACACCATCCGCGACAATCGGATTGCTGGCGTCGCCATCGAGCACGGCCATCACAACGTCATCCGCAACAACCGTTTCGAGCGGAACGGCGAGGGTGTGCAGCTCTGGGTCAACCGTGACGCAGCGCGTGGGGCAGCGACGTTCAAGCAATTCTTCCCCGAGGGCGCTGAGACACATGAGACGGAAGTTGTGGAGAACGAGTTTGCCGGCAACCGCTTTGCTCTCCACGTGTGGACGGAGCGCGGCGAGGACTATGCTGGGCCGCGTTGTCGTGCGCTGAAGGTGCTGCGGAACACTTTCCACGACAATCGCATCGGCATTCTCTTCGAGCGCGTGCGCGACAGCGCGATTCACGGCAACACCCTCTACCGCAACATCGAGGCGGGCATCAAGCTCGTTGGCTGCGTTGGGGTGAGCACCGAGGGCAACCAGTTATGAGGCTGTGGTATAGTTATGGCACAAGTTCACTGGAGGCGTGGTGTAGAGGCCTAACACGCTGCCCTGTCAAGGCAGAGAACGCGGGTTCGAATCCCGTCGCTTCCGCAGCCAGCATGTGCGCCGTCCCAACTAGGGCGGCGTAAACGTTCCCCTGTATTTGATTGCCCCGTCATTTCCAGGATGCGCTCAGCAGCAGCACGGTCAATCGGCGTCTAGCAGGCGTCGAGGGCAGA
>JANWZM010000200.1 GCA_025054635.1 Thermoflexales bacterium
CTGCTAGGGAGCGGGGACTTTGTGGCGGTGAGCGGGGGGCAGGTGGTGCGCTTTCAGGCGGCGCTGGCGGACGTGTATTGATGGGAGGTGGGGGATGCAGCGGCTGATTGGGCTTGGGGTGGTGAGTTTTTGTGGGGCGCTGGGGGCGGTGGTTGGGCTGCGGCTGAGCGAGGGGGTGTTGGCGGTGTTGGCAGGGGTGGTGTTGGGCGGGGGGCTGGTGGTGGCGATGGGGGGCGTGGTGGCGTGGGTGCTGGTGCGGGAGCGGCGGGCGGAGCGGGATGAGCTAGTGCCGCCGAGGGTGGTTGCGACGTGGCGGCAGGGGGCGGCGCAGGCGATGATGCCGGCGGTGGAGCGGCAGTTCTACGTGATTGGTGAGTCCGGCGAGGTCATTGAGCTGACACCGAATCACGACGAAGAGACACAAGCGCTGCTTGGGTGAAACAAGGAGTGCCCTCGACCCTCCGCCAAACCGTCTGGCGATGACATCCGCTAAGCGAGGGGGTGCTGTGCACGCGTGACCGCCTGCTTTCCCCGAACTTGAGCTGACAGCCTCTGCTGCCTCTTTCTCTGGGTCGCTGCGCTGATTACACTATGGCGCGCTGGATGACCCAGACATCTCCGCCGTTGGCAGAGGGCGTGCCTTGGATGCTGATTGCACGCGCAGGACTTGTAGGGGCAAGCCTAGCCGTCGTCATGGGGCTGGTTGCTGCCGCAGGCTCAGCCCTGACACCATTTGTGATTGGGCTCGTGTTGGCATATCTGCTGTTACCCCCTGTCAACGCGCTGAGCCGTCGTCTGCCGCGGTGGCTTGCAATTATTCTTGTTTACCTTGCAGCGCTTGCAGTTTTCGTCAGCTTCATCCTGCTCGTTGTGCCACCGCTGGTCGCGCAGGTGCAGCGTCTGGTCACAGCCATCTCCCAACCGCAACAGTGGTCGGCGATTGTCGCGGAGCTTGTTCGCTGGTATGAGCAAGCTGTTCCGCCAGCGTTGCAAGCGCCGATCACGAACTTCCTGTCGAACTTACTTCCCGCGCTGCAGAGCAATCTCGCCGATGTGTTGCAAGCGCTGGGGCGATTCGCGCTCAACCAAGTGCTGGGCTTGTTCAGCGTGCTGTCGTTCGTGTTCGGGCTGTTCGTTGTCCCGATCTGGCTTTTTTACGTGTTGCTCGATGCGCGTCGGGGGCGCGTGGTTGTCAATCGCTTGTTGCACTACCGCATCCGCACCGACTTCTGGAACGCCTGGCATCTTGTTGACCGCTCGCTCAGTGCCTACATCCGAGGGCAACTCACTCTAGGGATCATCATCGGCGTCTCGTCTGGGTTGGGCATGGCAGCGCTCGATCTGATCCCTGGGATCGAGGTTGATTACATCCTGCTGCTGGCGATCTGGGCGGGCATCGCTGAGCTTGTGCCGATGATCGGCGCGATTCTAGGGGCTATCCCAGCCACTTTGGTTGCGCTTGCTGTCGGCGGCCCAATCTCAGCAGCAACAGTCCTTGTCCTGTTTACTGTGATTCAGTTCCTTGAGAATAACGTTCTTGTGCCGCGCGTGATCGGCGAGAGCGTGGGCATACACCCGGCGGTGTTGCTGGTTGTGATTGTCATTGCCAGCCAGGTGATTGGGTTTCTTGGGGTGCTGATCGCTGCGCCGATTGCGGCAATTGCGCGCGATTTGTATCTCTACGCCTACCGCCGTCTCAGCGGCAAGACGCCCTCCGAGGCGCTGCATAGCCTCAGTCGAACGAAAATGTAGCTCAAAGCGCCATGTGGTTCTTCCGTTCACCGACCATCGTCCACGGAGAGGACGCGCTCGATTATCTGAGCAGCATGAGCATTAACCGCGCGTTCGTCGTGACCGACTCGAACCTTCGCAGGCTTGGCGTCATCGAGCCAGTGCTCCAGCGTCTTCACAGAGACGCAATATTAGGGATTTTTGACGCCATCGAGCCAGAGCCATCCTTGGCGACAGTCTGTTCGGGTGCAGAAGCTTTGCGCGCAGCTGCGCCAGAGTGGATCGTCGCCGTCGGTGGAGGCAGCGTGATGGACGCAGCCAAAGCGATTTGGGTGCTCTACGAAAACCCAGACCTTGACCTTGAAGCGCTGACGCCAATGACGCCAATAGTGATGCGCCAGCGCGCGCGGATGATCGCCATCCCAACTACAGCAGGCACAGGTAGCGAGGCGACTTGGGCATTCGTGGTCACGCTGCCTGGGAATCCGCCGCGCAAGCTAGGCAGCGGACATCCGCTAGCGATGCCCGATTTGGCAGTTGTCGATCCGGCGATGAGCCGTGCTGCGCCGCCACCGGTCGCTGCTGATAGCGGGATGGACGCGCTGACCCAAGCCATCGAGGGTTACCTTTCGACTTGGGCGAACGACTACACGGATGGCTTGTGCTTGACGGCAGCGCGGTTGGCGCTCGACTACTTAGCGCGTGCCGTGCGCAACCCAGAGGATGCCGAGGCGCGCGAGAAGATGGCGAACAGCGCTGCCATCGGCGGGCTTGGCTACATCAACAGCATGGTTGGGCTGGTGCATTCGATGGGTCACGCTCTGGGGGCAATCTTTCATATCCCCCACGGTCGTGCAGTCGGGCTTTGCCTGCCGTATGTGCTGGAGTTTTACATGGCTGACGCCTCAGACAGGCTATGCCGCCGAATTGTGGAATTAGCCCGCTTTGTTGGGCTGGAGCATGACGACGCGCGGCTAGCCGCGCGACAACTCGTCGCCCGCATCCGTGCGCTTGCGCGCGCGATTGGTCAGCCGCTTAGCGTTGCGGCTGCAGGGATCACCCGCGCCGAGTTCGAGGCAGCGCTGGATGCGCTCGTGGACAATGCGATGAACGACACGGTGATCTTCAGCGCGCCGCGCCAACCCACGCTAGACGAGCTGCGTCGGCTCTTCGTGTGCACCTTCGAGGGCACGTCGTTCAGCACAGCTTGAAGCTCTGCTACTCGCTTATGAAGATTGGCATTCTCGGCGGCACGTTTGACCCACCCCACGTCGGACATCTTGTGCTTGCTGACCAAGCGCTGCACCAGCTTGGGCTTGACGCGGTGTGGTTCATGCCTGTCGGTCAGCCCCCGCACAAGCCGAACAATCACGTCACCCCAGCGCAGCATCGCGTCGCGATGACTGAGTTGGCGATTGCCGACAACCCGCGCTTTCAACTGACCCGCGTTGATGTGGATCGCCCTCCGCCGCACTACACTGCTAGCGCGCTTGAGCTGCTGCACCGACGCTACCCTGAGCATGAGTGGGTGTTCATTCTGGGCGCAGATGCCCTAGCCGATTTGCCTCGTTGGTATCACCCAGAGCAGATTGTTGCTCTCGCTGAGCTTGCGGCTGCAGAACGTCCTGATGCGCGTTTAGACCTAGCTGCGCTTGAGCGCGCACTACCTGGCTTGACAAGACGGCTGCACTGGATTCGCACGCCGCTGATGGATGTTGCCTCGAGCACACTGCAACAAATTGCGCGCAACGGCGGCTCGCTGCGTTACCTGGTCACGCCGGAAGTTCAAGCCTACATTCGGACGCACCGACTATACTGCGAGCAACCATGCGACTGACGGCATGCTGCTGCTGAGAGGTGTCTTCGCCGCTGAGCGCACAAAAGGAAACGCAGCCGTGTATTCTTTTGACCGAAAGCAAACTCGAGCTAGGTGTGCCTGCCATGTATGAGCAATTGCCACAGCTTGCGTCACAATCTGGCTTCCCACCGCCGATCCCCACAAAGCCGAGCGCGATCAACGTTGTTGCAGCGTTAGCCTTGGCAAGCGGGATCACCAATGTTTTAGGGTCAATCACACTAGTTGCGCTCTCTCTGCTTGGTGTTGTGGCGACAATTGGTTTTGGCGCTGTTTTAAGCTGCCTCTGCATTCCTCTATCAATCCCGCTGTTCATCCTAGGGGTCTTTGAGATTGTCTATGCCACACGGTTGTTCGGGCTTCCACACAGCGGCGCGAGGTTGTCTGCAGCGATTGCTGTGCTGGAGATAGTCGCAATTCTGTATTTGAACTTTATCTCGCTCGCCAGCGGCGTTGTTGCGCTCGTGGTGCGGGGCAATCCCGAAGTGGAGAGATACTTCGCCTACCTCGACGCGCTAGAGTATCAGCAGGACGTATACGCGCGCCGAGCTCTGTGAGCGTCACCCGACGGCGATCCTCGTCAGACCAACGTGTAAGGTTGACGATGCGCTTACGGTTGCTCTGTCAACCCTAGCGCTGCCTCTCGCCAAGTGCGCGTGACACAGCATGGAAATATTGTTGCACCTGAGGCGTGCTCAACAAAACCAAGGCGGCAATGCCAATCCCTGCAGCGACGAAGTTCAGGTAGAACATGCCTGCGACTTCGAGCGCAGCGAGGATGCGCAACTGTCGTATCAAGTCAGAGGGTAGAGCGAATGGTCTGCTGCCCGCCTTAAGCTCGAGCTGAATCGGCTTAAGCTCACGGTGCGGCAGCGCCAACAAGCCCGATGCGAATCTGAGCTCGAGATAGCTGATCAATCCAGGGATGACCGGCAAGAGCAGCAGCGGAATCGCGCTGGCTCTATCAATGGTGATTACTAGGAACACCAGCCCTGTGACAGCAAGGATGACGTTTACGATGCCGCTGACGAGGGTTATCGTAGCAAGGCTAGCCACCTCGGGAGGTTTTGCTGGCGCTGTGAGCTGAGCATTGGTCTCATTCATGTAAGCCAACTCCTATTTTTGTCTGGCGTCAAGTGTAGCCGATTCGCTGCTCTCGCAAGCAATGCTGGGCTGAGAATTTCCTCGAGACTGGTGTGCGTAAGCTCCGCGCCGCTGCTGCTTCGGCGCCTCAAGATACGCAAATAGTTTCATGTCTTATTGTCCACCTGTAGGATCGGAGCTATTATACCAGCAATAGTTTACATAAGGCTTAGGTATACTATATCGAGTGCGCAAATGAATTAAATAACCATAATTGACATTGATTCGCTAGAAAACAGGTTGGAACAGGTTATAGATAGAGCCGATTCAATAATACTTTTCACATACAACAAATCAGATACAAGCTGCACTCAAGAAAGTAACTGTACTCTCCTCAAAATCATCGAGCGCAACTCTCGACTGACCAAACCATTGGTCAGCCTGCTCGCAAGCGCCATGGCTGCAATGATGCTCAATTCCACTGGCTCCAGCGGTGGCGACAGCAGCGAAATGGCGCGGGGGGAGGAGATAGGGCTGGAACAGGTAGTATGCACTGCGTACCCAAGTCCTGGGCGCTGTGAGTCGAGACCCGTTGCGACGATAGAATGGCAGCCGCCACAATGCCCGCGTTCTTCTCTCGCTTCTCGGTGGCGATCCTAGTGTGCATTGCCTTCCCCACACTGTCACCCTTGCGCACTCACAGCTCGCTGGATGCGCGTGTAGAGGCACTGCTGCATAGCATGACGCTTGAGCAGAAGGTAGGTCAGCTCTTCCTAGTGCCATTTGCCGGCTCAGCCTTGTCTGCGGATCTCAAACGAATGATCGCGCAGCACCACATCGGCGGAGTCGTGCTGTTTAACATCGCTGGGAACATCGTCACTCCGCGCCAGACCGCACAGCTCATTAACGAGATGCAGGCGCTCGCTACCTCAACTGGCGCGAAAGTGCCGTTGTTCGTGGCTGTCGACGAGGAAGGTGGACGTGTGTCGCGCTTACCTGCGCCAGCGGTGCGCTTCCCCTCGCAGATGGCGCTGGGCGCAACACGCTCAGTGACCCTCGCCCGAGAGGTAGCGCAGGCAAACGCTGCGGCACTCAAGGCGCTGGGGATCAACATGAACCTCGCCCCCGTACTCGATGTCAACGACAACCCTAGCAACCCCGTCATCGGCACGCGCGCTTTCGGGGCTGACCCCGCGCTCGTCGGACAACTAGGCGTCGCTATGCTCAAGGCTTACAAGGAGGCGGGCATCATCGCTGTCGTCAAACACTTTCCCGGACATGGTGGCGCCGACGCCGACTCCCACACTGACTTGCCGATCATCCGCCGCGGACTAGCCGAGCTGCACGCGATTGACTTAGCACCCTTCGCCCAAGCAGTGCGTGCCGGCACTGACGCGGTGATGACTGCCCATGTCATCATGCCGGCTCTCGATCCTGACCACCCAGCGACTTTCTCGCCGCGCGTGCTGCAAGAGGTGCTCCGCGCGCAAATGGGATTTGAGGGTCTCATCGTCAGCGATTCCTTGTTGATGCAAGGGGCTTTGAGCACGACTGGGCGGCTAGAGCAGGCTGCAGTGCGCGCCTTGCGTGCCGGCGTGGACGTGTTGGCAATCGGTGCAGACCCAGGCTACACGCAGTTGGCGCGCCCATCGGTGTATCGCGCTGTGCTCGACGCTGTGCGCGCAGACCCTAAACTACAGCGGCACGTCGAACAAGCTGTTCGACGCATCCTGGAGGTCAAGGCGCGCTATGGCTTGTTGGACTGGTCGCCCGTGGACGCAGGCGTAGCAGAGGCTGTGCTCCGCAATTCCGCTAAACACGAAACGGCGCGCCGCGTCGCCCGCGCTGCTGTGACTGTGCTGCGCGACCCGCAAGCAGTTCTGCCGCTGCGCGCTGAATTGCCCCGAGCATTCGTTGTGCCGATGGGGGCAAGCGACTTCCTCGCTGCGATTCGGCCTTGCGTACGCGGCGAGGCGCTGATCCGCATCAGGGACAACCCAAGTCGATTCGAAATCGCAACTGTGGTGCGCCGCCTCCCGACCGCTGGCGTTGTCGTCTTGGCTGCTACAGACTTGGTAAGCCATCCCAATCAAGCTAAATTGGCGGCTGCCTTGCCTGGGCGAGTGCTTGTGGTCGGCCTGGGCGCCCCCTATGACGCTGCCCGCTTGCCTGCGGAAGTCAGTTTCGTCACTGCGTTTGACCGCACGGCGCACGCACTTGAAGCACTGGCAGAGGTTGTGTGTGGCGGCGCGAAGGCAGAAGGGCAGTCGCCGATAACCCTCCCCTGAGCCTGCCTAGATAGAATGCGCCGCGATGCCCTGGTTTAGCACGCGCATGGCGCTGTTCAGCGCAACGCACGGCGCACAGCCACGGTTTGCTGTTTTGCCGGAACCCCTCTCGCCCGCGCAACTCCAAGCGATGCGATCTGAGCCACAAGGGGTTTTCTTCGGACTTGTCGAGCGCCAGACGCAAGATTTGGGCGAAAGTGCAGCGCAGCTTCTTGAGAGACTACGCGAGGGCTATCGGCACGTTCCACCGGATACCGATCGCAAGCTTGCGCTGCGCGCCGCGGTGAACTACGCTGCGCTGTCCTCTCGGGTCGAAGGTGCTGTTGCACTGGGGGCGCTCGTCGGCGACAGAGTGCACCTACACGGGCTAGGTCGCGCGCGTGCCTTCGTGGTGGACGAGACAGGACATATCAGGGAGTTGCGTCTGACCACACCCCTCGAGACTGCCGTTGGGGTGAACGATGCTGTGCTCGTGTGCAGCGCTGCCTTGAGCGAAATGATTGACGTTTACGACTTGGCTCTGGCGCTATACTCACATGACGCAGGTCGAGCTGGTAATCACCTACTGTGGTTGGCGCGCAAGCGCAGTGTCGAGGGTGCGCTGATCGTAATCAAACCAGCGCACCAGCGCAGCGCACTGCGCAGCTTACTAGAATCACGGTAGTGCATTGACCACGCATGGACATCGGGCTTGTTGCTCTAGCGGCTGCTTTGCTCATCGTCGCTGTAGTTGTTACAGTGCACCTGCTGCGGCGACGCCGAGCAGGGTCAGCGCACATCGTTGTCGGTCAACGCAAAATCCCCCTGCGCGATTCGCTGCGCATCGGGCGGGAGCTGTGGCCTGACTTGCCCGAGGACGCCCTTAGGGAGATCGAGCTAGAGCATGTGGAAATTACCCGTGCCGCGGACGGTAGCTGGGAGGTGCGCTTATATCGAGGTGAATACATGTTTGTTGACGGGCGGCGCTCTCGCCACAACCGCCTGCACTCGGGCGCTATTGTGACCTTAGGACAATCCGAGCGCGCGCGATTCCAGTTCTTCGAGAAGTAGCGAGAGGCAATGACAACGGTCAACTTGCTCACCATGGACACCCTGCCGAACGGCGAGTATGTGACTGAGCCGCACGGCCGGCGCTATGTTGTCACTGCCATCTTGGGCAAAAACGCTGTCGGGCGAACCTACCAGGCGCGTGACTTGAGCAGCAGTCAGAGCGTCTACCTCCACGAGAGCATCGTGCCTCTTGAACTCAGTGGCATCATGGCGCTGGCGAATCTGACCTCGCGAACCTCGCTGCGACACGTCGCCCGCGTGCAGCCCACGCTGGGCATGCCCTGGTTCGACGGCGTTACGCGCTACTTCGTGCCCGAGGTGATTCCGCCTGACCGCATGAGCGAGGAGGAGTTGCGCGCGCAGTCAAAGAAGCAATGGGAGCGCTGGATCGAGCAGCTTGCGGCTGGGCTGCACGAGCTGCATCGCCACGGCGTCGCCTTCGGTTTTACTGAGCGCTCGATTGCGACTCACGTCGCTGTGACGCGCAGCGGGGCTGCATACTGGCAAATCCTCGGCGGGTTGCAGCTCCTGCAGCACGCGCCCGAAGCCGAGTTTGCAGATGTTGCTGCGCTTGCTGCATTTGCGTCAACGACGAAGCTGCTCGAGGCACCCTCGCACATTCGCCATGCCCTGCAAGTTGCCTCGCGCGTCGAGGAACGTATCCGCGCTGCAGAGTTGGTGCGTCTGCTGTCTGGTGAGGACGCAGTCACCCAAGCACCAGTTTACGTCCCGCGCATCGAGCTGGGTCAGGCAACCAGCGTGGGCAAACGCGATCACAACGAGGACAGCTACTGCGTCATCGAGATCAGCGACACCCGCCTGCGTTTGCATCGCCCAGTCCTGATTGCTGTTGCGGACGGCATGGGCGGCGTCGAGGCAGGCGAGGTCGCTAGCGCGATGGCGATTACCCATCTCATGCGCCTGGCGCGCGAACACCTCAAACGCGCTGAGGGCATCGGCGGACTGTCTGTTTGGGTTCAAGAGACAGTCAGAGCAATCAACGAGCTCATCCTTGAAGAGGCACAGCGGCTGGCGAACAACATGGGTTCAACCTTGGCATTCGCTCTGGTTGCCGAGGGCGTTGCCTTCTTGGGCAGCGTAGGCGACAGCCGAATCTACCTGTGGAATCCAGCGCGCAACGATGGCAAGATCCAACGCCTGGTCAAAGACCATTCAGTGGTTCAATCGCTGGTTGACATCGGTGTGCTGCGCGACGAGGAGCGCTACCATCACCCAGACCGCAACAAGCTCATCCGCTCACTCGGCGATTCGCGCGCTGGCTACAGCGACGAGCACCCACCCCTGGTTTTGCAACAGGGGGATTGGTTAGTAATTTGCACGGACGGCCTGTGGGAGGTCGTGCGCGACGAGGAGCTTGCTGCTTTGCTCTCAACCGCTCCCAACGCTCAGGTCGCCTGCGATCGGCTTGTGGATATGGCGACCGAACGCGAGGCGGAGGACAATGCCACTGTGGTTATCGCGCGCCTATACTGAGCAGCCGCGTGCACTTGGAGGCAAGATGAAGGCATCTACATCCAGAGGAATTATCCGCATCGTCGGCTTGGCGCTGGCAGCTTGCCTGGCGCTTAGCAGCCTGTCACAGGCTGTGCTTAGCCAGCTTGCCGGGCCGTCGCTGCAACTGACTTTTGTGGACAGTGCCAACGCACCCGACTACACTGTCCAGGTTTCCGTCGTCGCTCCAGACGGGCGTGGCATTCGCGGACTCGATGCCGCATCGTTCCAGCTAGCAGACATCAGCACAGGTCAGCCGATCCCACTGCAGGGCGCACGTGAGGTCAACGGGGGTGTCGCTGTGATGATTGTGGCTGACCTGGCTGGGTTGGATAACACGCGCGATTACGGTCAGCTCAACATTGACAACCTGGACGCCTTACTGCGCCAGTTTGTCTCTGCGGTGCAGGCGCAAAGCGAAGGTCAGGACTACCTCGGCTTGATCGCCATGCGCGGGATTGGCGATGACAAGGTCGCTGTCTTCGTCCCGCCGACAAACGATATTGCTGCCATTGCAGCGCAGCTGCCTGCAGTGCGCAATGCGCGAATCGAGCGGGTCTCAGCGCTGTTCGACGGCGTGAACCAGGCGCTCAACGCGCTCACGCGCAACCCAGACGCTGTGGTGCAAGCTGCACTTGACCAGCGGCGCAAAATCATCCTTGTCTTCTCAGACGGCGCCGACAACAAGTTCAGCGACGAGGGCATCCGCGGCGACATCATCCGCCGCGCCAACCAAGCCGGCGTCACCATCTTCACCATCCAGATCAACCAGCGCCAGCCACGTGAGTTCACCAACATGAAGGCGATGGCTGATCAAACAGGCGGCGCATTTGCCCTGTTTGACCAAAGTGTTGACCGCACAACTGCAGATGCACAAGTCGCGGAGGTCTTCGGGCGGATCGGCTCGCAACGCTCGCAGTATGCGTTGTCCTTCCGCACGGTGAAGCCTGGGGGCGTGCACTCAGCACGACTGACGGTAAACACCGCGCAGGGCAGCGCAAGCCAGGAGTTCCGCTTCACCTCAAACTTGCAGCCACCCCGTGTGACGCTAGTCGAGCCAGCAGAGGGTGTTGTGCTGCTGCAAGAGAAAGCCGAGGCGGCTAGTCCAATTCTGCTCCGCGCTGAGGTGACCTTCCCGGACAACAAGCCGCGCTCAGTCACGGTCGAGTTCTTCGTCAACGGCATCTCAGTGCAGAAGGTGGACAACGCGCCTTACCAGACCGAGTGGCAACCACCGCGCGAGGATCGCTCGGTGGTGACTAAGACCATTGCCTACTCGTTCCAAGCCCGGGTGACTGACTCCTACCTGGAGGCTACCGCAGATAGCCAGTCAGTGCGCGGGACGCTGCAAGTCGCCGCTGTCCCAGCCGTGCCTTTCGTGCCGATGGAAGCACCCACCCCTGAGCAGTGGCTGCGGCAAAATCCTATCGTCGCTGCAGGGGGATGTCTGCTCGGGTTAGCTGTGCTGGGCTTGGTGATTGCGCTGATTGTCTTGAACCAGCGCTACGCGGCGCAGTTCGCTGTGATGCGCGCCAACATCGCCAAGGGTGTCCAAGGAGGCGTGCGCATGGTGACGCAGCGCCTCGGGCTGAGCCGCCAGCCGCTGGCTGAACTCAAGGTGATCGCTGGACCGATGATGGGTATCTCGCTGCCGATCGCTAGCGACACCGTCTGGGTAGGGCGTGACCCCACCCAGTGCGACGTTGTGCTGATGAGCGACCCCTACGTCTCTAGCCGTCACTTCCAAATCAGCCGCGACCCAGCAACACAGCAGTTCTACATCACCGACGGCGGCGCTGCGAATGGCACGCGCTTGAACCGCACGCCCCTCCAGCCACAGGTACGTATGCCACTACCTCCTGATGCTGAAATCGAGGCGGGGATGACACGGATGATCTTCCAGCTTGGGCGCAAGACGCAGAGGCTAAGTCAGTCATGAAGTGCCAAGTATGCGGGGCGGATAACCCACCTGGGGCGAAGTTCTGTAGCCAGTGTGGCGAGCGTCTAGCAGCAGGCGCATCTGAGGAAGCTTGGCTGCACTGTGCCCGATGCGGACGTGACAACCCGCCGGGTAGCCGCTTCTGCGGTGCGTGCGGGGCGCCTTTGGCGCTCGCCTTGCCGCCCGCCGCTCACGCAGAGCTGACTACAGCAGCGCCCGCTGAGCTACTGCGCCCTGCGCCAGCTCAACCGCCTACCCCTATCCCGTCTGCTCAGCCCACCCCGTCTGCCGCTGAACTACCGTCGTTTTACTTTGTGAGCAGCAGCGGCGCACCCATCTACTTCCCGCCACGCCCAGACCGAGTCTGGGTCGTCGGTCGCGAAGACCCTGTTAGCGGTATCTACCCCGACGTGGACTTGTCGCCGTATGACCCTGAGCGCACTGTCTCGCGGCGACATGCGGAGATCGCCCAAACTGGCTCGGCTGTCGTCCTGACGAGCTTGACAACAACAAACTGGACAAAGGTCAACAACGTAAAAATCCCCGCGAATCGCCCTGTCGTCCTGCGCGACGGCGATCAGATCGAGTTTGCGCGCTGCGTCATCATGTTCCACTTGCGCTGATCTGTAACCACCATGCTCAAGCCCGGTCAGGTCATCAATCGGCGATACCAGATTGTTGAGCAGATCGCTGTTGGCGGGCAGTCGATTGTCTACCTAGCAAAAGACCAGAACATGTTCGACCGCCGCGTGGTGGTCAAAGAGTTCCGCCTTGGGCCAGGCACGCCTGCGGAATACGAGGCAGCGCTGCGCCAGTTCGAGACCTCCGCGCGCATGTTGGCGCAGCTCAGCCATCCCGGCATCGCCCAAGTGTTGGACTACTTCACCGTCAACAACGTGCCTGTGCTGGTCATCGAATACGTGCCCGGCGAGACGCTGGAACAGAAACTCAAGCTTGCGCCAATGGGGCTGCCTGAGGAACAGGTGCTGAATATCGCCGAGCAGCTCTGCGATGTCCTGGCTTACCTGCACAGCCAGACCCCGCCGATCATCTACCGAGACTTGACCCCTGGCAACGTGATGGTCATGCCTGATGGCAAAGTTAAGTTGATTGACTTTGGCATTGCGCGCACGTTCAAAGTGGGCAAGGCGCTCGACACCGAACCTCTGGGGACGACAGGCTATGCCGCACCAGAACAGCACGGCAAAGGTCAAACCGGCCCCTACAGCGACGTGTATGCGCTTGGCGTGACGTTGTTGCGTGCCGTCACAGGCTACGACCCGAGCCAAACGCCGTTCATGTTGCCGCGCGCAGACAAGGTACACGGCGATTTGAAATACGTCAGCCCAACCTTGACTGCAGCAATTGCCCGAGCGACGGAGCTAGAGGTAAGCAAACGCTTTCAGACCGTTGCGGAGTTCCGCGAGGCACTGCGCTCGCGCCGGCGTGCGGGTGTGCCCAGCGGCCCAAGCTTCTGGCAACGCTATCGCGCCCTATTTGGCACACTGGTGCTGTTCCTGCTTGTTGTGGCGCTGTTGGGCGGAAGCATCGGGCTGATGGTTGCCAGTGCAACAGGGCTGTTTAGCTTTTCGACCTCAACCACAACCTCGTCTCCTCTGTCCTTCGGCGTCACCCTCTACCCGCCAACGCCGCCTCCAACGCCTTAGCATGGCTTCACTTCTGTATGCTGGCTGTCGGTGAATTGGTCAATCAACGCTTCCGCATCATGCGCCAGATTGCGGAGGGCGGTCAATCCTACGTCTACCTAGCCAGCGATGAGCGCACTTTCAACCGTCCGGTCGTCGTCAAAGAATACAAACCCCCAACCCACTCCAGGATGGACGCGGCAGCCGGCGCGGAGCAGTTTGAGGCAATGGCGCGATTGCTCGCGCAACTCAACCACCCGAACATTGTCCAAGTCATCGACTTCTGCTTCCACAATGGCACGCCTATCCTAGTCACGGAATATATCGAGGGTGAGACATTGGAGGCAAAGATGCGCCTTCTGCCAATGGGTTTCCCAGAGGAAGAGGTGCTGCGTATTGCCGATCAATTGTGCGACGCGCTCAGCTACCTGCACAGTCACACGCCGCCGATTATTTACCGCGACCTCACCCCTAGCAATGTCATCCTGACCCCGAGTGGGGCAGTCAAGCTGATTGACTTCAGCATCGCGCGCACCTACAAGGAGGGTCAGTCAGTTGACACTGAGGCGTTCGGCACAGCCGGATATGCACCGCCTGAGCAACACGGACGCGGACAGACTGGACCGTATAGCGACGTCTACGCACTCGGGGCAACGCTGCTCCGCCTAGTCACCGGCTTCGACCCCAGCACCTCGCCGTTTGTGCTGCCGCGCGCCGACAAGGTGCACGGCGACCTGAAGGCAGTCAGCCCAGCCCTGACAGAGGCGATCGCCAAAGCCACTCAAATTGACCCCAAGCGGCGCTTCCAGTCCATCGAGGAGATGCGGCGCGCGTTGAGGCATGACCCCTTCCCCCGCCGAGTGCAGCGAGCAATTGCTGGCGGCTGGGGAGTCGCGCTGGGTCTCGGCGGGCTAGTGCTGCTCGTCCTGTGTGGGGGGGTCGGGGCAATGGTAGTGAGCCAAACCCCTCTGCCTGTGCTAATTCGCTTGCTGCAGGCACCGAACCAGCCTGCGGCAACTTCGGGCGCATTCGCTGCTGCGCAAGTCAACACCATAACGCCATCGCCGCTGGCGACGCAGACACTCACGCCGACAGCAGCGTCCCTGCCGACGGCGGCTTCCACATCGACGCCTCAACCACCAACGCCGACGCCACCGCCTACGCAGACGCCCGCGCCGGCGCCACTGCCAACAGCAACGCCGACCGCGCTGCCCACGCAGACGCCCGCGCCAACGCCATTGCCAACAGCGACGCCGACCGCGCTGCCCACGCAGACGCCCGCGCCAACGCCACTGCCAACAGCGACGCCAACCACACTGCCCGCGCAGACGCCCGTGCCGACGCCACTGCCAACAGCGACGCCGACCGCGCTGCCCACGCAGACGCCCGTGCCGACGCCGCTGCCTACGCAGACGCCTGCGCCAACGCCGACGCCGCTCATCCCAACACCAACGCCACTCTCCTCGCCAACCCCTGTTGTCGTGCTCAAGCCAATGATCGGCCCGCTCGCGCAGCCTGCCCCGCGTATTGACGGCGTCGCTATCCCCAGTGTGGTTCGGCTTGGCGAGCCTGTTGAGATCACCGTATGGGCGAGCAACGTTGGGCAAAATGCGGCTGAGTTCGGCGGTTCACTCACTCTGTCCTTTCCCGAGGCAGCCAGTGTCAGCATTGTGGACGCCGAGACCGACAACCGCGTCGTCCGCATCGAGCCGCAAGGCTGCGAGTTCTCCGGCTCTTACGCTCGTGCAATCACACCAGCGAGCATGTGTCGCGCGTTGGTGATTTATTCGCCCCAGTGCAGCGCCTCGACAGAAGCAATCCAATACCCCCTGGTAGAGACCTGGTTTGAACGCTGGGAAGCAGGTGTGCAACACCGTTTGAAAGTGCGCGTGCAGCCCCGTGCAGAAGCGCGCAGCTTAACCGTCTATGTCCGAGCCGCGCTGATTAGCCAGCGCTACCTGAGTAACCAGTGGTGCTTTGCTGCAATCGCTCCATCGGATGCAACCGCAGGTGGGCGCGACCAGCAGAACTTCCCAGTGCTGGTATATCGCGTGCAGATTCAGCCATAACTCCCTCGTTATAGACTGAAGCCCGATGGAAGGACTGATTCGATTCATTCGTGGTCTTATCCGCGCGCTGGGTAGCCTAGCCGTGTTGGCTGCGTTGGGGATGTTCCTGTGGTTGCCGAGCCGTCCCTGGGCGATGCTGCAAATCAGTTTGTCGCCAGACGTGCCGCTGATCGCCCTGCCCGTGCGGGGCTACGACTTGCTGATGATCGGGCAGGGGTACATCGCTGGGTCAGACCGGTTCGGAGCACTGATACGAGAGCTAAACGCGCGCGAGGGTGGATCACGCCTGTTGGCAGCTTACGAGATCACTGAGCGCCAACAACAAGCAGTTCTGGAGTGGGCTGCTCAATCGCGCGCGCTCGACCCATACGCACTGCCGCTGCTTGGCGCGTGGTTTGGCTTGCCTGCTGTCACTGCCCTGTTGGCGGTCATGCTGCTATTCAGCCAATCCACGTTCTGGGTTCAACTGCTGCGCGGATTGCTGTTCTTGGTGTTCACCGCGGCGACCGCGGCGCTCTACATTGGGGCTGGACTGGTGCTCAGCGAGCGAATAGACGCGCTGATTGCTGCCTCGCTGGCACAGAACGCAGCGGGATTCCCTGGCTTGGGGGTGATTGTCGTTGACGCGCTGCCTGCGTTGCGCGTCGGGCTGCAAAACCGCGTCGACCTACAGACCTTGCTGCTGGCTGGGATCGTGGCGTTGATTGGGGCGCTCGTCGCACTAGTCGGTGCGACGTTGTCGGCGCGGCGTCCCTCACTCGTAGATCTCAACCTGGTGGCTGCCGCAGCCGCAGGTGCGCAGCCTGCGGCTGCGCCGCCACCGACGATGCGCATGGACAACGCAACGCCGACCCCAAACAACGTTGGAGCACGCAGTCCCGAAGTGCTCGGGCCGCGCGTATGCCCTACCTGCGGCGCCCTGTCTTCGAGCAATGAGCGCTTCTGCCGCTCGTGCGGTGCGCGCTTGACCTAGCCACAACGCAGCGCACCTTTCCGCATGGGCTCGTGTTTTCACGTAGTAGCCAACCTAGAACCACTTGGAGGATAAAGAGCTGTGCTTCGTGTTGTAACTGACACCAACGCCGACCTCAACGTCGAACAAGCGCGCGCGCTGGGCGTTGACGCGATGGCTTCGACTTACGTGATGTTCGGCGAGAAGAGCTTCCGCGCCGCCGAGATGACCCCTGCCCAGTTCCATGCCTTGCTCAAGAGCGACCCTAACTTTCCAAAGACGTCGCAACCCTCAGTTGGTGATTTCGAGCAGATCTACGCTCAGTTCAAAGGCGAGGAGGTCATTTCAATCCACATCTCCCGCGACTTGAGCGGCACTATCGCCAGCGCTGAGGCTGCGGCCGCACTGATGAACGGCGACCCAAAGATCACCATTGTGGATACCCGCCAGGTGAGCGCAGGCATGGCGCTGCTTGTGCTCGAGGGCGTGCGCTTAGTCAAGCAGGGCGCTAGCGCAGCAGAGGTCAAGGCACACATCGAGTCGCTGATCCCGCGCACGCGCCTACACTTCGTGCTCGAAACGCTGGAGAACCTGCGCCGAGGCGGGCGCATCGGCGGCGCGCAGGCGCTGGTCGGCGGCATTCTGCAGATGAAGCCAATCTTGACGATCAAGGACGGTCGTGTCGAACCGCTGGAGCGCGTGCGCACGTTCAGCAAAGCAGTCGCACGTCTGCGCGAGATTGTGCTCAGCGACCTGCAAAAGGCAACAGACCCGAAATACATTGTGCTTCACTCCGCATCGCCACAGCTTGGTGAGGAAGTTGCTCATGCGCTGAGCAGCGCGCTTGGCGTGCCTCAGGTGATGACCATCGAGGTCGGCCCAACCATCGCTACGCACGCCGGCCCCGGCGCAGTAGGCGTAGGGTATATCGTTTAAGGTCAAGTGGCGAGGGCAGGCGCAGATGCCTGCCCTCGATGCGATTTTCGTCCTATCGCAGGGGTGATGATGGCAAGAGGAAAGGGTGGGCTCTCGCGCCAAGGGCGCTCGGTGCTGCCGAAGAAGCCAACACAAGATGCCCCCTGCCTCTACTTGCCCGAGACGGACTGCGGTCAGGATGGACTGTAGTCGGACCGCAGGTGAGTTGGGAACAGCAGTGCTCCTTAGCCTGGCACATGGTTGGGGTGCTTAGACTGGAGTCGCTGCAGCCACTGGTATTTGTTGCACAAATGGGTTAAAGCATACGCGAAACTCGACTATCCACGCACCATACACTCAAGCCCAGACACTCCCCTGCACTAGCCCTCGTACCCAGTTGTGCTATACTATGTCAAGCTAGGCGAGAAACAGAGGCGTGTACATGGTTGTCACGCCTCTGTTTGTTCCTACGCCTAGCGCAAAGCGGAGTCAATGAGGTAGCGAAGATGACTGAACATGCGTATCTGACCCCCGAAGGTCTGAAGCGCCTCGAAGAGGAACTCGACTTCCTCAAAACGGTGCGGCGCGCGGAGATTGCGCAGCGGCTACACGAAGCAATGGCAGAGGGCGAGGTTGAGGAGAATCCCGAATACGAGGACGCCAAGAACGAACAGGCGTTTGTCGAAGGGCGCATCCTCGAGCTGGAAAGCATTCTCGCCAACGCTGTGCTGATCGAGAACACCGGCCCGTCTGACGAAGTTCGCTTGGGCAGTAAGGTGACCATCACTGACATGGACTCTGGCGAACGCGAGGATTACACCATCGTTGGCTCAGCGGAGGCTGATCCAGTGAACGGGCGCATCAGCAACGAGTCTCCCATCGGCAAAGCGCTCATCGGCCACAAGGTCAACGACGTGGTGCACGTTGAGACCCCCTCCGGTCTCATCAAGTTCAAGATCACCCAGGTGAGCAACTGACAATCCCTCCTCGGAGAGCAGATCTTCGCTGCTCTTCTCTCTTCTGCATGAGGCAATACTGGGTAGGGCACCCCGGCACGGGCAAATCCACGCGGTTGATCCAGCGCTTCGTCGAGCTAACCGAACGCGGGGTGCGTCCAGATCGCATCCTGGTGCTTGTGCCGCAAGCCTCAGCCGGCGTGCGGTTTAGGGCAGCGCTGGCTGAGGCACGCGGCTCTGTGCGCGGGCACCCCTTCATCGGCACGGTGTATGCCCTAGCGCGCCAACACGTCGAGCTGTTCTTCCCACGCCTTGCCTCGACCGCGGGCTTTGCGCCGCCCTACCGCGAGCCAACTTTCATCAACGTCGAGGGCGCGCAGTATGTGCTCAACCTGATTGCCGGCTTGCGCTTGGCGGAGTTCGACGACCTCAAGATTCACCGCGCACGGATCCTCAGCCAAATCTTGGACGGGTTGAACAAAGCCGCGGTCTGCGGATTCCCACTTACCGAGATCGCTGATCGGCTTAACGCTGCGTGGGAGGGACGTGAGCCACGGCTGCCGACGTACCAGCGCGTCCAGGCGCTAGCACTTGCGTTCCGCGAATTCTGCCTGCGTCATTACCTGTTGGACTTTTCGCTCACCATGACACTGTTTGCCGAGCGGCTGCTGGCGGACGACTTCTACCGCAGCTACCTCACTGCCCGCTTTCGGCATGTTCTGGCGGACAACATCGAGGAGAACCCTCCCATTCTGCACCGCTTCTTGGACGTGCTCCTACCCGTCTGCGACTCAGCTGTTTTGGTCGAGGATGATCCTGGGGGATACCGTATCTTCCTCGGCGCTGACGTGACCTCAGCGCGTCGGCTGCGCGCCTTGTGTGAGGTCGTCGAGGTGCCAGACCCACGGCTTCAGTTCGGTGCTCCACTCTCACCGGCTCAGTTTGGCGCAGCACTGATGCGCGCTGCAGCTCAGACCTACGCCCTGCCCGTGCCCAGCAACGGTCAGGATGTCTGCGCGTCTGTGCGCGTCCTGGAGAGCAAGAAGTTCTGGGGCGAGATGGTGCGCGCTGTGGCTCAGACGATTGGCGAGCTTGTCGTGGGAGGCATACCAGCAAACGAGATCGCGGTTCTGGCGCCCTACGTCGAGGACGTACTGCGCTTCGAGCTGCAAGAGCAGCTTCGACCGTTCCGTGTTGGTGTTCAGCCCTTGCGCCCCTCGCGCCCTTTGTGGGATCATCCAGTGGCGCGCGCATTTGTTGCGCTCGCCCAGCTTGCTCGTCCAGCGTGGAGACGCCCCGTTAGCCCAAGCGACATGGCGAGAGCACTGTCGGTGTGCGTCGCTGACCTCGACTTGATACGCGCGCATCACATCGCACGAGCCATTCATCGCCTTGAGATTCAAGACCTGCCCGACTTAACCCATCGCGCTGATCTCTGGGCACAGGTTGGGCATCGCTTCATCGAGCCATACCAACGCTTACGTGACTGGATTGAGCTGCAGCGACGAACAACATCCACACCGCTGGATTTGCTGTGGCAGCGGCTATTTACTGAAGTGCTCTCACGACCTGGCTTCGCACTGAGCACAGACCGCGACGCTGCGTTCGTTTGTGATAAGTTGATCCGCGGTGCGCGCGCCTTCCGCGAAGCGCTGACAACTGCTCTTGCTGAGCACGTGAGCCAAACGTCGCCGGGGCAGACCGAGCAGCCAAGCCTCGATCTAGCCTACGTTGACTTGTTGCAGCAGGAGGGCTTCGCTGCACAGTATGTGCCAGAGCGCGTGGCGCTACTGCCTGACGCTGACGTTGAGGCACGCCGTTGGCCCGCTGTATTGCTGGCGCCGGCTTACGCTTACCTCACAAATGACCTGCGGTCGCGCATCCAGTTTTGGCTTGACATCAACACCACGGGTTGGCACGAGCGCCCCTACCAACCCCTGACCCATCCGTATGTGCTCTCGGCAAGCTGGGCGCCTGGGCAACGCTGGACTGACGCAGACGAGCTGCGCGTCAGCCGTGAGACGCTGGCACGTGTGGTCGGTGGACTTGCCTATCGCTGCCGTGAACGAATCTACCTGGCGTCGAGCCAGCTCACAGTCTCGGGTCAGGATGAGAGCGGACAACTGCTGCGTGCCTTGCAGCGGGTCATACGCCTTGAGGCGCAAGCCGCCAACTCGCTAGCGAGCACTCTGTAGGGGCACGTGGCGCGTGCCTTCGCTGTGCATGCCCGTGTGGATGACACAGGGCGCGTGACACGCCTTCGCTACGTGTGTTTCCCATCCCGCCCTGCCTGAATTTCTGTGCTAAAACATCGGGCTATGAGCGAGCATACCCGTTTTCTCCTCACCGAAGACGATATCCCCAAGGCCTGGTACAACATCCAGGCAGACTTGCCGTTTGAGCTGCCGCCTGTGTTGCACCCGGGCACAAAGCAGCCTGTCGGGCCGAGCGACCTCGCCCCGCTCTTCCCCATGGCGCTGATCCAGCAGGAGGTGTCTAAGGAGCGCTTCATCGAGATTCCAGAGCCTGTCCGCGAGGTGTACAAACTGTGGCGACCGACGCCGCTGCATCGAGCGCGGCGCCTTGAGCAAGCCCTGCAGACGCCAGCCAAGATTTTTTACAAGTATGAGGGGGTCAGCCCCGCTGGCAGCCACAAGCCAAACACAGCCGTGGCTCAAGCGTTCTACAACAAGGAAGCGGGCACAAAGCGGATCACGACCGAAACCGGCGCTGGGCAGTGGGGCAGCGCACTAGCGATGGCGTGCCGCATGTTTGGCATCGAGCTGAAGGTGTACATGGTTCGCGTGAGCTATGAGCAAAAGCCCTACCGCCGCGCCCTAATGCAGACATGGGGTGCACAAGTCGTGCCCTCGCCCAGTCCTGACACAAACGCCGGCCGCACTGCGCTGGCACAAGACCCCGACCATCCTGGCTCGCTTGGCATTGCCATTAGCGAAGCCATCGAGGACGCCGTGACGAACCCGACGCCGACGAAGTACGCGCTGGGTTCAGTGTTGAACCACGTGTTGCTGCACCAGACCGTGATTGGTTCGGAGGCAAAACGCCAGCTCGACTTCGCAGGTGTCTATCCGGACATCCTGATTGGCGCAATTGGCGGCGGCAGCAATTTCGCTGGCTTCTCCTTCCCTTTCATCGCGGACAAGCTCACTGGCAGAGCGCCTGATCTGCGGGTGATCGCAGTCGAACCTGCGGCTGCGCCGTCGCTCACTCGTGGTGTGTATGCCTACGACTTCGGCGACACCAGCATGATGACACCGCTGATCAAGATGTACACACTTGGTCACAACTTCGTCCCTGCGCCGATCCACGCTGGTGGCTTGCGCTACCACGGCATGGCGCCGCTGGTGTGCGAGCTCTATCGCCACGGCGTGATCGAAGCGCGCGCAGTGCAGCAGCGGGCTACCTTCGAGGCGGGAGTGCTCTTCGCACAGACCGAAGGGATTGTCCCTGCGCCAGAGGCTGCCCACGCCATTCGTGCAGCAATTGACGAGGCAATTCGCTGCCGCGAGGAAGGCGTTAGTCGCGTCATCGCCTTCAACCTATGTGGTCACGGACACTTCGACATGGCAGCTTACGACCGCTACCTGGCAGGTGACCTGCAGGACTACGAGCTACCCGAGGCAGTCCTTGAACGCGCTCGGGCAGAGCTGCCTGCGCTCGAACCCGTCGCTTAACCCAAGCATGGCGCTGTTCGTGGGTTGCCCGATGTGGGGCGTGAGGGCGTGGGTGGGATCGTTCTTCCCGCCTGGCACACGCCCAGCCGAGTTCCTGTCGGCTTACAGCCGACGCATGAACACCGTTGAGGGCAACACCACTTTCTACGCCTTGCCTGATCTGGAGACCGTCAGGCGCTGGCGCGACCAGACACCCGACGGGTTTCGCTTTTGCCTCAAAGTGCCGCAGGCGATCAGCCATCACAAGCGGCTGGTCGCCTGCGACGCCGAGACCGAGGCATTCGTGCGCTGCTTGCAGACGCTGGGCGACCGATGCGGTCCAGCGTTCTTGCAGTTGCCGCCAACATTCAGCCCCGAGCGTCTGCGCGATTTGGATCGCTGGCTAGCGCGCTGGCACAGCGCGTTCCGGCTAGCCGTTGAGCCGCGCCACCCCGATTTGTTCGGGCGCTACGAGACCGAGCTAGACGCGCTGCTGCGGCAGTACAACGTCGCGCGATGCGTCTTCGACACAGCGCCACTGTTCAGTGCACCGCCCGACCGCCCAGCCACTGCGACAGCTCAAGCGCGCAAGCCGCGCGTGCCGACGCGCCGCACCCGAACCGCAGACTTTGTCTTTGTGCGCTACGTCGGGCATCCTGACCTAGACACAAACACGCGATGGCTCATGCCCTGGGTAGAAGCCGTGCGCGCTTGGCTTGCCGAGGGTAGAGACGTGTATTTCTTCTGTCATCACCCAGACGATGCGCTTACGCCGCGTCTTGCTGAACAATTCCGCACGCTCGTAGGCAAGGCAATTCCGCCTGCAGCACCGAATCAGCTCCCTTTGTGGGAGAGTGCTTGAACCTGACGCACAGACTACAGCCCATCGCTCTGTCTCCACACTCCGAAGTGGAGGACATAGGCACTCCCCAGCGCGAACCTTCACTAGCGTTTTGCTAACGCGGGATTGGCTTCTCTCTAATCCTCAAGCCTTAAGCTGCTTAGGAGTTTGTGCATGGAGGTGACAGAATGTCAAAGATTGTTGGCATAGACCTAGGCACGACGAATAGCGTCGTGGCTGTGCTTGAGGGCGGTAGCCCAACCGTGATCCCAACGGCTGAGGGTGGTAACCTCACCCCTTCTGTAGTCGCCTTCAAGAAAGATGGCGAGCGGCTGGTCGGTCAAGCGGCGAAGCGCCAAGCTGTTGTCAACCCAGAGAACACCATCTTCTCAATTAAGCGCTTCATGGGTCGGCGCTACGACGAAGTTGAGGGTGAGCGCAAGCGCGTCCCCTACCAAGTCGTCCCTGGGCCGTCGAACGATGCGCGAGTCAAGATCCCGAACACGAATAAGGTGTATACCCCGCAAGAGATCAGCGCAATGGTTCTGGCAAAGCTGAAGGCAGACGCCGAAGCCTATCTGGGCGAGCCAGTGACCAAAGCCGTGATCACTGTGCCTGCTTACTTCAACGATGCTCAGCGTCAGGCAACCAAAGATGCAGGGCAGATCGCTGGGCTAGAAGTGCTGCGCATCATCAATGAGCCGACAGCAGCCGCCCTGGCTTACGGCTTGGACAAGAAGAAAGACGAAACCATCCTAGTCTTCGACCTTGGGGGTGGAACGTTCGACGTGTCCATCCTTGAAGTGGGCGAGGGCGTTGTCGAGGTCAAGGCAACCAGCGGCGACACCCACTTGGGCGGGGACGACTGGGATGCGGTGATCATGGACTGGATGATCAACGAGTTCAAGAAGGAGCAGGGAATTGACCTGCGCACCGATCGGCAGGCGCTCCAGCGCTTGAAGGAGGCAGCCGAGAAGGCGAAGATCGAACTCTCCTCGATGATGGAGACTGAGATCAACCTGCCCTACATCACCGCTGACCAGACCGGCCCGAAGCACCTGCTGATGAAGCTCACCCGAGCGAAGTTCGAGCAGCTCAGCGAGCACCTGGTCAAGCGGCTGCGCGGTCCAGTGGAGCAAGCGTTGCGCGATGCCAACCTAAAAGTGAGCGACATTGACGAAGTTGTGCTCGTTGGTGGCGCGACGCGCATGCCGATGGTTCAAGCGCTGGTGCGCGAGCTGACTGGCGGCAAAGAGCCGAACAAGAGCGTCAACCCCGACGAGGTCGTCGCAGTCGGCGCAGCGATCCAAGCAGGCGTCCTCGCGGGCGAGGTGCGCGACGTGCTCCTGCTCGATGTGACGCCGCTCAGCCTCGGGGTGGAGACGCTCGGAGGTGTGATGACCGTGCTGATCCCGCGCAACACCACAATCCCTGTGCGCAAGAGCGAGATCTTCAGCACGGCACAAGACAACCAGAGCGCCGTTGACATCAAGGTGTTCCAAGGCGAGCGCCCGATGGCTGCGGACAACATGCTGCTCGGCGAATTTCGCCTAGAGGGTATCCCGCCTGCACCGCGCGGCATTCCGCAGATCGAGGTGACCTTCGACATTGATGCCAACGGCATCCTGAACGTCAGCGCGAAGGACAAGGCGACTGGGCGCGAGCAGCGGATCAGCATCACCGCAAGCACTAACCTGAGCAAGCAGGACATCGAGCGCATGGTGCGCGAAGCGCAGCAGCATGCCGCCGAAGATGCTCGGCGCAAAGAGCTTGCTGAAGCGCGCAATGCCGGCGACCAGGCAATCTATCAGGCAGAGAAAACGCTGCGCGAGCTTGGCGAGAAGGTCAGCAGCACAGACCGTGGTCAGGTCGAAGGGTTGATCAACGACTTGCGTGACGCGATGAAAGGCGACGACCTCACCCGCATCCGTCGGGCGACTGATGCGCTGCAGTCCCGCCTGGCGCAGATTGGTCAGAGCATGTATGCCCAGGGCGGCAACGGCGCGTCCTCAGGCAGCAGCTCACCCTCGGACGGCGGTGTAGTCGAGGGCGAGTATCGCTCGGTGTGAGGCTGCTGATAGCAAAACAAGCGGAGGTTGTGCAGACAACCTCCGCTTGTTTGTTGCTTCAGGTCGCTTCGTCCCTACTACGCTTTGCCCTTCGCGGCTGTCTCGAGGTTCTTCATCGCCAGCTCAGTGTTGCGCATCAGCGTCTCGGTCGTCTTCAGAAGCGACTCGCTATTCTTAACGGCGACTTCAGCTATCTGGCGCGCCTGCTCGGCTGATTGCACAGCAAGCCGAGTGTTGTATTCCACGTCCACAAGCAGGTGAATTGCCTTGCCGAGGACAATCGGAGGTAAGCCGTTGACCAACCCGGAGATCAGTGGGATCCACCCGATGAGGTTGATGCCACGGTTGTAGCCCTCGAAGAAATTGCCCGTGAGCAAGATTAGCCCGACGATCAAGCCGCCAGCGACAACGATGATTCCCCACGCAAGCAGGATGGTGCCAATCAGCCTCAACCCGCCAAACTTTTGCGGCACGTTCATAGCGGCAATCCCTCAAACATGACCCAGCGGAAGCGCTCAGTTCACCATCGAGGCGAACGGCAGCGGGATACGCTGTGAGCCAGGCGCGAGCGGGAAGCGCAGTGCCAGCTCGATGTCCACGTTGCGCAGCTCAGGGCCGAACTGCTTAACGATCTGGTTGATTTCCTTCATGCCGATCGTCGCGCCGTTGATCTGCAGCGCCTCATAGGTGTTCAGCGTGCTGATCACGTTTGCAGTGTTGGTGAGGCAGTCGGCATCGCACACGAGATTCGGCAGCGGCTTGTCGTTCACCGCCAGCGCTAAGCCATTGCCCTCGCTGCGAATGGACAAGTGCTGGATACCCTTGTTCGTCATCGCGCGGACAAAGTTCGGGTCTAGCTTGAGCACAAGCAGGTCTAGTCCGAAGAGCTGCTCAATCTCAGCAACTGAGATGTCTGCAACTGAAGGGACGCCGTTGGCATCGTAGTCGACGACAATCCGCGCTTGCACACTTGAAGTATCCGGACGAGGTTCGACTGCTTTCTTCGGAGCACCAAGCTCACGAAGCGGGATTTCTGCGACCCCATCCTGCTTCGGCAGGCGGATAACCAAGCCTAGACCGAGGCTGCGCGCAAGCGGGAGGAAGCGCTTTGCCAGGCTGGCGTAACCTTGGAAGCCCGGGGCGAAGATGTCTGTGATGGTCAGGGCAACCTCGCCGGTGTTGGCGATAGACGTGTTGTCGAACTCGATGTGTGGCAGGGCTTTGCCATTGACGTAGATGAATGCGCCTGAGCCGTTGAACGCCAGCTCGATATGCTGCGTGTTGGTGCTCTTCAGCCAGGCAACGTAGTCGGCTGGCACGGCAAACAAGCTGAGGTCAACTGTGCCGAAGGTCAACGTTCGGACAGCGTCAGCGCTCAAGCCAGCGATGCTGGGAACGCCCTTGTCGTCGAGGACGACCTCAACTCGCGGCAAGGCGAGATAAAAGTCGCCGCTCTTGTCAACCTCTGCGGATGGGGCGCCGCATGCAGAAAGAGCCAGCGCCAGTGCGGGAACTAGGAACGAGACACGCTTTGTGAACTTCATGAGCTGATTCCCTCCAACGATAGGTTGTTCATTCTCGCCTGCCGTTCGGCGAACGACAGATGGCTCCTCTGTTGTACCCGCAACTGCAGAAATTTGCAACTGCGACATTCTGCACATCTGCGCACGCGAATCCAGGCGCTCTTGCCTAGCATGGTAGTTACGAGCGTTTAAGCACTTGTAAAACAAGCCTTACACAAACACTGACTCCAGAGCAGCCCGCATCGCCTCAACGGGGGCATCCATCCCCGTCCACAACATAAACGCAATTGCGCCCTGATACACCAACATACTAAGCCCATCGAGGGTCGCCGCTCCTTTTGCGCGCGCCTCGATGAGAAAGCGCGTGCGCGGGGGGTTGGGGATGACATCACATACCAGCATGTGTGGGCGAATCGTCTCCGTGTCTACAGGGGGCAAGTCGTCTATGCGAGGATAAAGCCCAAGCGACGTAGCGTTGATCACAAGGTCAGCATCTGCTGGTATAGCAACGCGCTGACCAGGGCGCACCTCAGCGGACGTTGCCCGAGCTGGCGTGTGGGCATTGATGACCTGCGCCAAGGACTCAGCGCGATCCAGCGTGCGGTTGAAGATGGTCAGTTGAGCCGCTCCTGCTCGTGCCAGTTCAACTGCGATCGCGCGCGCTGCGCCGCCTGCCCCGATCAAGGCAACGCGCTTGCCCGCTGGACTCACACCGCGTAGGCGAATCGCGGTGAGAAAACCCTTGCCGTCTGTGTTTGCACCGACGAGCGCATCGCCCTCACGCACCACCGTGTTTACCGCCCCGATCAGCGCTGCCTCTGGCGTGATCCGATCAAGGTAGGGGAGCACAGCTATCTTGTGAGGGATGGTCAGGTTGACACCGCGAAAGTTCATCGCCCGCATTCCCCGCATCGCGTCGCCGAGAGCCTCGGGCTTGACGAGGAAATTCTGGTAGCGCCAATGCAGCCCAGTCGCTTTGAACGCTGCCTCGAACATCAGCAAGGTCGGGTTCTCGTCCACAGGGTACCCAAAGACACCGACGATCTCATGCCGATAGTTGACAGGTTGGGTCATCGCACCCTGCTCCTAGCGGGCATACGCAGCAGCCACACCACCATCCACGGTGAGCATTCCTCCGGTCGTCTTAGCTGAGCGGTCTGAAGCGAAGAACAGGGCTGCCTCGGCAACATCTTCTGGATACACGTTGACCTTCAACGTTGTGCGCGCAGCATAGAAAGCCTCCAGCTCCTCCGGCTTTATGCCGTAGTTTCTGGCGCGTTCTTCACGCCAACGGCTGTTCCAAATGCTGCTGCCTTGTAGCACGGCGTCGGGCAAGATGCTGTTGACGCGAATCCCGTAGGCGCCTCCTTCCTCGGCAAGGCAGCGCGCGAGGTGAAGCTCCGCTGCCTTGGCTGCGCTGTAAGCGCTGGCGTTCTTGCCCGCCGCCACGCTGTTCTTGCTGCAGATGAAGATCAGCGACCCGCCGCGGTTCTGCTGCTTGAGGATGCGGAATGCCTCACGCGCGACCAGGAAGTACCCTGTTGCCAACACCTCCACATTCCGATGCCAATCCGCCAGAGTAGTTTGCTCAATCGGTGCGCTGCTAGCGATACCCGCGTTGTTGACCACGATGTCCACTCCTCCGTAGGCGAGGCAAGCCTGCTTGAACGCAGCAGCGACGGACGATTCTTGGGTGACGTCACAAGTCACGCTTAGGGCACGTTTGAACCCATTCGCCTGGCAAATTTGCTCGGCGACTTGCTGTGCGCCCTCCGCGTTGATGTCGGCGATGACGACATGGGCGCCTTCGCG